>CADAAM010000005.1 GCA_902785905.1 Oscillospiraceae bacterium | reverse complement strand
CCGTTGAACCCGTACCAGCCGAGCCAGAGGATAAACACGCCCAGGGCGCCGAGAGGGATCGAGTGGCCGGGGATGGCGTTGACCTTGACGACCTTTCCGTCCGGGCCTTTCACATATTTTCCGATTCTCGCGCCCAGCAGGATGGCGCCGATCAGGGCTGCGATGCCGCCAACCATATGGATCGCGCAGGAGCCCGCGTAATCGTGAAAACCAAGCTGACTAAGCCAGCCGCCGCCCCAGATCCAGTGCGCCTCAATGGGATAAACCACGAGGCTGATGACGCCGGAATAGATGCAGTAGGCGGAAAACTTCGTGCGCTCCGCCATGGCGCCGGAGACGATCGTCGCGGTCGTGGCGCAGAACACGAGGTTAAACACGAAGGTGCTTGCGCCGGTGAAGCCCTCCTCCGGCGAGGCAATGAACGCCTTATAATGGGTGAACAGTTCGAGATTCGGTTTGCCGATGAGTCCGAAGAAGCAGTCCTCCCCCATCATCAGCGTATATCCCAAGAGCGAGAACACCACGGTGCCGATGCAGAAATCCATCAGGTTTTTCATGATGATGTTGCCGGCGTTCTTTGCGCGGGTAAATCCCGTTTCCACCATGGCAAAGCCCGCCTGCATCCAGAAAACCAGCGCCGCGCCGATCAGATACCAGAATTCTACTGTCATAAGAAGCCCTCCTTGACTTTTCACTGTTTCTTTGCTAAAGTGGAGGGCGGTGATGAGTGCTTTTGCCCTCCATTGCCTCTATAAAGGCAGCCGTGACTTTTCCAGGGTGGCGGCTGTCTTTTTTTGTTTTCGGTATTTCTTTATTCCCATTCCACCGTTGCAGGCGGTTTGGATGTGATGTCGTAGACCACGCGGCTGACAGAGCGGACCTCGTTTGTGATGCGGGACGAAGCCCGGGCCAGCAGCTCCCAGGGCAGGCGCGTCCAGTCGGCGGTCATAAAGTCGTCTGTTGACACCGCGCGCAGCGCGATGACCCAGCCGTAGGTGCGGGCGTCGCCCATGACGCCGACGCTGCGGTTATCCGTCAGCACGGCGAAGTACTGGCTCGGTGCGTCCGCAAGTCCGGCACTCACGATCTCCTCCCGGAAAATGGCGTCCGCCTCCCGGAGCACCGTGAGCTTTTCCTCCGTGATCTCGCCCATCACGCGGATGGCGAGACCGGGGCCCGGAAACGGCTGGCGCATGACCAGTTCTTCCGGGATGCCGAGCTTCAATCCCACGGCGCGAACTTCATCCTTGAAAAGCTCCCGCAGGGGCTCGACGATGCGCTCAAAGCCGATCCTATCCGGAAGGCCCCCCACATTGTGGTGGCTCTTGATCACAGAAGCGTTTCCCGCGCCGGACTCCACCACGTCGGGGTAGATGGTGCCCTGCACCAGCACGTCCTGTTTTCCGAGCTTTTTGGCTTCTTCCTCAAAGACGCGGATAAACTCTTCGCCTATGATCTTTCTCTTTCGTTCCGGCTCCGTGACGCCTCTGAGCCTTGTGAAAAAGCGCTCCCGCGCGTCAACAACAATCAGATTCATCTGAAAGCGGCGTCGAAACACCTGCTCCACCTGCTCCCGCTCCCCTTTGCGCAGCAGGCCGTGATCCACGAAAACACAGGTCAGGCGCTCCCCGACGGCCCGATGCAGCAGCACCGCAGCCACGGCGGAGTCCACTCCGCCGGACAGGGCGCACAGGGCATTCTTGCCGGACAGTTCCAGGCGAAGGCTCTCAATGGACTTGGAGACAAAATCCTCCATTGTCCAGTCTCCCCGGCAGGCGCAGACCTTGAACAGGAAATTGTGCAGAATCTGACTGCCGCAGGCGGTGTGCGTGACCTCAGGGTGAAACTGCACGCCGTAGAGATTTCGCTCGTCGTCCGCCATGGCGGCACAGGGGCAGTTTTTTGTGGAGGCAGTCACGATAAAGCCGTCGGGTACGCTTTTCACGAAATCCGTGTGGCTCATCCAGCAGACGCTCTCGGCCGGAACCGCGTCGAACAGGACGCCCCCGGAAGACCTGAGCGTTACCCTGCCGTACTCGCTGCCGTTTTCGGCCGCCTCAATCCCGCCGCCCGCCATCCAGGCCAGAAGCTGATGACCATAGCAGATGCCGAGGATCGGAATACCGAGTCTGAGGATCTCTGGGTCGAAGTGCGGCGCGGCCGGATCATAAACGCTGTTCGGCCCGCCGGTAAAGACGATGCCCTTATAGCCTTCCCCCCGGATCTGCTCTAACGTGATGCCGCTGTAGGATTTCACCTCGGCATAGACATGCTGTTGGCGGATTCGCCTCGCGATCAGCAGGTTATACTGGCCGCCGAAGTCCAGCACAAGAATTTTTTCCTGCATAACACACTCCGTTTTACAAATTTTCCTTAGGGCAACACTGAAACAAATACAAGGAATTCAAATCGTTTTTTTGAGGCAGCTTTGCCGCCTCAGAAACACCTTGAGCCGAGCATAGCGACGCGCGGGTAGCGCGCGACGATCCATGCTTGCAGTGCGAGGCCTCGCGCCGACCAAGCGCGGCGTCTCCCGCGCGCCGCGCGCGATAAGCGCGAGTGTCTCAATTGCAAAACACCGTTTCGCAATTGACGAACTACTCCACCGTCACGGATTTTGCCAGGTTCTTCGGCTTGTCGATGTCACAGCCCTTTTCCTTTGCCGCATAATAGGCCAGCAGCTGCAGCGGCACGACCGCGAGCGCTGCCGAAAACACCGTCTCCGCACGCGGGATGAAGATCACGTCGTCCGCCTGGGAGACGATTTTTACCTTGGCCCCGCGGGCCTTGACCTCCACGATATTGGAGAGCGTCTTGTCCATGAGCGCCTCGTTGCAGCAGACGGCGATGACCGGCTGGTTTTCCTCAATGAGGGCGATGGTGCCGTGCTTGAGCTCTCCGGCCGCGTAGGATTCGGCGTGGAGGTAGGAGATTTCCTTCATCTTGAGCGCGCCCTCCAGCGCCACGGCGTAGTCCGTGTTGCGCCCGATGAAGAACAGCGAGCGGCTGGAATACCGGCTTGCAAGTTTCGGAAGCTGCCAGTTCATGTCGATGGTCTGCTGGATTTTTCGCGGCAGATGCTGGAGCTCCTTTACCAGCGCGGCATAGCTGTCCGCGTCGATGCGCCCGAGCTTTTCGGCCAGGTACAGGGCGAAGAGGTACAGCACCGTGAGCTGTGTGGTGTAGCCCTTGGTGGTGGCGACGGCGATCTCCGGCCCGGCGAAGGTGTAGAGGACATGGTCTGCGAGCTTGGCAATCGTGCTGCCCACCACGTTTACAATGCCGATCACCTTCGCCCCGCGCGCCTTGCACTCCTTGAGCGCGGCGATGGTGTCCGCCGTCTCCCCGGACTGGGAGATCACCAGCACCAGCGTGTGCTCATCCACCATGGGATCGGAATAGCGCAGCTCGCTGGCAAGCTCCACCTGCACCGGGACTCGGCAGAGGCGTTCGATGGCGTAGCGGCCCGAGCAGCCCGCGTAGTAGGCCGAGCCGCAGGCGGTGATGATGATTTTGCCGACGCCCCTGAGCTCATCCGCGCTCAGCTCAAAGCCGTCGAGCTGTACGCGGCCCTCATGGATGCGCGGCGCGAGAGCGGCTTTGACGGCGGCGGGCTGCTCCATGATCTCCTTGAGCATGAAGTGCTCATAGCCGCCCTTCTCCGCAGCCTCCACGCTCCAGGTCACGCGGCTGATGGGCTTTTTCAGCTCCCGCCCGGCGCAGTCGCAGACCATGATGCTGTCCGGCGTGAGCTTTGCAAACTCGCCGTCTTCCAGATAGATCACGTTTTTCGTATGCGACACCAGCGCCGTCACGTCCGAGGCGAAGTAGTTCTCCCCCACGCCGACGCCGAGGATCAGCGGGCTTGCCTCCCGCACAACATAGAGGGCGTCCGGCGTGTCAGTGCAGACGATGCCGAGGGCGTAGGAGCCCTCCAGCCGCGCGGCGGTTTTCATGACGGCGGTCTTGATGTCGCCGTCATAGTATTTTTCCAGCAGGTGGACGATGGTCTCCGTGTCCGTCTCGGACTGAAAGACGTAGCCGTCTTTGATGAGCTCTCTGCGAAGCTCGAGGTAGTTTTCAATAATGCCGTTGTGAACGACGGCAAAGCGCCCGTCATTGGACAGATGCGGATGGGCGTTCAAGTCCGTCGGCGCGCCGTGGGTCGCCCAGCGGGTGTGGCCGATGCCGGCGGAGCCGGGCGTCAAAGCGCCGTCCCCCGTCTTCTCTCGCAGCTTGGCGATACGCCCGCTGACCTTCTCCACCCGGATCGCCCCGCCGTGAAGCACCGCGATTCCGGCGGAGTCATAGCCCCGGTATTCGAGCCTCTCCAGTCCCCCGAGCAAGACGGGCGCCGCAGCCCGCGCTCCGGTAAATCCAACGATCCCACACATGATGTTGTTCCTTCTTCCTTTAATTTGTGCAGATCCTCTCCGCCCCAGTGTTGCGGCACTGGGGCACCTCTCCCAAAGGGAGAGGCAAGTTTCTTGGCTCCCCCTTTGGGGGGAGCTGTCACCAGTGCCTGCACTGGTGACTGAGAGGGTTTTACATGGCGAAAAGCAGGTCGCCGTAAGTCGGGAAGGGCCAGTATTCCTTTGCCGTCAGGAGCTCCGCCTCGTCCGCCACGGCGCGAAGCTCCGCCATACCGGGCAGCAGCGTGTCGCGGATCGCCTCGGAAAGCGCGGTGATCTCCGAAACTGTGGAGAGCTTTACGAGCGTTCCCTCCAGCGCCTCCACGCTCTTTTCGATCTGATCGGACAGTACCGAGAGCTTTTCCACAAGCCCCGTCTCATAGGCGCAGGGCAGCGTCGGAACAAGCGCGCGCTTCTTTCCCGCCCCCTCTGCTACGGCGGCGCAGTACTTTGTCACGGCGGGCAGGATCTCCTTGCGCGTCATCTCCGCCATGGTGTGGGCCTCGATGATGATGGTCTTGCAGTAGTTTTCCAGCATGATCTCATAGCGGGAGCGCAGCTCCGTCTCGGAATAGACCTTCTGTTTGAGCAGCATCTCCCTGTTTTTCTCATCCAGCAGGGCCTTCATGGCGTCGGGCGTAGTGCGCAGGTTGTGCAGGCCGCGCACCTGTGTTGCCTCCTCGATCCAGGCGTCGTCATAGCCGTTGCCGTTGAAGAGAATGCGCTTGTGGGCCTTGAGGCTCCCGATCAGCAGGGCGTGGAGGGTCGCGTCAAAGTCCGCGCTCTTTTCAAGTTCATCGGCAAACTTCCGCAGGGTGTCCGCCACGGCGGCGTTGAGCATGATGTTCGCGCAGGCGATGGAGTTGGAGGAGCCCACCATGCGGAACTCGAACTTGTTGCCCGTAAAGGCGAAGGGCGAGGTGCGGTTGCGGTCGGTGGTGTCGCGCAGAAAGCGCGGCAGGGTCAGCACGCCCAGCATCATCTCGGGCCTCGTAGTCCCGGCGTAGGGCTCCTCCTTCTCAAGCGCCTCCAGCACCGCCGTGAGCTCATCCCCGAGGAAGACGGAGACCACGGCGGGCGGCGCTTCGTTGGCGCCCAGGCGGTGGTCGTTCCCGGCGGTGGCGACGCTTGCCCGCAGGAGATCGGCGTACTCGTCCACGGCTTCGATAACCGCGATCAGAAACAGCAGAAACTGCGCGTTTTCATAGGGGGATTCGCCGGGAGACAGGAGGTTTATCCCCGTGTCGGTGGCGATGGACCAGTTGTTGTGCTTGCCGGAGCCGTTGACGCCCGCGAAGGGCTTTTCATGCAGCAGACACACAAGGCCGTGCTTCTCGGCGACCTTCTGCATGATCTCCATGGTGAGCTGGTTGTGGTCGGTTGCGATATTGGTGGTGGAGTAGATGGGCGCGAGCTCATGCTGACAGGGAGCGACCTCGTTGTGCTCGGTCTTGGCGAGGATGCCGAGCTTCCAGAGCTCTTCGTTCAGCTCCTCCATATAGGCCTGCACGCGGGGCTTGATGACGCCGAAGTAGTGGTCGTCCAGCTCCTGCCCCTTGGGCGGCTTTGCGCCGAACAGGGTGCGTCCGGTGTAGATGAGGTCGCGGCGCTTTTTGTAAAGCTCGCGGTCCACAAGAAAGTACTCCTGCTCCGGCCCTACCGAGCAGCTGACGTGCTGGACATCGAGGTTTCCGAAGAGCCGAAGGATGCGCAGCGCCTCCCGGTTGAGGGCCTCCATGGAGCGCAGCAGCGGGGTCTTTTTGTCCAGGGCCTCGCCGCCGTAGGAGCAAAAGGCCGTCGGGATGCACAGTACCTTGCCCTTGATGAAGGCGTAGGAGGTGGGGTCCCAGGCGGTGTAGCCTCTCGCCTCAAAGGTGGCACGCAGGCCTCCGGAGGGGAAGGAGCTGGCGTCAGGCTCCCCGCGGATGAGCTCCTTGCCGGAAAACTCCATGATGACGCCGCCGTCGGGCGCGGGAGAGATAAAGCTGTCGTGCTTCTCCGCCGTGACGCCGGTGAGGGGCTGGAACCAGTGGGTAAAGTGTGTGGCGCCGTGCTCCACGGCCCAGTCGCGCATGCTGGTCGCGACGGCGTTTGCCACCTTGGGGTCAAGGGGCTGGCCCTTCTTCATGGTCTGCTTCATGGCGCGATAGACCTCGCCGGTGAGACGGGCCTTCATGGTGCGGTCGTCAAAAACAAGACTGCCGAAGGTTTCCGGTACGGATTTCATTTCAATTCACCCTTTCAAAATTTGAAAACATAGTCGATTGCGACAGTCTCGTTCATGTATCACGGAGGGAATCCGATCCGTTTATGAGAGAGCTTTGCTTTCTCATAAACACCCTGAGCCGAGCTTTGCGAGGCCTCACGCCGACCAAACGCGGCATATCACGCCTTGCCGCGTGCGATAAGCGTGAGTCCTCGATTGCGAAACCAGAGTTTCGCAATCGACTAAAACAAAAAAAGAGACAACGACGTACAGGGGCACTCAGCCCACTGAGACGTCGTTGTCTCAAGACGCTCGTGAGTATAGACCCGTTCGGCGCTCTTGTCAAGTTCGTTCAAATTTTTTCACCGATTTGCATTGACAAGGGATTCTGTTCAATGGTATCTTTCGTCATGTTGAACGAATCGGAAAAGGGGTTTTTATCATGGACTTTACCGAACAGGAAGTACGCCAGTATGTGGAACAGGAGGATGTGCGCTTTATCCGCCTGGCCTTCTGCGACGTATTCGGAAAGCAGAAAAACATCGCCATCCTGCCGACAGAGCTGGACCGCGCCTTTCGGCACGGCATCGCCATAGACGCCTCCGCCATCGCCGGTTTCGGGGGCGAGGTGCGCTCCGATCTCTTTCTGCACCCCGATCCCGCCACCCTCGCCTCCCTGCCCTGGCGGGGTGAAAACGGCCAGGTGGTGCGCATGTTCTGCGGTGTCGCCCACCCGGACGGGACGACGCTGGAGACGGATTCCCGCGCCCTGCTGCAAAAGGCCGTGGAGCGAGCGGCGAAAAACGGGATCACCTTTGCCTTCGGCACGGAGATGGAGTTTTATCTTTTCAAGACCGATGAGGACGGCGAGGCGACCAAGATCCCCTTCGACCGGGCGGGCTACATGGACATCGCCCCCATGGACAGGGGCGAGAATGTGCGGCGCGAAATCTGCCTCACCCTCAGCCAGATGGGCATACAGCCGGAGTGCTCCCACCACGAGGAGGGACCGGGGCAGAACGAGATCGACTTTCGCTACTCCGATCCCCTGACCGCCGCCGACAACGCCCTGACCTTCCGCGCCGTGGTGGAGGCCATCGTCGCGCGAAACGGCCTGGCGGCGGACTTTTCCCCCAAGCCGCTCCCGGATCAGGCGGGAAACGGGATGCACATCAACATTTCCGTGGAGAGCCGGGACGGACGCGACCTTCTCGGGCAGGTGATCGCCGGCATCATGGCCCGCATCCGGGAGATCACCGCCTTTCTCAACCCGACGGAGAACTCCTATCTCCGTCTCGGCAGCCGGAAAGCGCCGGGCTATCTCTCCTGGTCGAGTGAAAACCGCTCCCAGTTGATCCGCATCCCTGCGGCTCCCGGCCTTAACAAGCGCGCAGAGCTGCGCTCCGCCGATCCCGGCGTGAACCCCTATCTGGCCTTTGCCCTTCTGATCCACGCGGGGCTTGACGGCATCGAGGCCGGACTTCCCCTGCCGCCGAGCGCCGATCTCAACCTCTTCACCGCGCCCGAGGAAATTCTGCGCGGCTTTGAGCGCCTGCCGAGCTCTCTCCGGGAGGCAAACGCCCTGGCCCTTGAGAGCGCCTTTGTCCGGCGCACTGTCCCTGAGGCGATCATCGCCGCCTATTGCGAGCGCTGACTCTCTCAGTCGCGGCGCTTGCGTGAGACGCGCCGTGCCGGCAATCTTGGATCGTCGCGCGCTTCCCGCGCGTCGCTATGCTCCCCCAGAGGGGGAGCCAAGCCCATGATTTGAACTCAGGCACTTGCCTCCCCCTTTGGGGGAGGTGCCCCAGTGCGCACACTGGGGCGGAGAGGGTATTGGAAAGGAGGGAATGCGCGTGATCTTTCAGGAACGGACCTATTCCGTTTTGATCGTTTCCGCGTCCGAAAAACTGGATAATCAGCTGCGCGGCCTTCTTCCCGGAACGGAGTATTACCCGGTACAGAGCGCAAGGAGCGTCGGCGAGGCGAGACGCCTGCTGCTGGAGACGAGCTTTGACCTGGTGCTCATCAACACCCCGCTCAAGGACGACTTCGGCACACAGCTCGCCATTGACGTCTGTGCCGACAGTGCCGCGGGCGCGCTGCTCTTTGTCAAGGCCGAACTCTATGACAGCATCAACGCCCGCGTGATGGAGTACGGGGTGGTGACGCTCTCCATGCCCAGCGCCAGCGCCCTCGTAAGCCAGAGCCTGCGCATGCTCTGCGCCCAGCGGGAGAGGCTGCGGCGCATGGAGCAGAAGCAGCAGAGCGTGGAGGACAAGATCGAAGAGATCCGCCTTGTGAACCGGGCCAAATGGCTGCTGATCGAATGTCTGAGCATGACGGAGGCTGACGCCCAGCGCTATATCGAACGGCAGAGCATGGATCAGCGCATCACCAAGCGCCGGGCCGCGGAGAACATCATCAAAACATATTCTTGACAAAGCGGCATCCGCGGTGTATCCTCACCGTATTGAACAAAGACGTTCATCTGGGATTACTATCCCCGGATGGGCGTCTTTGTTATTCGATTGAAAACAATGTTTTCAATCGAAAGACTCGCACTTATCGCACGCGGCGCGCGTGAGACGCCGCGTTTGGTCGGTGCGAGGGTTCGCTTTGCTCGCCTGTGGTGTGTTTGAGGCGGCAAAGCTGCCCCAAACACGAATTGAATGTGTTTTGAAGTTTCAATGTTTGGAGGAGTACCAGCATGACCAAATATATCTTTGTCACCGGCGGGGTGGTATCGGGGCTCGGAAAGGGCATCACCGCCGCGTCCCTCGGCAGGCTTCTGAAGGCGCGGGGTCTCAAGGTCGCGGCGCAGAAGCTCGACCCGTATATCAACGTCGATCCCGGCACTATGAGCCCCTATCAGCACGGGGAGGTCTTCGTCACCGAGGACGGCGCGGAGACAGACCTCGACCTCGGCCACTATGAGCGCTTCATCGATGAAAACCTTAACCGCTTCTCCAACCTCACGACCGGAAAGGTCTACTGGAACGTGCTGAACAAGGAGCGGCGGGGTGAGTATCTGGGCTCCACCGTGCAGGTCATCCCGCACATCACCAACGAGATCAAGGATTTTGTCTACCGCGTGGGACGCGAGACCGGGGCCGACGTCGTCATCACCGAGATCGGCGGCACCATCGGGGACATTGAGGGGCAGCCCTTTCTGGAGGCCGCGCGCCAAGTGTCGCTGGAGGTCGGGCGGGAGAACAGCATGTTCATCCATGTGACGCTGGTGCCCTTCCTCTCCGGCTCCAACGAGCACAAGTCCAAGCCCACCCAGCACTCTGTCAAGGAACTGCAGGGCATGGGCATCCACCCGGACATGATCGTTCTGCGCTGTGACGAGCCTCTGGAACATGCCATCTTCCAGAAGATCGCCCTGTTCTGCAATGTGACGCCGGAGTGCGTCATCGAAAACCGGACACTGGACTGTCTGTATGAAGCACCGCTGATGCTCGAAAAGGCGGATTTCTCGGGCGTCGTGTGCCGCAGACTGGGGCTTCGATGCGGCGAGCCCGAGATGGGCGAATGGTCCGCGATGGTGGAGAAGATCAAGAGCGCAAGAAAGAGCGTCACCATCGGCCTTGTGGGAAAATACACGCAATTGCAGGACGCCTATCTGTCGGTTGCCGAGGCGCTGCGCCACGCGGGTTACGCCAAAGACGCGCATGTGGAAATACTCTGGATCGACTCGGAAACATTGACGCCGGAGACTGTCACGGAAAAGCTCACGGGTCTGGCCGGTATTCTCGTCCCCGGCGGCTTCGGGGACCGGGGCGTGGAGGGGATGATCCTCGCCGCGCAGTTTGCACGGGAGCACGCGCTTCCTTACCTTGGCATCTGCCTCGGGATGCAGGTGGCGGTGATCGAGTTTGCCCGAAATAAGGCCGGAATCGCGGACGCGAACTCCGGCGAGTTCGACGAGTGCTGCGCGCACAAGGTCATCGACTTTATGCCGGGGCAGAGCGACCGGATCGACAAGGGCGGCACGCTCCGCCTCGGGGCCTGTCCCTGTGAAATTGTGGTGGGAACAACCATGGACCGCTGCTACCGGCAAGCCTTCATCTCTGAGCGCCATCGGCACCGCTATGAGTTCAACAACGATTACCGCGGCGCGCTCACCCGTGCGGGGCTCACGCTCTCCGGCATGTCGCCGGGCGGACATCTGGTGGAGGCCGTGGAGCTTTCCAACCTGCCGTTTTATGTGGGCGTACAGTATCACCCGGAGTTCAAAAGCCGCCCGAACAGGCCGCACCCGCTGTTTTGCGGTCTGATCGAAGCAGCGTTGCAGAAGGAGGAGCAGCATGGAGCGTGAACAATATCCGCTGTATGATCCGCGCTTTGAGCACGACGCCTGCGGCATCGGCGCGGTCATCAGCATCCGGGGAATCCGGTCCCACAGCACGGTGGACGACGCCCTCAAAATCGTGGAAAAGCTCCAGCACCGCGCGGGCCGGGACGCCTCCGGCGAGACCGGCGACGGTGTGGGTCTCATGATGCAGATCCCTCACAAGCTCTTTAGTCGGGAGATGCCCGAACTGGGCGAGCCCAGGAGCTACGGCGTGGGCATGTTCTTCTTTCCGCAGGATGTGCTCTCCCGTATGCAGGCGCAGAAGATGCTGGAGATCATCGTCGCGCGAAACGGCTTGGAATTTCTCGGCTGGCGGAAGGTGCCGACGAATCCGGACATTCTCGGCAGGGCGGCGCTTGACGCCATGCCCTGCATCATGCAGTGCTTTGTACGCAGGCCCGAAACCTGTGCCGCGGGGCTGGACTTTGACCGGCGTCTCTACATCATCCGGCGCGAGTTTGAGCAGAGCGGCATCGGCACCTATATTCCCTCTTTCTCAAGCCGGACGATCGTCTACAAGGGCATGTTCCTCGTCGATCAGCTCCGCGCCTTTTATCCCGATTTGCAGGACCCGGACTGCGAGAGTGCGATGGCGATGGTGCACTCCCGCTTTTCCACCAACACAAACCCAAGCTGGGACCGGGCGCATCCGAACAGGCTCCTGATGCACAACGGGGAGATCAACACCATACGCGGCAATGTGGACAGAATGCTGGCTCGGGAGGAGACGCTGCACTCCCCCGTCCTCTCCGACGAAGATATGGACCGCGTTCTCCCCGTGATCGACACGGCGGGCTCGGACTCCTCCATGCTGGACAACACGCTGGAATTTCTGATGATGAACGGCATGGAGCTTGCCCAGGCGGTCATGATCACCATCCCCGAGCCCTGGGCGCATGATAAAAAAATGAGTCAGCAGAAGAAGGACTTTTACCAATACTACGCCACGATGATGGAGGCCTGGGACGGCCCTGCCGCCATCGTCTTTTCCGACGGGGACGTGGTGGGCGCGGTCCTTGACCGCAACGGGCTGCGCCCCTGCCGCTGGTACCGGACGAGCGACGACACTCTCATTCTCTCCTCCGAGGTCGGCGTGCTGGACATTCCGCCGGAGAAAATCCTCAAAAAGTCCCGCCTGCGCCCCGGACGCATGCTGCTGGTGGATACCGTCAAGCAGCGCATTGTGGAGGATGAAGAATTGAAGGAGCGCTTCTCCGCCCGGAGTCCCTACGGCGAGTGGCTGGATTCCTGCCTTTTGCATCTGGAGGATTTACCGATTCCGAACCGGGCGGTGGAAAAACACAGTCAGGCCCTGCGGGACAAGCTCTACAAAGCCTTCGGCTATACCTACGAGGAGGTCAAAGACCTGATCCTCCCCATGGCGAAATCCGGTGCGGAGCCGACGGCCTCCATGGGCACGGATATTCCGCTGGCGGTACTGTCCGAGGCGCGGCAGACGCTGTTCAGCTACTTTAAGCAGATGTTCGCCCAGGTGACAAACCCGCCCATCGACGCCATCCGGGAGAAAATCGTGACCGACACCTCGGTCTTTCTCGGCGCAAGCGGGAATCTTTTGGAGGAACAGGCGGAAAACTGCGCGGTTTTGCAGATTGAAAACCCGATTTTGACCAGCGTGGACATGCTCAAGATCCGGTATCTCGACAACCCCGAATTTCATGTGGAGACCATTTCCCTGCTCTATTATAAGCGCACGCCCCTGGAACGGGCGCTGGAGCGGCTTTTTGTCTCCTGCGACCGGGCGTATAAAAACGGGGCAAACATCCTGATTCTCTCCGACCGGGGCGTGGATGAAAACCATGTGGCGATCCCGTCCCTGCTCGCCGTGTCGGCGGTGCAGCAGTATCTGGTGCGCACCAAGAAGCGCACCGCCGTATCCCTGGTTTTGGAGAGCGCCGAACCGCGCACCGTGCACCACTTCGCCGCGCTCCTGGGCTACGGCGCGCAGGCCATCAACCCCTACCTCGCCCAGGAGTGCATCGAGGAGCTCATTGAGCGCGGGATGCTGGACAAGGACGCGGGCGTGGCAGTGGACGACTACAACCGCGCCATTCTGAGCGGCCTTGTGAAGATCGCGGCGAAAATGGGCATCTCCACCATCCAGTCCTATCAGGCGGCGCAGATCTTTGAATGTGTCGGCATCAGCAAGTCCGTGGTCGACCGCTATTTCACCAACACCGTGAGCCGTGTGGAGGGCATCGGCCTTGCGGAGATCGACGAGAGCGTGGAGTGGCAGCACGACCAGGCCTTTGAGCCGCTGGGCCTGGGCTTTGACCCCACGCTCAACTCAGTCGGCTCCCACAAGCTGCGCTCCGGTTCCGGGAAAGAGGATCACATGTACAATCCCCTCACGATCAAGCTGCTGCAAAAAGCGGTCAGAGAGGGCGATTACGCGGTATTCAAGCAGTACTCCGCGCTGGTGGACGATCAGGCGGTGCCCCACACCCTGCGCGGGCTGCTGGGGATGCGCTTCGATCCCGGCGGCGGGATTCCGCTTGACGAGGTGGAGAGCGCGGAGAGCATCGTGAGGCGCTTCAAAACCGGGGCCATGAGCTACGGCTCGATCTCCGAGGAGGCGCACACCTGCCTTGCCGTCGCCATGAACACCCTCGGCGGCAAGTCCAACTCCGGCGAAGGCGGGGAGAATCCCGAACGACTCTCCGATCCCCTGCGCTGCTCCGCCATCAAGCAGATCGCCTCCGGGCGCTTCGGTGTCACAAGCGCTTATCTCACGAGCGCAAAGGAGCTTCAGATCAAGATGGCACAGGGCGCAAAGCCCGGCGAGGGCGGGCATCTGCCGGGCAGCAAGGTCTATCCCTGGATCGCCCGTACCAGGCTCTCCACCCCCGGCGTCACGCTCATCAGCCCTCCGCCGCACCACGACATTTATTCCATCGAGGATCTGGCGCAGCTCATCTACGACCTCAAGAACGCAAACCGGGAGGCCCGCATCAGCGTGAAGCTGGTGTCCGAGGTCGGCGTCGGCACGATCGCGAGCGGCGTCGCCAAGGCGGGCGCCCAGGTGGTATTGATTTCCGGCTATGACGGCGGCACCGGCGCGGCCCCCGCGTCTTCGATCCACAACGCGGGTCTCCCCTGGGAGCTGGGGCTTGCCGAGGCGCACCAGACCCTCATCAAAAACGGCCTGCGCGAGCAGGTGGTGCTGGAGACGGACGGCAAGCTCATGACCGGGCGGGACGTGGCCATCGCCTGTATGCTGGGAGCGGAGGAATTCGGCTTTGCCACCGCGCCGCTGGTCTGTCTCGGCTGCTGCATGATGCGCGTGTGCAATCTGGATACCTGCCCGGCAGGCGTGGCCACACAGAACCCGGCGCTCAGAAAGCGCTTTTCGGGAAAACCGGAATATGTGATCCATTTCATGCGCTTTGTGGCGCAGGAGCTCAGGGAGATCATGGCAAAGCTCGGCGTCAGGTCGGTGGACGAACTGGTTGGCCGGACGGACCTGTTGGTGGAGCGTGAAAAGCGCATCACCCACCGGGCCGAGACCGTGGATCTCTCCGCCCTGCTCTCCATGCCCTGTCCCCATCCCGTGCCGCACTTCAAGGCGGAATCCGTCTATGACTTTCATCTGGAGTGCACCAAGGATCAAAGCGTTCTGCTCAAGGAGCTGGGCGCGAAGCTCAGGGCGAAAAAGCCCGGCAGCGTTTGTGTCACGGTCTCCAGCACCGACCGCGCCTTCGGCACGCTCTTCGGTTCGGAGATCACGCGGCGCTATGGAAATATCTTGAAAGACGACACCTATACCGTCCGCTGCCGGGGCGGCGGCGGACAGTCCTTCGGCGCGTTCATCCCGAAGGGGCTCACGCTGGAGCTGGAGGGCGACTCCAACGACGGCTTCGGCAAGGGTCTCTCCGGCGGCAAGCTGATTCTGTATCCGCCGAAGGGCTCAACACTCCCGGCGGATGAAAACATCATCGTCGGCAATGTGGCGCTCTACGGCGCGACCTCCGGCGCGGCCTATATCTCCGGCGTTGCGGGCGAGCGCTTCTG
Source organism: Oscillospiraceae bacterium (assembly GCA_902785905.1). Lineage (GTDB taxonomy): Bacteria > Bacillota > Clostridia > Oscillospirales > Oscillospiraceae > Limivicinus. Next base: position 20,834 of record CADAAM010000005.1, on the reverse strand, counting down.
CGTGCGAAACTCCGGCGCGACCGCCGTGGTCGAGGGCGTGGGCGACCACGGCTGCGAATACATGACGGGCGGCAGGGTGCTCATTCTGGGGCTGACCGGCAAAAATTTTGCCGCCGGGATGTCCGGCGGCGTGGTCTATGTACTGGATGAGGCGCACAATCTCTACACCCGCATGAACAAAGACGGTCTGCATGTCGGCCCGGTCCGGGATCCGAACGATGTGCAGGAGCTGCGGGATATGCTCCGGGCCCATCTGGACGCGACCGGCTCAAAGAAAGCCGCCGCGATTTTAGCGGACTTCAAGGCGGTTCTGCCCGCCTTCAAGAAGATCATCCCTGTGGACTATGAGCGCATGCGCAGGGCCATCGAGGACTTTGAAAGCCGCGGCGAGACGCAGGAGCAGGCCGAGATCAAGGCGTTTTACGCCGCCGTGAATCACTGAGGAGGTGGACGTGATGGGAAAACCGACCGGATTTCTGGAATATGAACGCAGGGCGAATCCTGTGCGTCCGCCTTTGGAGCGGATAAACGACTGGGAGGAGTTTCATCTTCCCTCTTCTCAAGAACAGCGGCGCGAGCAGGGCGCGCGCTGCATGAACTGCGGCGTACCCTTCTGTCAGGCGGGCGTGCAGTTTGAGGGAAAGCAGCTCGGCTGTCCGCTGCACAACCTGATCCCCGAGTGGAACGACAGCATCATGGACGGAAACTTTGCCCACGCGCTGTCAAGACTGTTGAAAACGAACAACTTCCCCGAGTTTACCGGGCGCGTCTGCCCCGCCTTCTGCGAGCAGGCCTGTACCTGCGGGCTGTACGGCGATGCCGTTACGGTGCACGACAATGAGCTGAGCATCATCGAGTACGCCTTCGCTCATCATCTGATGGAGCCGCGCTTTTCGCCTCACAGCTCGGGAAAGAATGTCGCGGTGGTCGGCTCCGGCCCGGCGGGGCTTGCGGTGGCCGATCAGCTCAACCACCGGGGGCACTGCGTCACGGTGATTGAGAAGCGGCAACACCCCGGCGGGCTTTTGATGTACGGCATTCCGAATATGAAGCTGCCGAAAGCCGTCGTCCGCCGCCGCATGGAGCTCATGACACGCGAGGGCGTGAGCTTTGTGACCGGCCTCGACGCCGCCGATCCGGCCGTCGCCCAGCGCCTCATGCTGGAATATGACGCGGTGGTGCTCTGCTGCGGGGCGGAAAAGCCGCGCCCGCTCGGGGTCGATGCGGAGGGCATCCGGGGCGTGTGCTTTGCCATGGACTTTCTGCCCGCCGCAGTCCAGCGTCAGCAATTGTCCCTCTCCCCCGCCGTCCCCTCCGCCGAGGGGAAAAATGTCATCGTCATCGGCACCGGCAACACCGCGAGCGACTGTGTGGCGACGAGCCTGCGCCAGGGCTGCAGAAGCATCGCACAGCTCGTGCGCAGACCGAGGGAGGATTATCTTGCCCCCGACGGCAGTCTCCCGCAGGACTACGCGCAGGAAGAGGCAGAGGCTGTCTTCGGCAGCGACCCGCGCCTGTTCTCGCAGAGTCTCGCCTCGCTGGAAACCGACGAAGCGGGCAATCTCACAGCCGTTGTCACAAAGGACGGGACTCGGCTTGCCTGTGAACTGCTCATTGCCGCGACGGGCTTTGCCGGGTGCCGGGAGGATGTCTGCGCCGCCTTCGGCGTGGAGCTCGACCGCACTGTGAAAACTGAGGCAGGCTCCTTTCAGACCAGCGTGCCGCATATCTTCACCGCCGGCGACATGCACCGCGGGCAGTCCCTGGTCGTCCACGCCATTGCGGAGGGCCGCGCCTGCGCCGCCGAAGTCGACCGCTTTTTAATGGGCTACACGAATCTGATATGATCGGAGGGTTACGCATGGCTGCTTTTGAACCGATCCTGTCCGGCATCCCCGGGCTGGACCGCTGTCTCGACTCTATCCGCCTCGGTGACAATGTGGTTTGGCAGGTATCCCGGCTGGATGAATTTCGTGTCTTCGCCAGAGCCTTTGCCGAGCAGGCCGTCCGGGACGGTCGAAATATCCTCTATATTCGTTTTGCCGAACACGCTCCCATCCTGCCTCCCATGCCCGGCGTGCGTCAGGTGCATGTGCCGCTCTCCCACCTTTTTGAATCCTTCACCGTTGACATTCACAATCTGATCGAACGGGAGGGGCGCGACGCCTTTTATGTCTTTGACTGTCTCTCCGAGCTGGAGGAGGCCTGGGCAACCGATCTCATGATGGGAAACTTCTTTCACCTGACCTGTCCCTTCCTCTTCTCTCTGGATACGGTCGCCTACTTCCCTGTCCTGCGGGGCAGGCATTCCTTCGACGCGATCGACATTATTGCGAGCACCACGCAGCTTTTTCTGGACGTTTTCCCCGGTGGCCGGGACAAGCTCTTCTTCCGGGCCGAAAAGGTCTGGGAGAGGCCGCTTGCCCATCTGGCCCAGCCCTTTGGCTGCGATCTCCGGGACGGCAGCTTTTATCCCGTCTCGGAGAGCGTGGAGCTCAGCCGCTTTTATCGCAGCCTGAACGACGCGAAGGGTCTCAAGAACAGCCAGAGCATGGACAGCTGGGAGCGCTTCTTCCACGCTGCCCGTGTCAAATTCGACGCGGGGCTGGACATCCGGCAGGAGTGTGACCGGATGTGCGACATCATGCTCACACGCGATAAACGTATGCGGGATATGATCGTAGAGCAGTTTCAGCCCGAGGACTATTTTGAGATCCATGACCGCATGATCGGCACCGGACTGATCGGAGGCAAGGCCTGCGGGATGCTGCTGTCGAGAAAGATCATCCAGAACCGGGACGCGGCGCTTTTTGAGCGCATCGAGCCCCACGATTCCTTTTACATCGGCTCCGACGTGTTCTACTCCTTCATTGTGGACAACGGCCTCTGGGACCTCAAGCTCAGCCAGAAGACGGCGGACGGGTATTTTTCTCAGGCGCAGGCTTTCTCTGAAGCCCTGCTCGGCGGCATGTTCTCTCCGGCGCTGCGCACCCACTTCCGCCAGCTTCTGGAGTACTACGGCAACGAGCCCATTATCGTGCGCTCAAGCTCCATTCTGGAAGACGGCTTCGGCAACGCCTTCGCCGGGAAATACGAATCCGTCTTCTGCAGCAACCACGGGTCGCCGGAGGAGCGCCTGCATGCCTTTGAATCGGCCATCCGCACTGTTTATGCCAGCACGCTCAGCCTCTCGGCGCTGGATTACCGGAAACGGCGCGGGCTTGAGCATCTGGACGAACAGATGGGCATTCTTGTCCAGCGGGTCTCCGGCTCCCACTTTGAGGGCTTTTTCATGCCGTGCGCGGCGGGCGTCGGCTATTCGTCCAGCCCCTACCGCTTTGGCGTCGACCATCCCGAGAAGGGCATGCTCCGCCTGGTATGCGGTCTCGGCACCGCCGCGGTGGATCGCCGCACGGGCTCCTATCCGCGCATGGTGGCGCTGGACAAGCCCTCTGTCGTGTGGCAGACCTCCTCGGCAGACCGCCATCAGTTCTCCCAGCGCCTGGTCGATGTCGTCAGTGACAAGTCCGACGGTGTGGAAAGCCGGGACGCCGAGAGCATCCGCGCGGCACTCCCGCCCTATCTGAGCGCTTTGCTCTACTCCCACGACCGGGAGACGGAGACGATCCTGCGGGAACAGGGCATACGAGAGGATGTGCTGTACGTCTCCTGCGAGGGGCTTGTCAGCAACAGGGACCTGATGCGGGATATGGGCGAGATCCTGCGCCTGCTGCAGGATACCTACGCCTACCCGGTCGATATTGAGTACACCATCAACTGCTCATCTCGCGGCGAGTATGTCATCAGCCTGCTCCAATGCCGCCCCCTGCAGCTGACCCGCACCGGCGACAAGGTCACTATCCCGGCAGATCTGAAGGATGAGGATATTCTGATTGAAACGGTCGGCACCTCCATGGGCTTTTCCCGCAGCTTTCCTCTGGATGTGCTGGTATATGTGGATCCGGTCGCCTATTATAACCTGCCCTATCGCGACAAATACCGCGTCAAGCAGACTCTTTCAGCGATCAACTGGCGTCTGCGCGGGCAGCACAAGCGCATGCTGCTCATCACGCCTGGCCGGATCTGCACCAGTTCTCCCGAGCTTGGGGTGCCGACGGAGTTTTCCGACATCAGCGAGTTTGACACGATCCTGGAGCTTGCGGACCGCCGGGCCGGGTATATGCCCGAGCTCAGCTACGGCAGCCATATCTTTCAGGATCTTGTGGAGGCGGAGATCCTGTACTCGGCCGTCTTTGAAGGGGCGAGCACGCGCGTTTTCCGAGAGCAGGAGCTGAAATCCGGCAACGACCTCGCGGAGCTTGTCGATCTGCCGGACGGCATGGAGAATATCATCTATCTGCACCGCATAGAGCATGGCGAGATCTGGGAGTATTACGACCTCTCCGGGGAACGATTCGTTATTGCCCGGAGAATCCGGTGAAGGAGAGTTTTGCTCTTTTTCTTGCCATGCGAAATAAAACGAAAAATATCCCTCTGAGCATCCTTTGCCCGGAGGGATATCCTTTTTCCTGGATAAAGCGAGAGCCTCGTTTTGATACTGTTCCCTGAAGTACACCTCATGCCAAGCACAATTATGAAAGGCAGAGGCCAAACCTTTCCCCGGATCTGCTGTGATACTGTTTTTCGTTAAAACGGTTCGTTTTAACGAAAAGGCATCGCGCAAAGCGCGCTGCCAGTTTTGTGTCCAAGGGCACAAAACACGTCTCATAGGTCTCCGACGCGCCTTTGGCGCTATAAAACGGCTTTAAGCCGTTTTATGGGAGACCAGTATGAAGCGGCTTTTTTCCGGATGGCAGCGCGTCGAACCTGCGATTTCCGCTGTACCTGTCTTGAATTGTTCTGTGACTTCTGATAGAATCAGGATGTCTGAAAAATCAGACTGCGATCGGCAGAAGACAAGGGACATCGCATCGATCGCCGATTCGCTGCCTCAAGGTATGTTGGGGAGGTTGGAGGAAATGAAAAAATGGCGAACATGGCAAATTGCTCTGTTTGTTGCGTTATGCGTTTGCCTGAATGTGGGCGGAAGACTCCTGGCTGTCTGGTTTCATCTGCCCCTGTGGGCAGACTCGTTCGGCACGGCGCTGTGTGCTTATATCGGGGGCCCAGTCTGCGGCGCGCTGGTGGGCTTAACCGGAAATCTGGCATACAGCGCGGTCAACCATCTCTCTGCCGCCTATTCGATCACCAGCATCGCCCTGGGCGTGATTGTCGGCATCGCCACACGGCGGAAGTGGTTTGATCAGTTTTACGGCTTTATGAAGGCGGCAACGCTGACCCTGATCGCGGCTCTGCTTGTTTCCGTGCCTTTGAATATCATTCTTGCCGACGGTTATACCGGGAACGTATGGGGCAATGGCGTTATCGATTACCTCGTGGAAAAAGACTGGCCCCCGTTTCTGTGCAGCATTCTGGGACAGCTTGCGATCGAATTTGCCGACAAGCTCCTTACCATCGCCGCTGTATATCTCGTCGTTCTCATCCGGCGCTGGCGCGAAAACCGCAATAGCACCCGCCTGCTCCGGCAGGGTACCGCCATGGCGGCGGTCCTGGTCCTGTGGTTTTCTCTGGGCGCGCCCGCAGACGTCAGAGCGGAGGACAGCGTGCAGCCCGAAGGCACCGACTACAACGACTATGTCCAGAGCGTTTACAGCAGCAGCAACGGTCTGCCCTGCGGCGAGGCCAACGACATCGCGCAGACCAATGACGGCGTGCTGTGGATCGGCACCTATGCGGGATTGTACCGCTATAACGGGCGTGAGTTCCGCTGGGTGGACAACTATGAATCCGTCCGAAATGTAAACTGCCTCTATGTTGACGAAGAAGGCCGCCTGTGGATCGGCACCAATGACAACGGGCTGTCGATCGTGATCCGGGAGAAGGTCGTGAACGTCCTCGATCAGGCGCACGGCCTGTCCTCCAATTCCGTACGCTGCATTATCCGCGCTTCGGACGGGTATTACTATATCGGCACCACCAGCAGTCTGCAGATACTGGTGATGAACAACGGTCTGAAGGTGGTCAACACCCTGCAGGAGGTCAACTACGCCGACAGCATCACCGCGGACCGCAATGGCCGTGTAGCCGTCATCTCCTCCGACGGTCGTCTTTTCCTGATGGCGGGGGGAAAGATTCTGTCCTCCCTGCAGCTGACAGACGGTCAGGAGCTGTATAACTGCTGCGCCTTCGCGCCGGACGGGACGCTGATGGTCGGCTCCTCCACCAATCATATCTATCGCTATGATGTCTCCCACGGCGGCTTTGAACTGCTCGACGTCATGACCTGCGAGGGCGTCGCCTGCATCAACAACCTGAACTACCTCAGTGACGGAACGCTGTTCATCTCCACCGACAGCGGCGTATCCTATGTGGACGCGGACGGCTATCACCGGGTAAACACGAACGATTTCAACAATTCGATCGACAACATGCTGTACGACTATCAGGGCAACCTGTGGTTTACATCCTCAAGGCTCGGCCTTCTGCGTCTGGCCAAGTCGGCCTTCAAGGACGTCTACGGCACCATCGGCATGGAGCGCCGAGTGGTCAACACGATTGTCAAATGGCAGGGCGACTATTACATCGGTACCGATAAGGGACTGGACATTGTGGACAAAGCCTGCCGGCGCCAGATCCGCAATGAGCTTACCGAGATTCTGGACGGCAGGCGTATCCGCTGTATGTACGTAGACAGTCAGAACCATCTGTGGGTATGCACCTATGGCAGCGGCCTGATGGAATTCTCGCCGGGCGGAGAATCCTGGATGTACAACGCGGACAACGGCAGCTTCGGCAATCGCGCCCGCGTGGTGACAGGCCTCTCGGACGGGACAATTCTGGCCGCCGGCGATACCGGCATCAGCTATATCCGGGATCATGAGATCAAGCGTACGATACGCAACGAGGACGGCCTGATCAATTCCATGATCCTGACGCTGACCGAACGAAGCGACGGCACGATTCTGGCCGGTACGGACGGCGACGGAATGGCTGTGCTGAAAGACGGCGTGGTCACGGATATGCTCACGCGCGAGGACGGGCTCAGCAGCGGCGTCATCCTGCGCTCGATCAAGGACCCGAAGTCCGACGGCGTCTTTCTCGTCACCAGCAACAGCCTGTGCTATCTTGAGCCGGACGGCTCCATCCGCGTGCTGGACAAATTCCCCTACTTCAACAACTACGACATCTGGGTCAAGGATGAGGATACGCTCTTTGTCATGTCCAGCGCCGGGATCTATGTCGTGGAGCGCGACGAGCTGGTGGCCGGCGGCGATATGGTCTGGGAGCTGCTGGATGCGCGAAGAGGTCTGGGGACCTCTCTGACCGCAAATTCCTGGAACTATTACGACGGCAACGGCCTGCTGTTTCTGCCCTGCGATACGGGCGTCTACGTCATTGACGTTGAGAAATACAACAGCGACGTCCGCTCTTACCGGATGCAGCTGGCCTCCGTCCGTCTGGACGGCGTCCTGCAGCCTCTTGACCGCACCGGGGCCATTACGGTGGGTCAGGGCGTCAGCCGTGTAGAGCTCGGGCCGGAGATCCTGAACTACACGATTCAGGAGCCCAACGTGGGCTATTTTCTCGAGGGCTATGACACACAGTGGACGATCATCCCGCAGAGCAGCCTGAACAATATCGTGTACACAAACCTCCCGGCGGGTACCTACAGCTTTCACCTCGCGATTGTCGACAGCGCGGGCGAACGTGTCCTCGAGGAGCGCAAATTTGAGCTGGTCAAGGTTGGCGAGATCTATGAAGAGCCGGGCTTTACCATCTACATGCTGACGCTCCTGTCACTGTTTCTGATCTGGACGACCTGGTTTGTCGTGCAGAGGCAGCTGAACGCGCAGCAGATCAAGCTGAACATGGCGAATGAAACGGTGATGGCCATAGCAAACGCCGTCGATGCCAAGGATGTGCGAACGCATCAGCACTCCATGCGTGTGGCGGAGTACTCCGTGCTGATCGCGCAGGAGATGAACTGTTTCAAATGGTGGCAGCGGAACAAAATGCTCTCCAGTCTGCGCAAGGCTGCCCAGATGCACGATATCGGCAAGATCGCCATCCCGGACAGCGTGCTGAACAAAGTCGGGCGCCTGACGGATGAGGAATACGTTGAGATGAAGTCCCATGTGGAGCGCGGCGCCGAGATCCTGAAGGACTTCACACTGGTCGAGCACGTCGTGGACGGAACGCGATATCACCATGAGCGCTACGACGGCCGCGGTTATCCGGACGGCCTGAAGGGAGATGAGATCCCGCTCTTTGCCCGGATTATCGGCGTGGCGGACGCCTTTGACGCCATGACCTCCAACCGCGTCTATCGCAGTCACATGGATACCGATTATGTGATGAACGAGATGGCGCGCGGGCGGGGCACCCAGTTTGATCCCGAGGCTCTGGACGCCTTCTTCCGTCTGGTTGAAAAAGGCGTGATCGATCCCGACAAGCTCTACGCCCAGAAGAGCGCGGAGATTCAGAACGCCGACCAGAAGGCGCAGGAGGAGCTTGCGCGGCGTGTCGAGGAAGACAGGCAAATTCAGGCCGCCAAGATGAAAAAGGAGAAAGAAAATTCCCTTAAGTCGGGAAAGGAGACCGAATCATGAAGCGGGTTATGATCACCACCGCACTGACCTGTCTGGCCGTACTGGCTGTCTTCTTTGGCTGCTTTCGTCTTTTGAATATCAACGGCGAACGGGATGATCTGAAAATCGGATTTATCTACGACAACGACGAGAGCACGCCGTATACGTACAACTTCTCTCTCGCGAAGGACGCGGTGGAAAAGAAATACGGGGACAGGGTCGAGATCCTGACGTGCAGCAACGTGCTGGATGAGGAGATGGAAGAACCGCTCAGAGAGCTGGCCGAAAAGGGCTGCGACATTATCTTCTTCAACGGCTACAGCGAGCTTGTCATGGCCCTTGCGCCCGAATACCCGGATACCCAGTTCTGCCAGACCTCCTACATGGATATGAGCGGGCTGACAGTCCCCGACAATTACCACAGCTTTAAGGGAGAGGCGTATCAGGGCCGTTACGTGAGCGGCATTGCTGCCGGCATGAAGATCCGTCAGATGATCACGGAAGGGCTGATCGGTGAAGAGCAAGCCGTTGTGGGCTTTGTCGCGGCGTTTCCCACCTCCGAAGTCATTTCCGGCTACACCGCGTTTCTGCTGGGTGTCCGTTCCGTGGTTCCGCAGGCCGTGATGCGCGTGTGCTACACAGGGACATGGAGCAGCTATGCGCAGGAAAAGAGCGCGGCACAGAAGCTGATCGACGAAGGATGCGTGATCCTCTCCCAGCATACGGACACCATCGGCCCGGCTATCGCCTGTGAAGAGTCGCCGCTGAACGTATACTTTGTCGGATACAATCACAGCATGTCGGAGGTCGCGCCCACCGCATCCCTGGTCACCTCCAGGATCTGCTGGGAGCCGTATGTGCTTTCGGCGGTGGACGCCGTCATGAGAAACAGACGGATCGAATCCCTCGTGCCCGGCCGTGTTCACGGGTCTGATGTATCCGCCGGCTTTGAGAAGGGCTGGGTGGAGATGGTCGATCTGAACCTCCAGGCCGCTGCTCCCGGGACACAGGAAGCTATGGACCGCGCCATAGAGATGTTCCAGCGAGGAAATGTCGATTTTGTATTTCAGGGCAACTATACCGGCGTGAACCCGAACAATCCCCTCGACACCTGCAATCTGCGGACAGGCTACATAGAGAATGAGCACTGCTCTTATCCGCTGTTTCATTATATTCTCACGGATATCATCACCATCGAAGACTGACTGCCCGAAACGCTTCAATAACGGGCACTTTCGCATGGGACAAACCAATATGGGAACTGTTTGGTGGGATCGAAGCATGTACAGAAGAATACTGGCACTGCTGCTGTGTGCTGTGCTGTTCTGGAGCTGTGCGGCGAATGCCTGCGCAGAGGAGTCTGTCGGCCCGGGCCGGCAGCTCAGGCAGCTTGTGGTGCTCGGCAGGCACCAGATCCGCTCACCTCTGGCCGACAAGGGGTCCTGGATCGACCGGATCACGCCGCACAACTGGTTTGAGTGGACCTCAAAGCCCGGGGAGCTGTCGCCGCGCGGCGCGATGCTGGCGGCGGCCATGGGCCGGTACTTCCGCCTGTGGCTTGAAAAAGAAGGACTGTTTGCGGAGGATGAAGTCCCCGGCGATGGGGCGGTGCGTTTCTATGCAAACGGCCTGCAGCGCACCCAGGCGACTGCGCGCTGTTTTTCGGCCGGGCTTTTTCCGGCATCGCCTGTGCCGGTGGAGTGTCATGTCGAATACAACCAGATGGACGCTTTGTTCCTCCCGCTGATTCTCTTTATGAACGAGGCCTACGCCCGGGACGTTCGGAAAGAGATCACGGAGAGGGGCGGCGGAGAAGGGCTCTGCGGATACCGGGAATCTCTCGGCGAAGCGCTCGCCCTTCTGATGGATGTGACCGATATGGAGGCGAGCGAGGCCTACAGGAGCGGCGCGTTCGGAGACCTTCTGACAGATGAGACGGAAATGTACCTGTTTGAGGGAGATACACCGTCTTTGTCCGGCCCGATTCAAATGGCAAATTCTGTGGCAGACGCCCTGATTCTCCAATACTACGAAGAAGCGGACGATCTGAAAGCGGCTTTCGGCCACGAGCTCAGCATGGATGACTGGAAGAAGATCGGCAGTGTGCTTGGAACCTATGAGGAAATTCTGTTCACCTCGCCGCTGCTCGCGGTCAATCTGGCCCATCCGATGCTGAAAGAGCTCTTCGCGGAGCTCCATACCCCGGAGCGGAAGTTTTCTTTTCTCTGCGGGCACGACTGCACGATCGCGAGCGTCCTTGCCGCGCTCGGCGTCGAAGACTATGTGCTGCCGGGCGCTGTTGAGCCGACGACCCCCATCGGCGTCAATGTGGTATTCGAGCGCTGGACGAATCGGGAAGGCGAAGCCTTCTATAAGGTTGAACTGATCTACCAGGGTACCGAGCAGCTTCGTTCCATTCAGGCGCTGTCTTCGGACGAGCCGCCCATGATTGTCCCGCTTTCTTTTGAAGGCGTGGCAGCGGATGAACACGGAATGATGGCCGAGAAGGATTTCATGGGGCTCTTTACAGAAAAAATAGAAGCGTTCCGCGAGCTTCAGGAGCGATACAAGGAGTCGGAGATCGCCGCATAATATTGATCTTCAACGGTGCAATGCGCCATTGAAGATCTGGATAAGTCCCGTCAGCAACGCAGCCAGCCCGTATCAACGCACTTCGCTCAGTGTGTGATACGGGCTGGTTGTGTTGTTATACTAGAACCTCATGAAAACCTAGGTTCTTGTATGAGACGTGTTTTCAGTGTTTCACGCTGAAAACGCCGCAGGAACTGCGGCTTACTTGATTAAAGAATTTAATCAAGTAATAGTATTAAGCAAATATACAGCTTGTCTGCATCGCCGAACGGAGGCAAAAACTACGGTATATTTCTGCCTCACGGCTCAACTATTTTGCAGAAGCATAAACGTCATACAAAGGGCAAAGCTCCCTGCCAGCATCGCAACCAGTGAGATCGGCCATTTTCCGCCCCTGTTGAATCCGTAAAAATCATCCCATCGTCTGTCCTCCGGTGCGTATATCACCTTATACAGATACAGCACGCTGTACAGCGCCACCGGCAGTAATCCGGACAGCGCCGTTACAAATGACATCGGGCGCTTTTCAAAACAGAAAAAGGAGACGATCGCGAGCAGCGGTGTCACCAGGTGCATATACAGCTCTGTCCCTGTGAACATCTTCTTATATCCCAGAGTAGGGCCGAGGAACAGGAAAACCGTCAGCATCGTCACCGTGACCGCGACGGTTCCGGTGTATTTCAGCGTCCATGCCCACCGCAGTGAAGGCGCCATGCACATCAGCAGCGCCGCAGCCGCACAGAGGATATTGCTCTGTACCGTAAAAAAGCGGAAAGCCCTGGTGCCGTTGCTCAGATGCCACTCCCCGTCCTTTTTGAAAAACAGCGCGACGAGTATCAACGTCAGGACAAATATAACTGCGTTCAACAAGATATCCATAAACGTTCTCAATTTTCCCGTTCGGCCTTTCTTCCGTTCATCCCACTCACGATCCGCCCGCCTGCACATTCCGTCTTTGTCCGGCGATCCATCGATGGCTTTGACTGTCGTCAGAGACGTTCCGCGTATTCCGGCGAAAAACGGCCTTCAGCAAAACCCGGTTTCCTTGAAAACCACTCTTGCCGAATGATGCGGCGGGACCTTAACCCTGCGGATCGGGATTGGGCTGACGCGCCTCCTTGAGCATGCGTTCATACTCCAGCTCACGCCGTACCAGGTCGTCCACATTGTTAATGCCGATAATCAACTGCGGCCCGTCCTTCTCTTCAACCATCGTCGCCTGTGCTGTCACATATTTCGGCACTCCGTTCAGGAGCATCCGATACTGCAGGGAGAACATCCCGTTTTTCCCGATCTCTGACATGACGACTTCCCGCACCATGTGTGTCCGGAATTTTTCCACATCTTCGGGGTACACATGCCGGGCACTGTCCTTGCGGGCCTGCGCCCAGAAATCACTGCCTTCCTTCTCGATGTCCAGCCCTGCATACGCCCCGTTGGAGAGATATTCGTCGTAATGACCTGTCTCCGGATCGACCGTATAAATGCAGATGAAGCCCTTTGTCAGCGCGCTGACTCTCGAATAGGTGATGTGCTCCTCCTGGAGTCTGGCCATCGCCTCCTGCTGGCGCTTCTGCACATCGACATTGCTGACGCCCACAATAATATGCGCGTCGTCCGCATGCATACGCACCGCCTTCATGTTCACATAGGTCGGCCGGCCGTCGATCAGCAGGCGGTATGTCAGCGTAAACGTGCCATGCTCATCCATACAGCGCAGCACGTTTTCCTTTGTAAAGGAATTGAGGAAAAAGTCTCTGTCCTCCTTATAGATGAACAGCTGCGCATCCTCTGCGCTGGCGCGGAAGAAGTCGGAGCCGCGGCGTTCCATCGCCAGATGCTCATGCCCGGCATCCGGCGTATACTCAATAAAGGTCTCTGTCTCGATATCGACATAATAGAGGTTGATATAGTCCGAGGACAGAGCCCGCGTGATGCCGGCAAAGCTGGCTTCGTCCTCTCTCTGCTCGTTCATGACCGCGAGAACGGCGACGGCAATGGCGGCCGTACCTGTGACGGGATTGACGGCCACGCGCCGTATGAACGTATGCACCGTGGTCTGCTCGTCGAGCTGCTCGTCTATGATCGCCCTGTTTCCGTCTCTGCTGCAGCGCAATACCGCCCCCAGGAAGGCATCCGAGGCGGCTACAGCGTTTATGTCCAGCACCTTGCCGGTCATGGCAATCCCGAAAAAGCGTTCCATAAAGTCGCGGTAGGACTTGTTGCAGCGCGCATACTGCATTTTGTCGCCGCTGACCTCCAGAATTGCCATCGGCAGCGTATCAAAGAATCGGCTGAGGGAGTCGTCACCCTCGCCTGCAATCACGGAGATATCATAGAGGTTAACTCTGCCCAGCGTGGCGTAGTAATCCGACTCCGCCGGGTTTTCCACGCGGATGTCGATGCCGCTCTCAAAGCGCTCAAGTATCCAGCTGAACGGCACAGGCTTGCAGTAAATGTAGCCCTGCGCCTTTGTGCAGCCGATCTCCTGCAGAAACTCCACCTGCTCGGGCTTTTCCACGCCCTCGCACACGGTCTCGACGCCCAGACCGATGGCCATTTTAACAAGCTCCGTCAGGATGATCCGGCATTCATCCCCGCTGTCAAACTGCTGCATGAAGCGCATGTCCAGCTTGATCAGGTCAAAGTGGATGCTCTGCAGAACGTCCAGCGAGGAATACCCGCTTCCAAAGTCGTCCATCCACACCTTGAAGCCGAGCTGCTGAAAGCGCTTCACCTGCTCCTTCATGAAGTCAAAATCGCTGCCTATGACACTCTCGGTGATCTCGATGGTCAGCAGGGATCTGTCAACGCCCGCCGCGTCCACGCGCTCGCGTATCTCCTCGACAATATCGCAGCTGTCAAAGTCGTAGCGTGAGAGGTTCACGGACTGGGGATTGACATAGATGCCGAACTCGGACTGTTTTTTGATTTTTTCCAGAACCTGATCCACCACGTATAAATCCAGCTTGTAGATCAGTCTGGCCTCTTCAAGCGCAGGAATAAAATCGCCCGGAGACAGAAAGCCTCTGACGGGGTCGATCCAGCGCGCCAGAGCCTCCTCATCGCATACCTTGTCGTTGGCGACCCGGATGATGGCCTGATAGTAAACCTGAATCCATTTTTCACGAATTGCGCGGTCTATGTTTTCGATGATGTATTGCTTCTTTTCGGCGCCCTCGTTCAGATCCCGACTGTAGTAGTTTACAGCCGTCTCATAACGCCCGCTGAGGGCTGAACAGGCCAGCTTCGCTCTGTCGCAGGCAACGCTGGTATGGATATTCTCGGACTGCCGCGGATAGACCCCGATGTGGAGCGGAAGCGTATTGCCGTCGTTCATCTCCCGGCACTCCCGGAAAAGGAGCCTGAGCTTCTCTTTCAGCCCCGTCTCTTCTGTCTGTACCGCAAAATGGTCGGCGCCGATTCTGCAGCAGCGCTCGGCCCCAAAGATCTTGATCAGGATACGCGCGAAGGCCCGAAGCAGCTTGTCCCCCTCTGCAAAGCCATGGCGGGTATTATAGAATTTCATCCCGCACAGGTCCATATACAGCAGTGCGGGATTGTCGCCCTTCTCCCGGATCGCCTGTTTGCTGGCCTCGGCCAGCTCAAAGAAATACGTCATGCTCGGCAGGCCGGTCAGATAATCATAGTAACTGGCTTTCAGCAGGCCCTCCTCGTGAATGGCATTGCTGAGAGACCGGCTCAGTCTCGACCCCTCCCCGTTTTCGTCCACACTGTAAGTGCCCTCATCGGCATACCAGATCTGGGCCAGCCGGACGCCGGTGTCCGAATAGATGTGCCGGCCGAAAGCGTGGATGACAAGATACCCCTCTTCATTCTGCTTCTTCAGGCGGTATACAGACTCAAATCTCCCTCCGTCTCTCATAAAGCGGAAGACGGCGTTGCCGAGCCTTGCCACATCCTCGGGATGGACGTTTCTGTATGTATCGTGATCCATGGCCTCATAGACTTTGGCACGATCATTTGAACCGAGCAGTTCGCAGAAGCCTTTGGAGACAACAAGCGTTACGATGCTCTTGTCCACAAGCTGGAAGACGGCAAACGGGATCTGCATGTTTTCCATGAGTATCTGTTCATGTTCTGAAAAGCGGTATTTTTCCATATTGCACCCCTCATGGCAAAATCCGGTTTCGGCGTCCGGAGCTTGTCCGATGCCAAACCGGCACTTCATGATCTCGCTGAGCATGGTAAACAATGAAAACGCGCAGGCAGAAACGTGTTATGAGTGCCTGGACGATCAGGCAGCGCAGCGCGAAGGGGCTGACTGTTTCATCCCTCAGAATTCATTCCGACAGTTTCCGGCGATTGATGCACTTTTTGTCGACGCTCAAGATAATTGTATATATTATACAGAACCGTTCCGGAAACATCAAGATATTTTAAGGAATTTTCCTCTTCACTAACATGGGCTGATGTGATGGCGCCGTATGTTCAGGGCTTTGGACGAGCTTGGTGAGCATGAACGGAAAACAAACAGTTCCGCAAAGAGCTGTCTGTTTTGGTGCACTATATAGAATGGCCGCAAAGGAAGTGCAGGGCCTGTCCGCCTGACAGGCCGCAGACTCCCTGTCGCCCGCCTTTCGCTCCCGCTCAGCCGTAGGAGAAGGGGGTTGCGAGATGATAATACCAGCCGGCCCCCGCGACGGAGGCGATCCTGACGATGGTCACGATCTGGCCGCTGCCGTCGATATACATGGGCTGCTCCAGATCCAGCCAGGAGAGCGTGTCCTCCAGCATCTTGTCGCAGCCGAAGCGCTCCCACTGCTCGTCGGTCAGAGAGCTGTTCATGCTCTCAAACATGAGGCCGACCTTCTCGCGCAGGTTTTCGAGATACTCCTCCCCGGAGATGCCGAGGGACTCCAGGATCATGGCGTTATCCACGCGGCCGCCCGTCTCAAAGTCGTAGCCCCAGGCGGCGTAGTCGGTGGAGCCGTCTACAAAGTCGGAGGAAACCATGAGGAACAGGCGGCTGCCCTGCCAGTAGGCGTGCCAGGCGCACTCCCACATCCAGAGGGAAAAGCCCCCTTCCATATTCTTCAGCAGTGCCTCGACCTTTTCTCCGAAGCGGTCGACAATCTCCCGGTTGATCTCCGCGGCCGCCGGAGTGTCCGCGCAAAGCTGAGGCACATGGTAACTGTAGTTTTCGACATTGCCCACGTCATCGGTATATATGCCCTCCGCGCTGTAGAGCTCCGACACGCTGTTCTTCCTCGGCCCTTCGGCCTGTGCCCCGGCGCAGAAGCTGAGCGCCAGGCCCAGCATGAGCATCAGCGAAACGATTCGCCTCATGCGTGTTCCCTCCAGTCCAACATACAAAAATTCTATGAATCATTATAGCAACTTCTCTCTCCATCATCAAGTGCTTTACCTATGAGACGTGTTTTGTGCCCAAGGGCACAAAACTGGCAGCGCGCTTTGCGCGATGCCTTTTCGTTAAAACGAACCGTTTTAACGAAAAACAGTATGAAAAGTTCGCAGCGGCAAAAAAAGTCCGGCTCCCCTCCGTTTCTCCTCGCGGAGAAAGCGGCTGAAAGCCGGAGTCATATTTTTGGTGCTTTACCAGAGATCGACTGCGCCGGTCTCCTCACCCTTGACCCAATAGGCCTTGTTCTGATCGACGCGGACATAGACCATGTCGGCCTCGCCGATCTTCGCATAGATCTCGTCGGGCGTGATCTCTCCGCCGAAGGGGGACTGGATCACCAGCGCGGGGGCGCTCTTCTTCCCGGCGGCCTTTCTCGGCTTCTTCTCGGCGGCGGGCCTTGCGGGCTTCTCCGCGGCGGCCTTGGGCGGTCTGCCTCTTCTCGCCTTCTTGACGACCTTCTCCTCGATCTCGACAGCTGTCTCGACCGCGGCCTCGGCGGCGGCCTCCACGGCGGGCTTGTCGGTCTGCACCCCGGCCTTCGCCTTGCGGCCTCTCTTCTGAACCTTCTTTTCGGTCTCCAGCACGGCCTCGGCCGCAGCGGCGGCAGCGGGCTCAACCAGCTCGCCATAGACCTCCCGGATGCGGTCGGAGAGCTTCTTGCTGAGCTTCAGCTTGCCAACCTCAATCAGGGAGACGGTCTTGCCGCTCACGCCCAGCTCCTTGGCAAGGGCGATCTGGGTGAGGCTGCGTTTTTTGCGCAATTCTTTCAGCGTCATGTTTGTCTGTCCTTTCATCAATCGTTAATGGTCCCTGCCATAGTCTGTTTCTGCCATATAGTATACCGCATGATACCTTCCTTTGTAAAGGAAAAGCTGCGCGATTTATCAAGAAAACATGTTAAATCAACGAAAAAAAATACTGTCCCACGTTCTCGTCGGGACAGTATTCTTTACTTATGCCGGGCAGACGTTTATTCCGCGTCTTCCCAGTTGTGCCAGACGTTCTGCACGTCGTCGTTATCCTCGAACATGTCGAGCATCTTCTGGAACTTCTTGGCGTCGTCCTCGTTGGTGATCTTGACGTAGCCGTTCTGGGGCAGCATCTCCACCTGGGCACTCAGCAGCGTGTAGCCCTTCGCGGTCAGCGCGTCGGCCACGGCGGCGACATCGTCCTCGGTGGTGTAGACGGTCATGGTCTCGCCCTCGTTTTCAAAGTCGGCGGCGCCCGCGTCCAGTGCGTCCATGGTCACGGTATCCTCGTCCAGCTCCTCGTCCTCATTGTCGATGACGATAACGCCCTTGCGGTCGAAGGACCAGGACACGCAGTTGGCAGCGCCCATGTTCCCGCCGTACTTGTCGAAGTAGTGGCGCATCTCGCCGGCGGTGCGGTTGCGGTTATCGGTCATGGTCTCGACGATGACCGCGACGCCCTGGGGGCCGTAGCCCTCATAGACGATCTTCTCGTAGTTTTCGGTGTTGCCCGCACCCAGCGCCTTGTCGATGGTGCGCTTGATATTGTCGTTGGGCATGTTGGCGGCTTTGGCCTTGGCGATAACGGTGGCGAGCTTGGAGTTGCTGCGCGGATCTCCGCCGCCGCCTCTTGGTAAAGGCCTGCGCGCGCTTGGCGTCGGCCGCGCCCTTGGTCTTCTGTATATTATGCCACTTGGAATGTCCGGACATATATATTCTCTCCTTCTCCTGAAAGTATAAACTCAACAGGGGGTATTTTATCACAATGTCCCCGCGCTGACAAGCCCCGTCTTTGAGAAAGACCGCGCGTTTTTCATAGAGAAAGCCCCTGCGTTTTGTTGCATTTCAACATGCGGGCCTGTTCACATACCGTTCATCTTTATCACTTTGCCGATTTAAAGAAAAGCACTTGCGCAGTTTTTCCCCGGATGCTATAGTATGTCTGTCATTTCAATACCTCTGACGCCGTCAGGATCTTTCGGGAAACTGTCGACCGAGGAAACTCTGGAGAAGCTCCGCCCGTGTCCCTTGGCGGAGTGCCGAAGGTGCAAGGCCGCAAGGCCGAATCTCTCAGGCAAAAGGACAGAGTGCCCATCCCCTTTCACGGGGCAATGGGTTCTCATTTCCGGAGCCGCTGAGAAATCAGCGCTCTTTTCATTTTCTCTCCGGGGAGAGAAATGACAGGGTTTAATAAGGCAATACCGCACAGTTCGGCGAGAGCGAATTTCGAGAAAAATCGGGTTCCGACGATGGCAGTTTTTTGCAGGAATACTTAAGTGAGCGTCCATATCTTTGATTTGGCCGACGCGAACTTATGCACGCGAACGCAGTGAGCCGCATTTTGTATTTCAAGAAAAAGTGACAAAGTCGTGGCACAGTTTTTCCGCAAGGCGCCGAAGGCGGATTGTGCGGTGTTGCCATATAAGGAGGAATACACATGACACTCAGCCAATTCATCTCCACCATCGACGACATCGCCTGGGGTCCCGTAATGCTGCTCCTGCTGGTCGGCACGGGCTTCTACCTGAGCTTCCGGATGGGCTTTCTGCAGTTCAGCCGCATCCCCTACTGGTGGAAGAACACCGCAGGCAAGCTCTTTGACAAGCACCAGGCCGGTGCGGGCGAGGTCACGCCCTTCCAGGCGCTGACCACGGCGCTGGCCGCCACGGTCGGCACCGGCAACATTGCGGGCGTCACCGGCGCCATCTTCATCGGCGGCCCCGGCGCGGTCTTCTGGATGTGGGTTGCGGCCCTCGTCGGCATGATGACCAAGTACTCCGAGGTCCTGCTCGCCGTCAAGTACCGTGAGCGCAACGCCAAGGGCGACTGGGTCGGCGGCCCGATGTACTACATCAAGAACGGCCTCGGCCGGAACTGGGCCTGGCTCGGCGGCGTGTTCGCCGCGCTGGCCGCCCTCGCCGCCTTCGGCATCGGCAACGCCACCCAGGTGCAGTCCATCGCCGACGCCGTCAACAACGCCATCGACAGCTTCACGCCCAACGCCGCCTCCACCTTCATGTTCCTCGGCAGTGAAGTCCGCGTGAGCACCTTTGTCATCGGCTGCATCGTCGCCGTCTTTGTCGGTCTGGTCGTGCTCGGCGGCATCAAGCGCATCGGTCAGGTCACCGAGAAGCTGGTCCCCTTCATGGCTGTCGTCTACATCATCGCGGCTCTGGTTGTCATTTTCGCAAACATCACCCATATCGGCAAGGTCTTTGCGCTGATCTTTGAGGGCGCCTTCAATCCCACCGCCGCCGTCGGCGGTGCCATCGGCATCACCATTATGACCAGCATGAAGAAGGGTGTCGGCCGCGGCTGCTTCTCCAACGAGGCCGGCCTTGGCTCCGCGCCCATCGCTCACGCCGCCACCTCCGAGACCGATCCCGTCAAGCAGGGTCTCTACGGCATCTTTGAGGTCTTCATGGACACCATCGTCATCTGCACCCTGACGAGTCTGACCGTGCTGTCCGCCTACTGCGCCGGCGGCATCGACATCACCTGGGGCAGCGGCGGCAACGGCTCCAACGTCGCGGCGGCCATGAGCTCCGTGCTCGGCAGCAAGTTCGGCGCGATCATCATCGCCGTCTGCCTGAGCCTCTTCGCCCTGTCCACCATCCTGAGCTGGTCCCTCTACGGCACCCGCTGCTGCGAGTACATCTTCGGCCACAAGTCCGTGCGCGTGTACCAGATCCTCTTCATCTGCTTCATCATCATCGGCGCCACCATGAGTCTGGCCGACGCCTGGAACCTGGCCGACGCCCTCAACGGCTTCATGGCCATCCCGAACCTCATCGCCCTGCTGGCCCTGTCCGGCGTGACCATCAAGCTCACGAAGGAGCACATGGCCGCGAACGCGAAGAAGTAATAAAACTGAATAAGAAACGAGAGCGCTTTTCGGCGCTCTCGCTTTTTTATTTCGCTTTCCCTTCCGGGGGCGGAGATGGATTACTTGATCTCGAGTCTGCGGCTGGCGGGCACCTCGGCGGCCTTCTTCGGCAGCGTCACGGTCAGCACGCCGTCGGTATAGGCGGCCTCGATGGCGTCCACGTTGATGCCGGAGACGTCGAAGCTGCGGGTGAAGGAGCCGTAGAAGCGCTCGCGCTTGACGTAGTTGTCCTTCTCTTCCTTGTTGTCGGCATTGCGGACGGCGCTGATGGTCAGGCAGTCGTTTTCAATGTCGATCTTGATGTCCTCTTTCTTGAAGCCGGGCAGCTCCGCCTCGAGCTTGAAGGCGTCGCCGGTATCCAGCACGTCGGTGCGGAAGGCGGAGACGGCGGG
>CADAAM010000004.1 GCA_902785905.1 Oscillospiraceae bacterium | reverse complement strand
CGGGTAGATCGCCGCTACCTCGGTAAACGCATACGATACATGGGCGGCCGCGTTATTGCCGTCCATGGTCTTGTAGTGTCTCTCCATAAACTCATCTCCATATCTGTAAATTTGTTTGCCAGAAGGACAAGGGTATTCTATCACGAATGCCGCGCCTTGTAAACTCGTCACGAACACAAAAATTTGCATATATATTGTTGCAAATTTCGACGCCTTTCGATGCATTAACACAAGATGTGGGGGATTGTTCCTGTTTTCTCCCCGGCTTTTCACCCGTTTTGTGGGGCAAACCGCTCGATTTTTGCCCAAATTTTCTTTCAAAACGTTGACAAAAAGCGTATTGTATGCTAAAATGCCACCTGCATGAAAGCCATGCGATTCTTGAAAAAAGAAAGGTGTTGACCATGATCTGTTTGAATTGCGGCAAAGCGATCGACGATGATCTGAAGGTCTGTCCCTTCTGCGGAAGCCTGATCGAGGCGTATGCCGACGCCCCCGCCTATGAGAGCGCCGCCCCCGCCGATCTGCCGGGTGCCGACCCTGAGCCGGAGGAGCCTGTCGACGGCCAGGACTATTTTGATGAAAACCCCGTCTATCCAGAACCCCGCAAGCCCGGCAAGGGCATGAAGCTGTCCGGTCTGCCGGCGCTGATCCTGTCGGCAGTCGCCTGCGCGCTGAGTCTGGCGTGCCTGCTGATCCTTCTGTCCACGCGCACCGCCATTCGGGAACAGGGCAAGGTTCTCACCGGCAGCGTCTCCGAGGTGAGAAACGCCGTCAACGCCGTCAATGATCGTCTTGGCGATCTGGACGTCACCGTGTCGCGCGTGCAGTCCGAGGCCTACAACCAGCTTGCCAGCCAGTCCATTGCCATCACGAAGGACATCACACCGCTCACCGGCCCTGTCGAGATGGACAAGTACAACCGTATGTTCATTGTCACGGCCAAGGGCAACCTGAGCGTCAGCAGCTCCTTTGACTGGCAGAGATACAACGAGTCAACCGGCGGCTGGGTCTCCGTTGTCTTTACCGGCGACGCCACCACCAACGAGGAGTACGGTCTGCGCCTGGAGAACAGCTTTGACAAGACCGAAAATTCCTACACCTCCGTGCTCTGGGCAAACGGTATCAAGCCCAACGCCAGCGGCACCTACCGCTGCGTCATCACGGACGCCACCGGCATCACGAAAACCAGCGCTGAGGCCACTGTCTCTGTGTTCTGATTAGGCTTGTCATCACCACAAAACGCTCCTTCGCATCATTCAGGATGGCAAGCAAAAAAATCGCTCCTCCGAAGATTTACTTCGGAGGAGCGTTTTTTGGATTCCGTTGAATCAAAGGACAGCGCCGTTGACGTAGCCTTCGCCGAAAGCCGTATAGACGTGGCACCAGTTGATGCCGCCGACCCAGGAAGACTGGCCGTCCGTGACGAGATAGTCGCCCTTGAAGAGGGTGTACATCACGCCGCCGCCCGGGAAGTTGTAGACGCTGACCGGGGCATTGCCGATGTTATACTTTGTGCCGCCGCTGACCTCGTCAAGCTCGTTATCGCTCAGTTTCTCCATATCTGCCATTGATAGTGCCTCCTTATTTGAGTTAATGCTTTTCTCCTGCTGTTTACAGTATAACACAGACGCACTGTGCGCGCAAATAAAGAATCCTTAAGACGGGTTCACCGTATGGTGGGATATTCCGCTTTGATCTGTCTCTTGTTTTCGTACATTTCAGCGTCGGCCCGCTCGAAAACGTCCTGGAAACGGTTGTCCTCGCCGGGGCGGTAGACTGCGATACCGCAGGCCACCACGGCCTTGCCGTGAGCTGCCCGCTCGGGGTTTCCGGCCAGAAAGCTCTCCAGCAGAGCCTCACGGTTTTCGTAGTCCGCTCCGCTCAGAGTTGCGGCGAACTCGTCTCCGCCGATGCGATAGACGGGACTGTGCTTGAAAGTCTCACAGATGGCAGCGCCGGCAGAGCGTATATACATATCGCCCGCCGCGTGACCCTGGGTATCGTTGACCTCCTTGAGGCCGTTGAGGTCAAACATGGCGATGCCGAAGGCAAGATCACTCTCCGTCCGTATCCTCTCGTCCCACTGGAGCTCGGCGTCGACAAAAACGCCCTTGCTCTTGACGCCGGTGAGTGCGTCGCGGGAGGCGAGCTCCGTCGCCTTCCTCAGGGCCATGGCCTGTTCACGCTCGCGGCGAACCCGGGCGTCGATATTGCGCAGACCGATGACGATGTGCTTATCGCTGCGGTCCATCATACGGCTGGCCTTCATGTGGACATAGGTGGGCACACCGTCCATGCGAAGACAATATTCGACGGTGTAGCTGCCCGATTCGCTGAGCAGGGTGAGAAGCGTCTCCTTATCCATCAAAGGCTGAATGCGCTCCAGGTCCTCGGGAATGACATTGCGGAGGATGTTTTCCCGGCTGACACCGAAGAAGTCCTCGCCGCCCTCCTCCGCGTTGATCACACCGTCCGCAGCGTCGGTGTGGTATTCGATGTAGCGGTCGGTCTCCGTGTTGATATAGAAGATGAGGAAGTAGTCGGAGGACAAGGCCTGAGCGACGCCGGAGTTGACAAGGGCAGTCAGGCGCTCCCGGACTTCGGCATTGACATTGCTGGTGCCGATGACGATATGGCGTTCGTCCAGACGGGAAACCTTCATCATCACATACTGCACCTCATCTCCGATGAGCATACGGTAGGTGTGGTTGAAGCTGCCGTGCTTTTCCAGCGCGTGCAGGATGTTCTCCTTGGTAAACAGCGCGAGGAAGAGCGGCCGATCATCCTCATGGACGAAGCGCTTCATATTGCCGCGGCTGAGCTCGAAGAAATCCTCGCCCCGCTTCTCAATGCCGATGGTCGAGAAGTTGTCGCTCGCGCTGAATTCGATGAAATAATCGGTTTCGATATCGACGTAGTAGATGATGAAGTAATCCTGGGCCAGCGCCTGGGCGATGCGGGAGACCGACTGAAGATTCTGCCGTTCGGCCATGACGCGCTGCTCCTCGGCGATCTGGGCGTCCACATTGCTGACGCCCACGATGAAATGGCGGAAGCTGCCGGTTTCGGCGGGGATGACCTTCATACGGTAATAGGTCGGTTTTCCTCCGACCACAAGGCGATAGTCCATGGAAAAGCTCTTTCGGGTTTCGAGCGCCGTAAGCAGGGTCTTTCGATCCAGAGCGTTGGCAACCTTCTCCCAGTCCTCGGTGTAGACAACCTTCTGGATGTCGCGCTGGCAGTCGCTGAAGAAGTCTATGCCGCTGTTGTCTGTCTCCAGCAGGCTGTAGGCCCCGTCAGAGGAAAAGCTCAGATAATTGCCGGTCGAAACGTCGACGTAATAGACGCTCTCGATATCGCGGGAGAGGGCTTTGGCCAGGCCGGTGAAGTCCGGGGTAAAGCCGCTATGCTCCCCGATACGTCGGGCGTCGCGGACCTCCTGATCCACATTGCGTATGCCGACCACCAGATGGTTGCGGTCATAGGTGCTGGCCCGGACCGCCTTGAGGCTGTAATACAGGGGCCTGCCTTCGATCATCAGCCGATAGAGGATGGAGAAGGTCTCCGTTCCCGTGACATGGGACAGCAGCGTCTCCTTCCTCATGGCCGCCATGAGGCGCTCACGGTCCTCCTCATAGACGACGCGGGGAATGTTGCGCCGGGTATCGGCGAAGAAATCCGCGCCGCTGCTCTCGATCTTGAGGTCCTCATATTTTCCCTGAGAGCTGAACTCGACATAGTGGCTGCTGATGAGATCGACATAGTAAATACTCTCGTAGCCGCTGGAGAGGGCATGGGCGACCTTGCCGAAGCTGAGCTCGCCGCCGCGCTCGCCTATGTACTTACCGTCGCGCTCGGGCAGGGTTGTGCTGCCCGGGAGATCCCGGCGCTCGGCCAGGAAACGCTCATACTCCGCAGCGGGGAGGGGTTTTGAAAAGTAGAAGCCCTGCGCCAGATCGCAGCCCATGGCCTTGAGGGCGTTGAGCTGCTCCTCCGTCTCCACGCCTTCGGCGATAATGGGGACGGCAAGAGAGTCCGCGATCTCAATAATGATCTCCAGCATGCGGGTATCGCGCCGCCCGTCGAAGGCGCCGCGGACAAACTGCATGTCCAGCTTCAGGGCGTCGACAGGGAGACTTGAAATCATGTTCAGAGAGGAGCAGCCCGTGCCGAAGTCGTCCATCTCCACCTGGAAGCCGAACTTGCGCAGACGGTTGACGGTCTCAACGATACGGCCGGAGTCCAGGGTATAGGCCGACTCCGTGATCTCAAGCAGAAATTCGCGCGGCTCGAGGCCATATTCCTCCATCAGCCGCTTGAAGGTATCAAAGAGGCCGGGATCGAGCATGTCGATACGCGAGACATTGACCGAGACAGGGACGCAGAAGCCGAAGCGCTCCTTCCATTCCCGCAGGTGCGCCGCCGTCTTGCGCCAGACATATTTGTCCAGCTCCTCGATCAGGCCGTTTTCCTCAAAGAGGGAGACAAATTCGCCGGGGCTGACAAGGCCGTGGGCAGGATGCCTCCAGCGCACCAGCGCCTCGGCGCTGACGAGGACGGGAACATCTCCGCGGATGTCAAACTTTGGCTGATACCAGACCTCAAATTCATGCCTGCCCAGCGCGCCGTGGAAGTCCCCGATGAGCTGCGCGTGATAGAGCTCCTTTTCCTGCAGGGTGCTGTCGTAAAAACCGATAGCGCGGGAATAGCCGCCGCGAACCGAGTCGGCCGCTTTTTTGGCCCGGTCGAAGCGGCGCTGTACCGAAAGGGACTTGTCCGCATGCGCGTACACACCCATGCGCAGATGCACGCGCTTGACGCCCTCCCCCACGTTCGTGTCGGCAGAGGCGCGCTCTAAAAACTCGCGATAGTCCTCGCGGTGGGGACAGTAGATCATAAAGGCGTCTGCCTCGCGGCGGCTGACAATGCCGTCGGACTTTGAGACGAGACCCCGCAGATTGCGGGCAATGCGGCGCAGTACCTCGTCCCCGCAGGCGGCGCCGAAGCGCTCGTTGAGCATGCGGAAGTGGTTGACGTCCAGGTAGATTGCGTCCATGTCCAGGTCTGTGTGGTGAAGATCGTACTGCTCGGCGTAACGGCAGAAGTACTCACGATTATACAGGCCTGTCAGCTCATCGCGCTCCGTGAAGCGGATGATCTGGCGATTCTCGCACAGCTCGATGGTACGGCGCACACAGGCCAGGATAAGGTCGGCGGGCGGGTAGGGCCTGGCAATGGTGTCGATGGCCCCAAGGCTGAGACTCTCCATCTCGGCCTTCCGGTCGGACGCAGCAGCGATGGTCGGGATTGCCTGAATGTCAGGGTCGTCCCGCTTGACGCGCAGCAGCTCCAGTCCGCTCATGCCGGGCACCATCAGATCCAGCAGCACCAACGACAGCGTCTCCCGGTGACGGCGGATCATGTTCAGCGTCTCCTCCCCGTTTCCGGAAAACAGGAGCTCATAGTCCCGGCCGAGTATCTGTTCCAGCAGTTCACGATTATGCGGCCCGTCATCGGCAACGAGAATCTGCCACTTGCCGTTGGCGGAGTGGAATTTATCATGGCTCTTGAGCATGGCGATCGCTCTCCCATCCTGTTTGCGTGTAAGAGATTTAATTTATCATAGCATATGCCCGCACTTTTTTCCAGTCTTGCTTTATAAAATCAGGAATATAAACACGTCCTTCTTTTTGCTATGCGGGGTTTCGGCAAAGGCAAAAAACGGGCGGATACGCATTTTATCTGCGTATCCGCCCGAGAGCTTACATGATCTGCGTTCAGCAGCAGCATGAGACGTGTTTTGTGCCCGAGGGCACAAAACTGGCAGTGCGCCTTGCGCGATGCCTTTTCGTTAAAACGAGCCGTTTTAACGAAAAACAGTATTACTCGGCGTTCAGCGCCACGATGCGGCCCTGGCCGTAGGGATTTTCGTATCCCGCGCCGATGATGCCGTTGAGGGTCCCGGAGATATAGTCGATCAGCACCTGGTTGTCGAGCTTCACAGCCTCCTGCAGGACGGGCGCCCCGTCGTACATGGTATATCCGTCGCCGTGGTTCTGGAGTTGATAATCGGTGCACGCCAGCTTATAGGTCTTTGCGGGGTCAAGCGGTTCGCCGCCCACCAGTACGCTGCGCACACGGCGCTCCATGCCATCTTCAATGTGATCCAGGAAGCCGTTGTTATCCTGGACGCAGGGACTTTCGATAGTCGGATCGTACTCAAAGCTCAGACCGGCCACCTGGTTGAAGCCGCCGAATTCGCCCGGCACGGCATGGACGGACCACTCCAGCGCGTCCAGCACCTGCTGGCCGCTGACCTCAATGACGCTGAGGTTGTTGCCGAAGGGGTGGACCTTCAGGACGTCATTGAGCGTGATATCGCCCTTGTTGAGGGGAACGCGGATGCCGCCTGCGTTAATAAAGGCGATGTCCGCATCGCCCGCCTGATCCAGGTAAGCATCGGCGCAGAGGTCGCCCAGGTTGGTCTCGGTGCGGCGGACAATACGCACGGGTTTTCCGTCGGCACTCACAGTTGTGGGATCATGGATGACCAGATCGACCGTGCTGGTGGCCACGACCTCCTGGAGTTTTTCGTCCAGCACGCCGGTCTCGGCCGTGACCGCGTCGCCGACAGCGTTTTCAATGCCGAGGAGCTTGGGTGCCGCGACGCTGCTGCCCCAGGCGTAGAGCTCGGAGGAAATCTTGCCGTCGCGGGTGATGTGAAGCACGCCGATGTTCGCGAGCTTTGTGCCGCAGGCACTGCGAACCACGTCCTTGCCGTCCTTGTCCTTCATGACGACCTGGTCTGTATCGTGACTGTGACCGTCGAGCATGGCGTCAATGCCGCTGACGTGGGAGATCACGTCGCTGTACATCCAGGGGATGCACTCGGTCTCGTTGCCGAGGTGGGCCAGGACAACGACGTAATCCGCGCCCTCGGCACGAACCTCGTCCACAGCCTTCTGCACGGCGTTGTAAAGAAGCTCGCCGCTCTCCTCCTGGAGGAAGCCGTAAATGAAGTTGCCCTCGTCATCCATGAAGTAGCGGGGGGTGGAGCTGCGCAGGGTGTAGGGGGTCGTCACGCCGACAAAGCCGATCTTGATACCGCCGACCTCCTTGATGAGCCAGGGGGCAAAGACCAGCTCGCCATCTTTGTTGAAGTTGCAGCTGATGTAGGGGAAGTTTGCCATCTTTGTCAGCTCGAGGAAGCGATCCACACCGTAGTCGAACTCGTGGTTGCCGGGGATCGCCACGTCGTAGCCGAGGGTGTTCATAATACGAATGATGCTCTCGCCGGTGGTCATGGTGCCGATCGGCTCGCCCTGGATATGGTCGCCGTCATCTACCAGCAGGACGTTGTAGTCCTTGGACAGCTGCTCCTTCACCGCGGCGAGGCCCGCGTAGCCCCAGCCCTGGCTGACGCCGCAGTGCACGTCGCTGGTGTACAGGATGAGGATGTCCTTATCCTCGGCCCCGTCGGCAAAGGCGCTGCCGCTGAGGACACTCAGGCACAGCACCAGAGCCAGAATCAAAGCAAGCGTTTTTCTTTTCATGTTCTTCTCCCTTCTTTTTGTTTGTTGTGAAGCCGCGTGTTCTGTGCTTCATATTCTGCGCTTATAGTATAGTCCTTTTTCCCGCGAAGGGCAAGGAAAAGAATGGGGAAAGCGCTCAGCCGCAGCGAAAAAACCGCGCCTTCCGGGTAATGATCCGAAAGGCACGGTCTCGGTGATCAGTGTCGGTTCAGGTTGCAGCGGGCTCGGGCGGGAGCGCGTCGGTCGGCGCGGCCTCCAGGCGGCGATAGTAACGCTCATGTGCTTCATTGTAGGCGGCGTTGAACTCGGCGTCGCCGCCGTTGTGCAGGCTCTCGAAATACAGGTGCTCGTGGTCGGCGAGCTCCGGGTGGATGCGCACCATGGTAGCCACGCCCACGTTGGAGCACACCGCCGCGATGCGTCGGAACTCGACTCCGAGGTTGGAGAAGCTGCTGTCGGCAAACATGTTGCACTGGCCGAGACTCAGGCGGCGCAGATGGTTGCGCCGCAGCAGCGGGTTGAGTCCGTTGACGATCTGCACCAGCGGCTCGATCTGGCGGGCAGCCTTCTCGTCGCGGTTGCGGAAGGCGACCTCGCTATGCTCAAGGATCTCGCGCAGGACGTCCTCAACCACATGGATCTCCTCCACGGCAGCGGCCGAGAAGTGCAGCTCGCTTCCCGCCATGCCGGCCGCGATCTCCGCGATGCCGACGGCATGGTCGCCCAGGCGCTCAAACTCCGAGGTGACCTTGTAATACTGGTTGAGGATGAAGACATGCTGCTCAAGCTGCAGATGCGGCAGAAGATCCACGGTGTAACGGCTGCAGCAGTCGGTGAGGCGGTCGATGTTCTCCTCCTCCGCGAGAAGCTCCTTGTGGAGGTTCTCGTCGTACCGATCCAGCAGTCTGAAGGATCTCTCGATATTTTCACGGGAGGCGCGCAGCATGGTCAGCAGGAGCTGATAGATACTGCGCAGGGCCAGGGCCGGGGTGTTGAGAAAGCCGGGGTTCAGGGCGTCAAGCTCTTCGCGGTACTTCTCCTGCCTGACAGGCTCGTCCTTCACGATGCGGCGGCTGAGCTTCTCATAGGTGTTCAGCATCGGGAAGAGGCAGATGGAGCAGCTGAGATTGAAGATGGTGTTGGTATTGGCGATCATGCCGGAGTTCACCGTCCGGTTCCACAGCCCGTCCAGCAGGCCAAGGCGGTGAGCAATCGTGACGCCGAGCAGGACAAGGACGGTTTCACTGAGGTTGAAGAGGATGTTCACGATGCCGACGCGCCGGGCTTCGGGCTTTGCGCCGATGGAGCAGACGATGGCGGTCGTGACGCAGTCGCCGAGATAGATGCCGACGATGACGGCGTAGATGGCCTTGAAAGTCAGCAGGCCCGAGGACGAAAACGCCTGGAGTATGCCCACTGTGACGGAGGAGCTCTGCAGCGCGAAGGCTACGCCCGCGCCGGTCAGATAGCCGAGGAAGGGGTTTTCGCCGAGGCCGGAGAAGAGCTTCTCGATTGCGCCGGACTGGGCGAGGTTATGCACCGAACCGGTCATGTTCAGAAGACCGGAGAACAGGATGCCGAAGCCGATGGCGATGCTGCCGACGGACTTGGCGTTCTTTACAAAGTTGCCCATGATCAGCACCATGCCGATAATCAGGGCGACGGGCGCGAGCGTGGAGGGCTGGAAGAAGCGCAGCCACGCGGCTCCGCTGGAGTCGATATCCAAAAGGCGGATGATCTGGCCTGTGACAGTCGTGCCGACGTTTGCGCCGACGATGATGCCCAGCGCCTGATGCAGTGTCAGGATGCCCGCGCCGACAAGTCCGGCGGTAATGACGATCATGGCGGTGGATGACTGGATGAGCGCGGTGACGAGCACGCCGAGGATGAAAGCCTTGAAGGGGTTGTTCGTCACCTTTTCCATGGCGAGCTTCAGCGCGCCGGAAGAGTTTTCCTTCAGCGAATCCCCCATCAGGCGCATGCCGTACAGGAACATGGCAAGGCCGCCAAGCAGGGAGATCACATCAAAAATGTCCATAAAAAAGCCTCTGCTTCATAATTTTTTACATAATTTTAAGCCACGTTGCAGTATATGTGCTGCGCCGTCTCCCGTCAAGTACCCCGGATAACTGAAATTCCGCGCCCGCTCCCCCGCGCTTTTTGTCTGTTTTCACGTTTATAAGCGCCCTATGAGCCGAAAAACGGCATGTATACCGTCCGCTGTACACGGATGGCACACATGCCGTTAGTATTTGTTTTGTTCCGCCGTTTACTCGGTGACGGCCCAGACGCGGGCGGGCAGGCCCGTCGCACCCTCGAAGTTCGGCCAGGCGGCAAAGAGGATAGCCCCGGCGGGCGCGACCTGATCCAGGTTGCACAGCACCTCGATCTGCAGCTTGCCCTTGGAGAGGACATAGCGCTCGCACGCGAGATCGCCGGCCTTCGCCGCCTCGGCGGAGGCGTCGGTGTCCAGCGCTTCGTGGCCGTTGGCGGCGGCATTGCGGACTTCGTAGATATATTTGAGCGCGTCCAGCGACCAGCCTGGGAAATTCTCGCTGCCATCCTCGGCGATGCCGGAGAGGGCGTTCATGTCGGGCCAGTTCTTTGACCAGTCGGTGCGCAGGGCCACGAAGGCGCCGTCGGGGATGTCGCCGTATTTTGCCTCCCAGGCTTTGATGTCCTCCGCCGTGGCGGCATAGTGCACGTCCTGCGCCACCTTATCCGTGATGTCGATCACGCAGAGGGGAAACATCATCTGCTCCGCGCCATAGGCCTCGGACAGCGGCGCGTCCTTTACAAAGTGGCCGGGGAAGTCAATGTGAGTGCCGAACTGGCCGGGGAACTTGAAGGTCTGGATCAGGCATTCCAGCATGGGATTGCCCCAGTCGAAGACCGTTTTGCAAAGTTCAACCGAGCCCTCGGGGATTCCGGCCCAGAACGGGCTGTCGTTGTTCAGCGTATGGGTGAGATCGACCAGCTTGTACTGCTTCAGCTCTCCCAGAATGTCCCAGAGTTTATACATGTGCAGCGCCTCCCTGTCAATTTTGTCGCCCCGCCGTCCGGCGGGCTGTCTGCCCGCCCATGATACCACGGGGCAGGGGGCGCTGTCCACAGGGATTTTTCGCCGCGGGAGTGCAGCTTCTGGCTGGGGATGACAAAGCCCGCGGCAGAAATCCCCGCCGCGGGCCTGACAATAAATGCGGATCAATACCCGCGGCTGTTATATAAAACGCCAGGCGGGGAGTTCAGAGGGGAAACGCCTCTGATTTTTCGCCTCGGAAGGCGAAAAACAAATTCAAATCCGTTTTTGACGGAGCTTTGCTTCGGCAAAAACACCCTGAGCCGAGCTCCGCGAGGCCTCGCGCCGACCAAAGCGGGCCTCAAGCCCGCTGCGATAAGCGCGAGTGTCCCCTCGTTTCACCAAAATGCCCTGATGGCATTTTGGTGAAACGAACGTGATCAATACCAACCCCAGATCATATTGGAGTCCCAGTCGAAGTATCCGTTGCCCGCCTCGAAGAAGTAGCGCCCCCTGATCGGGCAGTACTGCAGCGGGAAATCCCCGGTGTCGAGGCAGAGACTTTCCTGACAGTGGATGATCTCGTGATAGTCCGTGCAGAAGGGGCAGTAACCGTTCTCCTCGTAATAATCGACATGGATGCCCGAGCTGCCGCCCGACACCTTTTCCATCTGCTCGTCTGTCAGTCTGGAGATCAGATCGTCGTGTTTCATGGTCGTGTCCTCCCTTATTCGGTATGGTTAGAGAATATCACACGGGCTGTCACAAAACAATCACAATTCCTTCGCAAAGGCTTCGATTTCCTGCTCCAGCAGGCGGAACACCCTGGCGACCAGATAGCCGTCCGCGATGGCGTGATTCAATCTCACACTGACCGGCATGACGAGCCGGCCGTTTTCCTCGCGGCAGCGGCCCCAGTTGACGATGGGAGCGAAGTACAGATAGCCGTCCGGCAGCTCCACGTTCAGGGAGTCGTAGGACAGCCACGAGATATAGGAGGCGTCGAACCAGTTCGGGTGATTGGCCATATCAAGTCCGTATTCCCGCGTCTGTTTGGCTTTCTCCACATCGCGCAGGGCATTGGCATAGAAGTACTGGTAGTCCTCGCTGTACTCCGTATAGACCGGGGTGCAGGTCTCCGTGTCCTCATGGAAGACATAGTGCGTGGGATGGATCACGTCGTAGCAGATCAGCTCGTCCGTCTGCCAGAGATAGCCCATCCGGTAATCCTCGCGGGAATTGAGCGCCCTGCAGAGCAGATAGAGAAAGTTAATATAGAACTTTGTGTCCGTCTTTTTGGAATACGCCGCGAGCTCGGTCACGTCGAGCCGCGCCGTCATGGAGGTCGAGCATTTGCAGTCCTCGGTAAAGTGGCGGAAAACGCCCTTGCGGTAGTAGCTTTCTTTGTCGATCACCTTGTAGTTCATACGGCTCTGCTCTCCCGTTTTGATTTGTCTCGGCGCTCTGGTTTCTCCGCTCAGCTCACCGCCGCTTCACCGACGATCCGGAACACCTTGCCGCAGATCGGCCGGAGAAAAAAGAGTTTTGCTTCTGTCTGTCATCCGTCGGACGGGCGGCGTTTATCTGCTTCTGCGGTTGTTTTCGGGCTGGCGGTAGAATGCCTGCTTGGCCTCAAACATGCTGGTCTCCGCCTCGCTGACGAGCTTATTCATGTCAACGCTGTCCCTCTCCCATACCGCGATGCCGAAGGAAACGTGGTAGCCCTGTTTTTCAAGCTCGGTCTGTATCCGTTTAATCTCGGAAGCCGTCTTCTCCGCCTGACCGTCCGGCAGGAAGGCTACAAACTCGTCGCCGCCGACGCGATAGGTGTGCTCCTCGCCAAAGCTGCGCTGCATAGTCTCCGCTACTGTGCGCAGCATTTCGTCGCCCTTCCGATGCCCTTCCCGATTGTTCATCTCATGCAGGCCGTTTACATCACCGTAGACACAGACCAGGCTCGACTTGCATATCTCCGGGTACATCTGCAGCCGGTCCTCGTAGTGGTTTCTGTTTTTCACGCCCGTCAGCAGATCAGTCTGGCTCAGATATTCGATCCGCTTGGACTGTGCGAGGGCCCGGATTTTGACGCTCATCAGGAACATCGTCGTGGCGCCCGAGACGACACCGAAGGTAAGCGCGTTCCAGATATCGGTTGCCGCCACATTCGGTTCCTTGAAGCAGGCGGTCATTGCGCAGAACACCGCCACAACACCCGCGGTGACGGCGGACAGCCTGACGGGGCGGTCATAGAACAGCAGCGGGCTCACCAGCAGAAAGGCGATTGCCGAAACGGCCGGTGCATCCGCATGAAGCATAGAGATGCGGACGCCGAATCCATAGAGCAGGAGCTCAAAAATATAGACGAAGAACGTCACCAGATCAGGACGCTCGTGCAGGTAGCCATGCGCGCAAAACAGAATCACCAGCACCACCACTCCGGAGGCCAGATATGTCGTGGTATTCACTGTTGTAAAGCCGCCCGTAACCATGCTTGCAGCAAACAGCAGGAAAAACATGGCGGCCGCGATCTTTGAATAGATGACCAGCAGCAGGCGGTTTTCCTCCCGGATCGTGGGGAGTAGTTTCTCGTACTCCTCCTTTTCCAGGTTGGCATATAAAAACATCTTTTTTACTTTTTGAGCAAACGTCATTTCGCTTATGATCTCCTTGACCCTTCGGCGCACCATCCTGTGCGTGCAAACTTTCCTGTCTTCCATCTATATTCGTTTCTTCTATCTTCACTGCGTCTGACCGGCGCGCCTGTCTCATGCTGATCTGTCATAGATATCGGATTTTGAGGATAATACCACATTCTGTCTGAAATTTCCACTCAAATAATGCACAAAAAGAGCGTAAAAAGCCGTGAATTTTGCCTCTGTTTCTCAAAAAATGACCATATACGCCAATATTTATGAACAATACGTGACCAAAGCCCACAGTGAAGACGCTCCTCACTGTGGGCCTTAACGGTGCTTATTCATATTATGCTCCTTTGTCCGTATGCTTTCCTGTCTTTCCTGTATGCCAACCGGAGTTTCCCCCCTCCGGGTTTTGGGGCCGCATTCAGCGGGAATCCCGCGGAGAGTGCCGCGCAGCCGCATCACTCTTTTACGACGGCCATGTACGCGCCGTAGACAAGGCTGATCGCGATGCAAAGCCCCACGTGATTTGCGAGCACGTTTGCGAAGGCAGCCCCCTCATGCCCAAGGCTGTAGGCAAATGAAAACAGCAGCCATGCAGCCACGCTGACCGTCAGATTGAGTATGATACTCTTCGCGTTCATGTTAAAAAATCCTTTCCGTATTTCCTGCTTGCGTGATGATCATAACGCGGGAACCGTCACAGTTCTGTCACAGAACGGCGGCGGTTCCCGCGGATTTGTTTTGCCCCGGTCTGGCTGCCTGCTCTTCCGTGCGTTTCCGGCGCCCGGGACAGGCGCGGAAATACTGAGCTTCCAGTTCAGTCCAGCAGGGCCTTGTCAATGATCTGGAAGTTTGCCCGGTGGATATACAGGGCCATACCGTCGATCATCAGCTTTGTAAATCTGGGCAGATCCTCCTGGACCTCCCAATAGACCTTGTGCCCGGAGAAGGCGTAGATCGGAGCGCCCATCTGGGATTTGATGATGACCACCATCGGTTTTCCGAATTCATTCTTCACGCTGTTTACCATGCCGCTGATCAGCGTCGAGTCCATGATCCCCGACGACGTGCTGTCCATGTTGTCCAGATAGAATTCATACTCCGGCTTGAGGCGCTTGTCATAGAAGATGCAGGTATCTCCGCAGGAGATCATCTGTTTTCCGTCGATCGTGATCGTGATGACGGAGCTCAGCGTCTTGGTTGAAAGCCACGAATCCGAATCCGAAGAATAAGTTTTTTCCTCCACGATGTTGTTGTCGATATCAATTCGCTTTCCGTGGGATCTCAGGGTGCGCACACCGGTGTTGTCAAAGATGTCGATGTTGTACTCGTTGCCGATAATGCTCCCATGGAGATCATGCACACCGCTCTGCAGTCTGGCGCAGCCGGTCAGGGCCGCCGCCAGCAGCAGAAGCACCGCGATGATGAGCGTTCTCTTTTTCATTTCTTTCGTCTCTCTTTCTCTGTTTTCTCCGCGTCTCAGCCCGGGGGCTCGGCGGTCGGCCGCGCCGCCCGTGTGTTTTGACGCTGTTTTCCCGTCCGCCCGCGCTCTGTCGACGGACGGGATATTTCTTATTTCAGGTTCAGGATCACAAGACCGATCAGGCATACCGCCACGCCTACAAGCTTGTTCCATGTCAGCACCTCACGGTAAAGGAGCGCGCCGACAAGCAGAAGTACCCCGGCGAGGACGGCGCTCTGGATAATGAAGCCCGTGCTGACCTCCCAGCCGGCC
The DNA here is from genome assembly GCA_902785905.1 of Oscillospiraceae bacterium. Taxonomy (GTDB): domain Bacteria; phylum Bacillota; class Clostridia; order Oscillospirales; family Oscillospiraceae; genus Limivicinus. Next base: position 17,370 of record CADAAM010000004.1, on the reverse strand, counting down.
TTGTAGGCATAGATCCAGCCGACCTCCAGTCCCACGATCACGAGGCCGAGCACAAGCGGCGCCCAGTTCACTTTGCCATACTCTCTCAGAATGCTGCCGTTGGCTCCGAGCGCATAATAGAGCACCGCACTGGCCGCCGCGCCGATCAGGTAGGTCACGGTCAGGGACGCGAAGGGGTTCATGTCCTCCGGCACGGATTTCGCGCAGATCTGGTATACGACATTTGACAGCACCACCAGAGCCATCGGCCAGATATAGGAAATGTGGATTCCGTTCATGGTTTTATCTCCTTCTTTTGCCGGGGAGTGCTTGCTTGCGTTCGGCATCCCGGCGCCGCTCTCCCCTCGATGATAATGATCATCTGGCGCCGCAGCCATATTGCGGCGCTGAGCAGCATTGCCGCTCGGCGGAACGCCTTACGGCGTTTCGCCTTCAGACAGTCATTATCACCGTGCCGCCGGTGAAGCTCAGCCCGCCGTCCCGGTCGATGCCCGCGCCGTGTTCCGCGATCCGCTTCCGCAAGGGCTCATATTGGCTCATCGCTTCTGTCGCCTCCCGATCTGCTGTCTGCTCGTAGTATAGCGAAAAAGCAGGAATGATTCAATCCCAAAGTCAGGGCGCGCGCAGACTTTGCAATCATGCTCGGCGAGCATAAGATATTTCTTCATGTTGAAATGAAGCGGGGCGCCATGTTATAGTAAAGGTATAGACGGTTAAACCGATCCGGATAGAAACAAGGTTTTGAAAGGCAGGAGCGGATACGCTTCCGGTAAACGGCAAACAAATCCCCGCCGTGCGGGCAGTCACCAGGCCTGTCACAGAAGGCCAGACTCCGGGATGGCTTTCGACTGTGACTTGCGGTATCCGTTCCCGGGGGGGTTCCCGCAAAACGGTCTTCCTGTTATTCTGTTCTTGCCCGGCCGTCACAGTTATGCAAAATAAAGCCGAAAAAAGATTGAAAGAAACGGGAGAGTAACAGTGAATCATATTACATATCATGCTGATGAGGTGATTTTCCGCCAAGGGGAATCAGCCTCGACCATGTACAAAATCCAAAGCGGCAGCGTCGGTATCTGGCTTGATTATGGCGGAAAGGGCGAGACTAAGCTGGCGGAGCTTGAGCCCGGCCAGTTCTTCGGTGAGATGGGGCTGATCGATGATGCTCCGCGCTCTGCGACAGCCGTTTCCCAACAGGACAACACGGTGCTCGACGCGATACCGCAGGAGGAGTGTCTGGGCTTTTTCCAGAAAAATCCGGAGCTTCTCTTTTGCGGCATGCAGCAGATGAAAGCCCGCCTCCGCCGTATCTCGCGCGATTATGCCGAAGCCTGCCGGGCGGCGAACGATGTGCTCGAGGCGAAAAGGACGGGGCAGGAGAAAAGCCACTCGCTGGAGCATCGCCTGTCAAAGCTCTTGGCAAACTTTGAACTCATCGAATCGCAGCCCTCGTCCGATACGGGGAAATCCGCCGATCGTCAGGACGCTGCTCCCGTCGTGCCGAAGGATCTGCCTGCAGAGACCGATGTATTGAGCGAGGAAGCGTTTTACGCGTTGCTGCAGAAAGACCCTGAAAAGATCCTGCTGATTTTGAAACAGACGAGCAGCCGTATCCGTGAAATGAACAATGCTTATTTCGCAGCCCGCAGCGTTCTCGCCAGGAACGAAGCTGCCGAAACAAAGGGTGAAGAGATAAGTGATGATCTCAGCCGGCAGCTTGAGCAGTTTAGCCGCAGCGCCTCCGAAAAGCCACGCTACGGCACGGCCGGGGGATCGTCTTTTGAGAAGTATATTCAAAGCGATCTCGCCTGGACCGAGGGACGGCGAGAGCTTGTCCGCGTGTCTCTGTTTGAGCGCCGCAAGGTTCGTCTGCTTGCCCCGAGTACCATGCACGTCAATCCCGATGACGAGTTCGCCCAGCCGTCCATCGGCCCCTGCGATCACATTATTGACGAATACATCGATACCATCCGCGAGTTGAACTATCAGAGCGGGCATATTTTTGAAGAGCCGATTCTGGTAAATAAAATGGCGTGCGGCGAGTATCTGATTCTCAACGGACACCACCGCTGGGCCGCCGCCATGAAAGCCGGACTGTCCAAGGTTCGTGCATCGCTTGCCAATCCCTGAGGCCGTCCGGCTTACGGTAATACTTACTATGAAAGCTGACGCTTCCATAGTAAAATTTGATTCAGACACGTCATTCTCGCCGCTGACGCGTCAACCGAATGACATTCGTGAAAATCCCCATGCCGACAGGGCATTCAATTATCGTGGTGCGGTTTATGGCGCATGGGGATTTATTGAAAAAGCAGAGGAGGAGCGGTCAACATGAAAATTTCATTTGATCTGGATGAGGTGCTGTTCGTCAACCCGGCGTCGCACAAAACCGAGCCGTCTCTGCCCTTCCCGTTCAACCGCGTGTTCACGGAGCGGCTCCGCCTGGGCACCCCGAGGCTGATCAATGAACTGCAGCGGCTCGGCTATGAGGTGTGGATCTATACCTCCTCCTACCGTTCGGAGAAGTATATCCGGCGTTTGTTCCGGCTGTACGGCGTTCATTTTGACGGCATCGTGAATGCCCAGCGGCATCTGCGGGAGGTCCAGCGCGACCATAAAACGATCCTGCCGCAGAAGCTGCCGAATCATTACCGGATTTCCCTGCATGTGGACGACGAGACCGTAATCTGCTCGCTTGGAAGACAGTACGGTTTCCAGACCTATCAGCTCGACGCGGAGGACGACGATTGGGAAGAGAAAATCATTGAGTGCGCAAAGGAAGTCAAAGAGCGCGAAGAGCGCATCGCGCAGATGCTAAGCGCTTCGGATCGAGCTCACCGTTGAGCGGAGCCCCATCCGCAAATCTGACGAGGTTTCCGTCCGTCCGTTTCAGCGTGATCGCCAAGGGATCGTCCTCCTGCTTCTCCATGCACCCCCGATCAGGCGGCCGGTGTACCGTCGAAGCGGCAGTTTTTCTCAAAGTCCGCTGCAATCGTATCGCCGAACTCTCTTTTTGCGGTCGGGTAAGTGACCCAGAAAGTCTTCAATCCGCTGTCGGTCGAGCTCTCCTTGGAATAAAAAATCTCTTTGCCGTTGTTATTGTATCCACTTTGGACGAACCAGCTTTCGCCCTTGTTGAGATACGTTACATCCGGATTCTTTGAGGCAATCTGATAGTCTGTCTCATACGCCCCCTCCGGAATATAGCCCGGCGCGATCTCATAGACCACGATCCGAATTTCATAGTCGGGATGCCAGAAGGTGTATTGATAGCCGATACTCGGACTCTCATACAGCTGTACAAAGCCCTCGGGGACAACAAACTCCGTCCCCATCACGCCCGCAAACGGGCCGGCAGCAGACTGCCGATCCTGATTTTCCGCGCCGTTCACAGCGTCATCGGCGCCCGTTTCACCGGTCTGCTCAACGGCCTCGTCCGGTGCAGCGGAAGGGGTCACGGTCGGCGCTTCGGTTTTCACCGGCTGAGCGGGAGCCGCCGGTGAGTCGGTTTCCCGCGCATTTCCCCCGCAGGCAGTGAGGAATAAAACTGCCAAAAGGCATACCAATACTACACAGCACTGTTTTCGTATCATCAGTTTATCCTCCTGTTTTCTCATCTTCTTGATGAGCATGTATACAGACAGTATAGCGGCAATACCGGGATGATGCAATCCCCCGAACGATACATATTGGGGCTGACCAAAAAGCTGTCCTTCGGCAAACTCTTTGCTGATTTGCCTGTTTTCACGGTGAAAACAGGCGCTGCCATAGGAAAGATTTGATTCAAGCGCGTCAATCCCGCCGCCGGCCCGGCAGGCTCCCCTCTGTCCGGTATGGGGATGCGAAAGGTCGGCGACGGGAGGTATCGCCATGCCGAATTTTCAAAACTGTCCGGAGTCAGCGTCAGAATGCTCCGCCGCTATAATGAGATCGGCCTTTTGAAGCCGGCCGAAATCAAGATTACCGGCATTAGAGAGAGGTTCAGCTCCCGACAGCGCGACACATTGCCGCCCTAAAAGATGTGGGATTTTCTCTTGCGGATATCGTCGGGATTCTTGGATAGAAGCGAAGCGCTTACAGAAACTGTCCGGTGATGCTGTCTTTGCTGTTTTGGATCTCCTCGGGCGTGCCGCAGGCGACAACCCGGCCGCCCTGCTCGCCGCCGCCCGGCCCCATGTCGATGATGTAGTCCGCATTGCGGATCACATCCAGATCGTGCTCGATCACGATGACAGTCGCGCCGTTTTCGATCAGGGTCTGAAAGACCCCGAGCAGCGTCTGCACGTCCAGCGGATGCAGGCCGATGGTCGGCTCGTCAAACACAAACACGGAATCCGTCTGCAGCCGTCCCATCTCGCTTGCCAGCTTCAGGCGCTGCGCCTCGCCGCCGGAGAGACTGGGCGTCTCCTCGCCCAGCGTCAGATAGCCGAGGCCGAGACTCTGCAGTACCTCCAGCCTGCTGTGCACGAGCTTCATGTCCTTACAGAAGCAGAGTGCCGTGTTCACGTCCAGCGCCATGAGCTCCGGCAGAGAGCGGGCTTCGCCGCTCCTGCTCATGTGGCGGATCTGCCACGCCTCTTTTGCATAGCGGGAGCCCCGGCACTCCGGGCAGGGGATATCCACATCCGGCAAAAACTGCACGTCAAGGCTCACACAGCCCGTGCCGTCACAGACCGGGCAGCGCAGCTCGCCGGTGTTGTAGGAGAAGGCCGACGCCTTCCGGCCACGATCTTTGGCGTCCTGCGTCCGGGCATAGATCTTGCGCAGCTCGTCGTGCACATTGGCATAGGTGGCCACTGTAGAGCGGATGTTGATGCCGATGGGCGTGGCGTCAATGAGCTTGACATGCGCGATTCCCTCTGCCGTCACCGCTTTGACGTGGTCGGGGAGCGCTTTTCCTGCGGTGAGCGCTTCGAGCGCCGGGACCAGACTTTCCAGGATCAGCGTCGTCTTGCCCGAACCGGATACGCCGGTCACGACTGTCAGCCGACCCTTGGGAATGTCGACATCCAGGGGCTTTACCGTGTGCAGGGAGCCGGTGGACAGATGGATCGTCCCCGGAACAAAAAGCGCCTCCTTCGGCGTCTGCGGGCGCAGGGCTCCCGTTTTCCCGGAGAGAAACGGCCCGATGCGGGACGCCGCGTTTTGCACGATCTGGGGGATCGTCCCCTCCGCGATGACCCGGCCGCCCGATGACCCGGCCCCCGGCCCCATCTCGATGATCCAGTCGGCCTCCTTCAAAATCTGCGTGTCGTGATCCACCAGCAGGACGGAGTTTCCGTCCGCCACCAGATCGTGCATCACGCCGGTGAGCCCCACAATATTGGACGGGTGCAGGCCGATCGAGGGCTCGTCCAGCACATACAGGACGCCGGTGGTGCGGTTTCGCACCGCGCGGGCAAGCTGCATCCGCTGTCGCTCGCCCGTGGAGAGTGTGGACGCCGCCCGGTCAAGAGAGAGATACGAAAGGCCCAGGTCCATCAGCCGCTTGGCGACCAGATGGAAGGAGGCGCAGATGCTCTCCGCCATGGGGCGCATTTCCTCCGGCAGAGACGCAGGTACGCCGCGCACCCAATCGCAGAGCTCACTGAGCGGCATGCGGCAGACCTCATCCAGACTCAGGCCCCGGAGCTTCGGCGCTCTGGCCGCGTCGGAAAGCCGTGTCCCGCCGCAGTCGGGACAGAGCTCTTCCCGGAGGAACTTCTCCACCCGCTTCATGCCCTTCTCGTCCGTGACCTTGTTCAGCGCGTTCAGCACGGTGGCCGTGGCGCTGTAATAGGTGAAATCCATTTCGCCCGCCGTGGCCGTGTCCGCCTTTCTGGGGCGGTAAAAGATATGCTTCTTGACCATGGGGCCGTGGAGGACGATCTCTTTTTCTTCGTCCGTCAGCTCCCGGTAGGGAATGTCCGTGCGGACGCCCATGGCGCGGCACACGTCGGTCATCAGGGACCACATCAGGCTGTTCCAGGGGGCGACAGCGCCCTCGTCGATGCTCAGCGTTTCATCCGGGATCAGCGTGCGCTCGTCCACGGTGCGGACCGTGCCTGTGCCGCCGCAGCGTTTGCACGCGCCTTGACTGTTGAAGGCCAGCTCCTCCGCGCCGGGACCGTAAAAGGAGACGCCGCAGACGGGGCAGACGATCTCCTTCTCCGCCGCGACGCTCATCGACGGCGGGCAATAGTGCCCGTTGGGGCAGCGGTGGGAAGCGAGGCGCGAGAACATCAGGCGCAGGCTGTTGAGCAGCTCCGTCCCCGTGCCAAAGGTGGAGCGGATGCCGGGTACGCCGGGCCGCTGGTGCAGGGCCAGAGACGCGGGTACATACAGCACGTCGTCCACATCGGCGCGCGCGGCCTGTGTCATGCGCCTGCGCGTGTAGGTGGAGAGAGATTCCAGATAGCGTCGCGAGCCCTCTGCATACAGGACGCCCAGCGCCAGAGAGGATTTCCCCGAACCGGACACGCCCGCGATCCCGACGATCTGATTCAAGGGAACGTCGACATCGATGTTCTTCAGATTGTGGACCCTCGCACCGCGGATCTGAATTTTCTTCGGGATAGTGTCGGTGATGATTCTGTCCATGTTCAATAATCTCCTGTTTTCCAAAAAACCGGATAAGCAGGCAGGCATCTTGGCCTGCTCTCTTATCCGGCTTCTCATTTTTCATGAATGATCTGCCCTCTGAGTTGTTCGCAGCTTATCAGATCTCGCGGGAATGACAAGAAAAGAAAGCCGGATCGTCACCTTTAATCGCCGACGATCTGAATGATTGCCGATTTTTCATCGGCGATCATCAACTGAAAAGCAAAAAACGCTCCGGCAACATGCAGTCGCGTTTATTTTGTCTGTTTTACCGGGCGCGTTTTATTGCTGCTTGTCCAACGAGCGAAGCAATTCATCTTCTATCCGCTGCAATCTGATGCAGTTCCTGTTGTGAAGCCGACGCAGGACGCTGGCGATGGCAAAGGTAAGCGGCATAAAGGACAGCAGGGAAATCCACTGCGGGATTCGGGTCAAAAAGCCATAGAAATCATCCCATCCGCCATTATCCGGGCCAAGAATCTCAACCATAAAATAATATACCATCGCATAGAGCATCACCGGGAGCATCGCAAAAATCGATTCCCGCAGCGAGATGACATGGCTCGTAATAAAGAAGCAGAATGTGATCATCGCAAGGATCGGACACAAGCCGTGCAGGAAGAAGCGTGAGCCTGTGAAGATCAGCACGAAGCCTTTTACCGGTGCCAGAATGCACAACGATACCAGAAAGGTCAGCGCTACAGATGTGGTGCCCGCAAAGAGCAGGTCCACCATCCAGTCGGGCAGATAGAATTTTTTGGTAATCAGGCCGTCAATCGTATACGGCAGCGCCATCAACATGCCGATACCGCACAGAATGTTCGAGTTTACCGTGAACATGCAAAATGTACGCAGTCCCATGTGGTCAAAATTGACATCATACAGCGTGGTCAGGTTCATGGTCACGCCGATGCACACGCAAACCGCGACCACAAACGAGCTGATCATCGCAGCAATACACTTTTTCTTTGTGATCTGACAGGCAATGCCCATTCTCAGGAACCTCCGTTATGTATTATGAGACTCATTTTCTTCGTATTTCTGCCCATACAGAGTGTTTTCATACTATTTCTTGATTATATTTTTTAATCAAGAAAGCCGCAGTTCCTGCGGCGTTTTCAGCGCGAAACGCTGAAAACGCGTCTCATACAAGAACCTCTACGCGCCTTATGGCGCTATGAAAACCTTTAAGGGATTAACAGTTTTCATGAGGTTCTAGTATCAATTATAGCAAACCGATCCGCTTGCAATCAAGAGCAAAAATACGATTCGTAATCATTACGGTTTTGACCGCCATCGAAAAGCAGATCGGTGCGTCCGGGCTGCCGGCCCTGCCAAGGGCGAAAAAGGATTGAAGAATGAACAGGCATGCCGTCCGAAAATCATGGATGATATGCCTGTTTCTTCTTTCCTTTCCTGCCGGCGGACGCGCGAGCTGCCGCAATATTTAGCCCAGATTCCGTCGCTGTACCGCATTTCCTCTCCGCCAGGCAACTCGCTGCCGAACCGAGTGCATACTGCCGTTTTGGGGCAGTGCCGCGAGGGCTCTGTTCGTATTCCGGGCAGCACCCCCACAGAGCTTTCCTCCGACATTCAGGGGAGAGCACAATGAAGAAGAATATGATTTATGACAAAAAGCGGCGGATCTTGCGTTTGCAAATTGTATTTGCCTTTACTCACTCCGGATCATACTCCCCGTATTCGCAGCCGATGTGGGTTGCCTCCACTTCGTCCACCAGCATAAGCGCGCCGTCTCTCTTGTCATATAGCTTCACCGTGCCCCAGCCGCTGCCGCCGTTCCACAGGCGGTTGTGTCGCTTGCTGCCGTCGGGGGCTTCGTAATTTACCAGCAGCATGTCTGCCTTCCGGCAGAAGACCTCCGTCTCCATCACCGCGTGGTTGTTCTCCTGCCGTACCGTCCAGTGCACCACGTCGTTAAGTTCCTCAAAGGAGAAGTCCGTCTTGACCTTCAGATGGAGCTTGGAGAAATTGAAATCATACTCCCTGCCCTCGTAGTAGAATACGCCCAGCAGGCGGCGATCCAGCGGCACAAAGTAGATCTTCGGCCTGCCGCCTCCGATATCGAACACGCTGTTCATGAGCTGCTTTCCCGTCACCTTGCTGACAAGATGGTTGGAAGACAGCCAGACCCAGGGGCTGGTAAAATCCCGGCCCCAGTTTTTATCCGCATAGCCGTAGCTCTTTTCCGGGGTGACGGTGTACTTTTTCCCGTTGAAGGTGATCTCACCGCTGTAGGCGCTCTTCATGCCCTCCGCGTGCCAGTACATGGCGAAGGCCTCGGCGTCCCGCAGCGGCTTGCTTGCACCGTAACCCACATTGAAAGCGATCTGTTTGTCGATGGTCAGTTCCCAAGTCATCTCGCCCGCGTCGCACATCCATTCCGGGTGTGCCGCCGCTTCTTCTGCAGTGATGGCAATGCTGCCTTTTAAAACTGTTTCACCGGCAAGGCAGTCCGCGGCTTTCACCAGATAGGGCGCAGCCCCGTGCAGCTCGACATCCTTCCAGGCAAAGAAGCGGTGCAGCTGGCAGTGATCCTCGCCCCAGGTCCCGGCCTTCACCATCAGATAGGTGGGCTGTCTGCCGGCCGCCTTGTTCGCTGGCAGCTGACCGAGGACAGGCTCGTCCCCGCCCAGCGCGGGATTGCAGACAAAGAACTCGATAAAGAACGGCTTATCCTCGCCGGTCACCGCATCCTGAGCCGTGAAGGAGTGCCACCACCAGTCATAGCCGTGGTGGGCCAGTGGGCCGTGGAGCATACATGCGTCCCGGCTGATGTCATGATGATTGAACATGTGTCGATTCCTGCCTTTTATAAAAAATCCGCACTGCGTTGGTTTACTCTTTGATCATGATATTATACAGCCGAAATTTCTGACTGTCAAAAATTCCGGCTGCCGCGGTTTCTGTATACCCTAATGGGGGCTCCTGCAGCGCTGCGCAGAAGAGAGATGGGCGGGATGAAAAACTGCGGGTGAGTAATCTGTATATAAACAGCACAAAGAAACGGCTGCATACTTTTGGTCGTATGCAGCCAGGAAAATACTTTTTACCAGGTGTAGGTCGCACCGCCGTCGTGCGGTTCATCGGTGGTGACAGGTTCGTAGGCCGGGCCAAGAGTAAAGATCGGCAGGATGCCGCCGGCGATCATTTCGAGTTCAACTTCATTGAGCATTTTCATTGTGGTTATCTCCTTTATATTTGATGTGATTGTTGTTGTTTTGTTCTATCCCTTAAGGACAGTCTAAGAATAGCGCGCGAACTGTCACAGAAGGCGCACACCATCGGAAAGCCGGAGCTCGCTGACATTTTGATTGCAGAGCATTCATCGCCGTCGGCATTCCATCACTGATGAACAGAACGATTGCTCAACTCAGGCTTGCTATTTTATAAAAAAGCAATTTTTTGTTGCCGAAAATAACTGTTTGCTATATAATCTTGTCAGCATACTTTTTGCCTGCAATCTTCATCAGCTCTGGAAAACAGAATAAACATGTCAGGAAAGGAAACGCACTTATGAACAGAAAACACCTTCTCTGTCTTCTGTTGGTTACGGTGCTGCTGTGCTGCGGCGCCTTCGGGCAGCGCGTGGAGTCGTCTGCAGAGGCACCGGATGCTCCGGGCGAGCGGACCATCCGCGTCTTTGAAACCACCGATATTCACGGCTATCTCCTGGACACCACCGGCGGAGCAGAGGACAAGTTTCAGTATCGGCTTGCCTATATCGCCCATATCGTGAACGAGGCCCGTGCCGACGGGCAATACGACGATGTGCTGCTGGTCGACGGCGGTGACCTCTATCAAGGGATGCCTGTCTCGAACATGAGCAAGGGCGCTGCCGTGGTCGCCGCGCTGGATGCCATGGACTATGACGCTGTGGCGCTTGGCAACCATGAGTTTGACTGGGGCGTGAGCGAATACTGTGCAGATGCCGACGCCACACTCCCTGCCTACCGGATCGGCGATTTTGCCGGCGACCCGGAAATCCCGGTTCTGGCCTGCAATCTCTATTTTGCGGACACGCAGGAGCGCGTCCCCTTTACGAGAGACTATGTGATCGTGGAAAAAGCTGGACTGCGCGTTGCGCTGATCGGTTATATTCCCGACTATTCCAGGTCCATCATGCACGAAATGATTGCCCCCTATGCCATTAAAGAGGAGCTTTCCGCCCTCTCCCGGCGGGTGAAGGAGATCAATACCGCCGAACAGCCGGATGTGACCATCGTCATGGCCCACGCTGCGCCAGTGAAAGTGGCGGCGGCCCTGAGCCCGGAGGACGTGGACCTGGTTACCGGAGGCCACTCGCACGAGGGGCTTTACGGCGTGGCAGAGAGCGGTGTCCCTTACATTCAGGGTAACTGCTATGCCAAAGGCTATGCCTCGGCCACCATCGTGATCGACGGGGATGGGACTGTACGCATTGAGGAGCCGCTCTATACTTCCATCATACAGGACGACGAGGCGCTTTTCGACACGCCGGAGAATGCCGGTCATCTGGATCCCACGGTGCTCACCATCTCCCATCAGGCCTGGGATGAGATCCGCGATGAGATGGACGAGGTGCTGGGCTATATCGACACTCCCCTTGAAGAGGACGGCTACGTCGGCCCCCGCGAAACCACCGGCGGAAACTGGTACACTGGTATGATGCTGCGGGCGACAGCCTCCGACGGGGTCGTGGCAGCTTTTTATAACCACTACGGCTTCCGCGCCGATGTCACCATTCCCGCCGGTGAGAGCCGGTGTGACCTCACCGTGGGCGACATCTACGCGATCTCGCCTTTCAACAATTTTTGGATGATCTATGAGCTCACCGGCGAGGAGCTTGCCCGGCAGATTGAAACCAGCTTTCGCCAAAGCAACTTAGGCGATCAGATGAGTGGTCTGACTTATACCTACATCAACCACGGCACCAAAGATCAGCCGGATATTGAGGTTGTCAGTATCACGCTTTCCGACGGGACAGAGGTAGACATCCACGACAGCCAAACTCTCTATCGGGTCTGTACTACTAACTTTAGTGCCACGCTCCCCGGCAGTGTGTTTGAGGGCAAGGAGCCCCTGTATCCGGTAGCCGAGGCGCCGCTCGACAACCTGACCCTGATCCTCTTCCTGCGTCAGGAAGCGCGGGACAACGAGGGCTATATCGCCGTGGATACGAGTCCCCGCGGCACCTGTATCCAGGGAGAAGTACCGGCCCCACTGGATTGAGCCCCGGATGACGTGCCGGGTCATGCGTCAAAGAATGTGATCTCATAAAAAACGGCTCTCCCGGGACAGAATTGATCTGCCCGGAAGAGCCGTTTTTAAGAAAGTGGCTGATATCAAGGACTTTTGGGTAAAAAGGAAGGACCCCAATTCTATCAAAATCGGGGTTCTTTTCTGTCTGTCTACTACCAAACGATGTCCAGACAAGGGTATTACTGCCAAAAGGTATATAATTATGTAAACTAATCTGCCTGTATCATTGGTATACCGAACTAAAAGATGACCCGAGGATCACTCACCTTTTTGTGCGTACTTTACGGGAGAGCGGATCACGAGTATGATACGGAGAAATAGGGGGCCGATCCAATGGAATTCAAAGACAAAAGCTACGACGTGTTTCGCATGTTCAATGATCGCTGGGCGCTGGTTACGGCGGGAACGATCGAGAACTACAACACCATGACCATCGCCTGGGGAAGCATGGGTACGATCTGGGGCCCGCCGCACAAGGGGCGGCCGATCCTGACAATCTACGTCTCCCCGGCGCGCTATACGCACAGCTTTCTGGAAGCCAACGAGTATTTCACCGTCAGCTTTTTCCCGGGGGAGTATCGGCAGGACCTGAGCGTTCTCGGAAGCAAGTCCGGCCGGGACGGGGACAAGGTGGCGCTGACGCAGCTCACGCCGGTCGCGGTCGAGCACGGTGTGGATTTCGAGCAGGCAGAGCTGAGCTTTGTCTGCAAAAAGCTCTACGCTCACCAGTTTGAGAAAGAACAGGTGCCGCAGGAGGTCGCGGACTGGATCTATAAGCGCATGCCTCCCCACACCATGTTTATCGGGGAGATCATCGATGTGATCGAGAGATGAAAGAATTAGAGCAAATACAATTTCTGAATGAGACGCTCCTGGACGAGATGCCGCAGTACCGCCTGGAGGCAAAGCGCGTCCCGCGAAATGCGGAGGAGCAGCGCTATTTCCTGCGCTGCCTGATGAACGTCCGCGAGCCCGGCGCGCTGTCCGAGCGCTTTCTGAAGGCGCAGGATGAGCTGCTGAGCCGGGAGCGGGAGGAAAAGGGCGTCGTCCATGTGGCGGAGCTCCCGCCCGTCCCCTCTGACGAGCGCCTCGTCCTCTGGCAGGGCGACATCACGCGGCTGGACGCGGACGCCATCGTGAACGCGGCCAACGCCCGGCTCCTGGGCTGCTTCCGGCCGGGGCACAACTGTATCGACAACGTGATCCACTCCGCCGCCGGACTGCAGCTGCGTGAGGAATGTGCCGCGATCATGCGTGCCCAGGGCCACGAAGAGCCGACTGGACAGGCCAAGCTCACCGGGGGCTACAATCTCCCGGCCAGGCATGTGCTGCACACCGTCGGCCCGATCATCGACGGGCCGCTGAGCGACCGCGACCGGGAGCTGCTCGCCTCCTGCTACCGCTCCTGCCTCGCGCTGGCGGAGGAAAAGGGGCTCAAAAGCGTGGCCTTCTGCTGCATCTCCACGGGCGTGTTCCGTTTCCCCAAGGGCGAGGCCGCCCGGATCGCCGTGGCGACCGTGAAGGAAACCCTGCAAAACAGCCGGATCGAGAAGGTCGTCTTCTGCGTTCACGGAGACGAGAATCTGAGGATCTATCAGTCGCTGCTTTTGGCATAGTAACGCATAAACCCCATCCGATCGTTGAAATCGGATGGGGTTTATGCGTTCTTACGCACTGTTTTCGCTTTTTCTTTCCACAAGCAGAAGCAGGCGGTCAATGGCGACGGCCAGCGCCGCGGACAGGAGGCTGCCCCAGAGAATCTTGGCGGTGTTCATCGTGCGCAGACCATCAAAGAGAATCGCACCCAGACCCCCCGCGTTGATAGAAGCGGCGATCGTGGCGATACCCACCGTGGACACCAGCGCGATCCGCAGCCCCGTGCTCAGCGACAGCAGCGCGCCCGCCGTGCCGCCGATCAAAAGCAGCTCGGTTTTATACAGCCCGATCCCCGTGAAGATGAGGTCGCCCAGGCCGCCCGCCCCGATCTTGGAGGCGAGGGTCGCGCTGGACACGATCTCCACCGCGGCGGTTTTCATTCCCGTCAGCAGCATCGGCATGGCCAGCGGGAAACGCACCTTCGTCCAGACCTGGCCTGGCGTCATGCCGAGGCCCTCTCCCGTTTCCAGCATGAATGCCGGCACGCCCTCCAGCCCGGCCACGGTGTTCATCAAAATCGGCGGCACGGCCAGCAGTACCAGCGCCACGACCGCGGGGGCCGTGCCTGTGCCCAGCAGCGGCACCATCAGCAGCAGGATCGCAAGGCTCGGGATGATGCGCAGGACGGCGAAAAGCCCGGTGATGAACTTCTGCGAGCGCGGATGCCGGACGCAGAGAAAGCCGGCCGGGACGCCGATCAGCACGGCGATCGCCAGCGCGATCAGGCTCACGCAGATATGGGCCAGCAGCATACCGACAAAGCGGCTGCCGTTGCTCTCAAAATAGGCGGCGATCAGAGCGGCCATCACTCATTTCTCCGTAAAACGCAGCCGGTGGATTCTCTCTTCCCCGACGCCTCTCTGCGTGCCTCTGGCATAGCGGATCTCCGGCCAGCCGAAGCCCAGCATCACGCCGACATAGTGGGTTTCCGGGATCTGGAGCAGCGCTTCGATCTCCGGCATGTTTCGCAGCGCGTCTTTCGGGAAGCTCATCATCACGCAGCCAAGGCCGCGGGAAGCACAGAGCAGCTCGAAATACGCCGCCGCGATGTTCACGTCCTCCACCGGCTCGCCCCTGCCGAGCGGCGCGTGGGGAATCAGCAGATAGGGCGCGCCGCAGAACAGCATCTCCGGCCGCACGGTCTTTTCCCAGCGCTTCATATCCTCATAGGAGGCTTTGTCAAAGCCGGCGGGATAGACGCCCTCCGAGGCCAGGCGATCCATCTCCGCGTAGGCGAGACGGCGAAATGCCTCCATCTGCGCCCGGTCGTCGATCAGCGTAAACTCCACCTGCTGCTTGTTGCCGCCGTTAGGGGCGTTGCCCAGCGTTTGGAGCATACCGTCGATCACAGAGGCGTCCACGTCCTTTTTCAGAAAGCGGCGGCAGGAATGACGGTTCATGATCAGCGCGTCCAGCACCGGAGCGGCGCTCTCCGCCTTGACGGGCGGCAGACTGTCCTCCGGCTGCTTGCTGAAGATGCTGATCACGCCCTTGGGGCAGACGGCCAGACAGTGCTCACACTTCCAGCAGCCCCGCCAGCCGAACCGGTCGATCTCGTCCATCTCGCATTTACGTTCTTCGTTCAGGCGCAAAATGCCGCCGGGGCAAACCTTGACGCACAGACCGCAGCCGATGCACTTTTCTTTCTCTGCCTGAAAGTCGGCGATGTTTGTCATGCTGTTCCTCCTGATCTCGCGCAGTACCACAGGTCTGCCAGACGGTCCTCCCGTGCGCTGCCGAGAAAGGCCGCGCCCCAGTAAACGTCTCCGTTGACCCGGATACTCAATTTCTCCGTGTTTGTCCCGGCGGCGCGGGAGCGATGCGCCTGAAACTCGGACTGCTCCGGCTCGCTCAGGATGGAGAAGCTCGCGCCCTCTTCCCGAAGCGTCTCCAGCATTTCCCACAGTGCAGGGTGCCGCTCGGCGTCCTTCCCTGTGAGGAAGAAATGCGCCTGCTTCCGGTTCAGCAGACAGAAGTCCAGACAGTTGAAGATCAAGTCCTCCAGCGCCTGCACGGTCAGCCGGTCTTCTCCGACTCCCATGTCCAGTTCAAACGTAAACAGTTGGTCCGTTTCAGTCACTCCTTTCGGGACTCGCTCAGCTTATGGGCAAGATCGGTGATGCTCTGCGCCATGTCGGCGTTGATGCCGATGGCCCGGTCACCCAGGCTTGCGGGCACGGCGGCCTTGCTGCGGCTGAGACGGATCAGGCTGATGTTCTCCTGCTCCCGCGCCAGTTTTTCAAAGGGGAAGCGGATGATGGTCGGGGTGTTGAAGCCCACGCCCAGCTCCAGCAGCACGGTCTTCTGATCGACGCATTCCGAAAGAAAGCGGCTGAAGCGTTCCTCGGCGGCGTGCCAGTCCTCGTCCTGTACGAAATGATCGTCCACGCGCAGATTCATCGCCATCGGCCCGCCGCAGACCGGGCACTTCGGAACAAGCTCGCCGGGGATTTTTCCGTTGACGCGCTCCCGCTCCATCTGCCGGAACAGCTCCACCGCGTCATAGGTCTTGGAGTGGCAGCCGCGCGCGCACTGGATCCGCTTGTAGCTGCCCTGGGTGGCGAAAACCTGCACGGAAGGCAGTCCCGCCTTCTCAAACTGATGGTCGGCGTTGGTGCTCAGCAGGAAAAGCTTTTTTCCTTCCAGCGCGTCCAGCAGCGTCTTGTGCAGCGGCGTCACGTCCAGATCCGCGCCGGCCAGCAGCGCCAGATGCGACCACAGGCCCCAGCGGCTCTCCTCGTCAGGGAAAGGATAAAAGCCCGCGGAGTACATGTCTTGCATATACGGCCCTTTGCCGTAGAGCTTCTGAAACTCGGCGAAGTGTTCCTCAAAGTATTTGCCGCCGTACTCGGCTCCTGCCGCGGCGCTCATGCCCGCGCCCGCGCCGAGCAGCACATAGTCTGCCTCCCGGATCGCCTGCGCGGCCTTTTCAATCTGTTCTGTATAGGGAGTATTCTGATCGATATAGTCCCGCGCGTATTCGCAGGTTAAAAAGCGCTCAAAGCTCACTTTCTTTTTGGATGAACGGTTGAATATCATGGGTTTTCCTCCTTGGGTTATGCCCAGCAAGTGAGGCGGAACAAAAAGCGCCGAAAAGGGACGCTCACAGGCGGTAGGTGTTCGATCCCCTTCGCCCCATGCTGTAAACAGTATAAGGGCAGTCGGAAATCGGCACAAGTACGCACCTTTTTGTAACTGCCCTTGCTTTTACCGCGCCATTACAGTATAATTGGATGGCAACAGTTGATTTGAAACTATTGGAGGTTTTTCCATGAGCTGGCGCTTCAATGAGCTGCAGAAGAGTATCGACGGCATCAGCCAGAAGGCGCTGACCGAGGCGCTGCGCTCGATGGAGGCGGACGGCATCGTCATCCGTACCGCCTACCCGGAGGTCCCGCCCCGTGTGGAATACTCGCTGACCGAGCTCGGCGAATCCATGCGCCCGATCATCAAATCCATGGAAAGCTGGGGCCTGGCGTATAAAGAGCAGATGCAAATAGAATAACCCGATACGTGTTATGCACATTTCTATGCCCATGCTATTATCTTCGTATAGGAGGAGATAATAGCATGGGCATACACTATATCCGTTCCTATAATAAAGGCGCGTTTGAGTATGACGCCGCAGTTGACGGCAGATATGTGCTCTCTTTTCTGGATGGGCATGTCCAGATCATCAAAACGGATGACACCGGAGCCAAACTTGCCGGTGTCCATTTTCAATTGACAGATACCTCCGGGACTCTGATTGCTGAGGGTGATACCGGCTCTGACGGAAAACTCATCTTCTCCATGGTACCTGTCGGCAGCTATCTGCTCAAAGAGACCTCCGTTCCGGAAGGTTATGTGCTTGACAGCACGCCGATCCCGATCTCACTG
>CADAAM010000003.1 GCA_902785905.1 Oscillospiraceae bacterium | reverse complement strand
GTCGCCCTTCTTCACCAGGGGGGCGCAGGGTGCGCCGATGTGCTGGGCCATGGGAATAACAACCTGCTTCGGCGGCGCGATCACCGTAACGGGAACCTCTGGATGCTTCCGGTAGTCGGGATGAACGCCGCCTTTAAACTTAAATGCCATACGCTTCACCTCTTATAGTTGTGGTACGGTTTGCCGGATATAATATGCTGGCTACTATATTATCATAAGGACGCAAGGCTTGTCTACTTTTTTCAATTCTTTTTCGTGTTTTTTGCATGACATTTTTCTCACAGCTCCCGCCTGTTTTTTTGCACTATGTCCAAAGCTCCCCTGTGCATACAGCGCAAAAACGCGGCCGTCCCGTTCGGGGCAGCCGCGTTTTTGCGCTGTATGAAACTGCAGTCAGGATTTCCAGATGACCAGGGTCTGACCCTCGTAAATGAGGTCGGGGTTGCGGATATCGTTCCAGGTCACCAGATCGAGGACCGACACGCCGTACAGAGCGGCGATCTTGATCAGATTGTCCCCGCGCTTGACATTGTAGCCGATCTTCTGCTTGCCGGGACGGGTCTCCGTGCCGCCGCTCACGCTGTCGAGCCGGGAATCGTCCAGCCTCTTGATCTCTTTCTCACCCATACGCATTCCTCCTTCTCAGACCGGTCAATGGCCGGTCTGTCCGATACGAAAAGTATAAACGTCCGCGCGCTTTTTTACAAGGGCGGCGCGCGGTGTTTAGGAAATCTTAAGGAATCTTCACTGAAAATGCAACGCAACATTCTTTGCCGTCCGAATTTTCAGAAGCCTGTGCCTGGCCTCGGAGCCCTCAAAGAAGGTACTGCCGATCTGCCAGAGGCTGAAGGCGGCGAAATTGCTGATGATGGTCCAGACGATGGCGGTGCTCTGTCCGCCGGAGTAATACTTCACAAGCTGCAGCGCCAAGATGCTGATGAGGATCAGTCCCATCGCCCGGCCGAAGCGCTGCTCCAGAAAGCGGCCGACCTTGAGCTCCTCGTCCTCGTAATGGGCGCGCAGCGCCTCCTCCATCGTCTCCCTCACCATGGGGGAGAGCGTCTCGGCGCAGTGAACATACAGCTGAAGCGGGGCGGCGTGCTCGGCCGTGCCGAGAAAATGATCCACCGCGTCGGTGATTTCCCTGTTGATTTCCAGATGCGGGCCCATGACGAGGGCATCAAAGCAGTCGCCGCTGTCGCTCAGGCGCAGGTCAAGGGAGAGCGGCTTTGCCTTGAGCATTTTCCGCCACGCTCTGTCCTGCGACACTTCGAGTATCTGCAGATACAGAACCATGCCGACCAGAAACAGCGACAGGTCGATCAGATCGTCGATATTCTCCTTTGCCCCTCCCGTCATAAAAAAGGCCAGCGTGAAAAAGATCAGCGCTGTAAAGAGTGTCAGCCATCTGTTCCATTTTTCGTGCTTTACAGACAGCATGGCACTGCCCCCCGCTACGAAAGCCATCAGACACTCGATCATAAGGCCCAGCGGTTCGTCCCACGGCTGCTCCGTTCCCACCCAGTTATAGAACAGCAAAAGAGCCAGGATCTCAACCCCGTGCAGGGCAAACAGAATGACGCCCATGCGGCGGAGATGCCGCTGATATGCGCTCTTCTTTTCCACGGCTTTATCCTCCACAATCTTATGCGGCGGCTTCACAAGAAGCCGCCGCACTTTCTTTTCTTTGCAGATTACTTGCAGATCAGTCTGGTCATGCGGGCGAGGGTGAGGCGGTTGCGGATAGCGGAGGAGATGTCCAGGAAGCTGTCCTTCACAGCAGGGTCAATGCCCAGCTCCTCGAGACTGTGCTTGGCCCCGATGGCGGCGTAGAGCTCATTGAGCTCCTCGTAGGACGGAATCTGCGCAACGACATCGCGGATCTCCTGCCAGTGCGTCTTGATGTTCTCGGGCGGGAAGGTCTTGAGCACATCGTTGGCATTCTCCTTGAGGATGCCGTCTGCCAGATCGCCGAACTCCCAGCGCACCCACTCCTCGTCGATGGGCTCAAAGGGCTTGACCTCGATGGTCTCGCGCTCGGCCAGCTTGTGGTAGGCGTCCGCCACCATGAGCGTGCCGACGCCTACGCACTCACCGTGCAGGCCGTGGGCGTTTTCAAAGCCGCGGGGCTTCATCTCGACCAGGTGGGCGACCAGGTGCTCGGCCCCGGAGGCGGCGCGGGAGTTGGACAAAATCTGCATGGTCAGGCCCGAGAGCATCTGGGTGTAGGCCATGGTCTCGATATCGGGCTCCTTGCCCGCCTTGAGGTCATACGCGCATTTGGTCATAAGGTCCAGGGCCTCCTGTGCCATGTCGCAGACCTTCTGGCAGAAGTACTCCCCGGAGACGATGTGGGCGATTTTCCAGTCGGCGATGGAGACGACCTTCGCCATGATGTCCTGCACACCCGCGATGGTCAGGAACATGGGCGCGCCGGCCACGACGTCGATGTCGCAGATGACCGCGTCCGCCGCCTGCATGGGGATGGACTTCTTCTGCCCGTCGATGATGATGGAGCAGATGTCGGCGGTGAAGCCGTCGGAAGAGACGATGGTGGGGATGGCGACAAAGGGGATGCCGAGCTTCCAGGCGGAGTAGCGTCCGAAGTCCATGAGTGTGCCGCCGCCGACCACAACCACATAGTCCGGCTTCCGGACAAAACGGGTCATGCAGTCCTCAATGAGGCCCTTCTCGCTGTGCAGGCCTTTGGCCTCGAGCACGATCTCCTGATCCGCCTTCACATGGGTGATGGAGGGGAGGTTGTAGGTGTTGGTGTCGTAGATGACGGTGCGGAAGCCGGAGAGGCCGGCGTCCTCCATGTACTTGTCAAAGTTCTTCAGCGCGCCGTGCTCGCACACCACCAGCTTGGTGCGCAGCTCATGGTCGCGCCCGCAGGCGCAGGGGCCGACATATTTGGAGGTATCGAGAATCATGGGAATCAATCCTTTCTATAAATTATTTTAAAACTTTGTTCAGTTTTCTCTCGCCCAGCCGAGGGTGGATTTGACCGCCTGGTGCCAGCCGGCGAGCTCCTTCTCGCGCTGCTCGTCGCTCATCTCCGGTTTGAACTCCCGGTCGACCGACCAGTTGGACAGCACGTCGTCCGTGCTCTTCCAGTAGCCCACCGCGAGGCCCGCGAGATAGGCCGCGCCCATGGCCGTGGTCTCGACGCAGCTCGGCCGGACGACGGTGGAGCTGCTGAGATCCGCCTGGAACTGGAGGAGGAAATTGTTGTGGGAGGCGCCGCCGTCAACCTTGAGGCCGGTGAGGCGCTTGCCGCAGTCCAGCTCCATGGCGTGCAGCACGTCATAGGTCTGGAAGGCCAGGGACTCCACCGCGGCGCGGATGATATGGTACTTGTTGACGCCGCGGGTCAGACCAACGATCGCCCCGCGGGCGTAAGGATCCCAGTAGGGAGCGCCGAGGCCGGTGAAAGCCGGCACCATATAGCAGCCGTTGGTGTCCTTGACGCGGGTGGCGAAATACTCCGAATCCCCGGCGCTGTCGATGGTCCTGAGCTCGTCCCGCAGCCACTGGATCGCGGCACCGGCCATATAGACCGAGCCCTCCAGCGAGTAGGTCACCTTGCCGTCAAGACCCCAGGCGATGGTGGTGAGAAGGTTGTTCTTTGAGAAGATGGGCTTGTCGCCGGTGTTCATCAGCATGAAGCAGCCGGTGCCGTAGGTGTTCTTGGCCTCGCCCTCCTTAAAGCAGGTCTGGCCGAAGAGGGCCGCCTGCTGGTCGCCCGCAGCGCCTGCGATGAGCACCGGGCCGCCGAAGAATTCCGTGTCCGCCTCGCCATAGATGCAGCTCGAGGGCTTGGCCTCCGGGAGCATGGACATGGGGATGCCGAGCAGTGAGCACAGCTCCTCGTCCCATTTGAGGGTGTTGATGTTAAAGAGCAGCGTGCGAGAGGCGTTGGAGTAGTCCGTGACATGAACCTTGCCCTTGGTGAGCTTGTAGATGATCCAGCTGTCCACCGTGCCGAAGCAGAGCTTGCCCCGCTCGGCCTTCTCCCGTGCGCCGGGGACATTGTCCAGAATCCAGCGGATCTTGGTGCCGGAGAAGTAGGGGTCGAACTTGAGGCCTGTCTTTTCCCGGAACTTGTCCTCGATCCCGGGGATCTTGCCCTTCATCTCCTCGACGAAGTCCGCCGTGCGGCGGCACTGCCAGACGATGGCATGGTAGATGGGCTGACCGGTGGCGCGGTCCCAGACGATGACGGTCTCGCGCTGGTTGGTGATGCCGATGGCGGCGATGTCGGTGGATTTTGCGCCGATCTTGATCATGGCCTCGCGGGCCACCATGAGCTGAGTCTGCCAGATTTCGTTGGCGTCATGCTCGACCCAGCCGGGCTTCGGGAAGTGTTGGGGAAACTCCTTCTGCGCGACGGAGCACATCTCGCCCTTTTCGTTGAAGAGGATGCAGCGGTTGCTGGTGGTGCCGGAGTCCAGCGCCATGATGTATTTTGCCATTGCGTTTCTCCTTCCGCGGCGTTTCGTTGAAAGCGCCGTCAGCATGTTTCTTCGAGTATTATATAACTATTATATGATGAAACGCGCCCTTGTCAATCTCTTTCTCATTTTTTGCCGCGACTCGGCGCTTCTATGATCAGCCTCAAAAAATGGTTGCTATTTGTCGAAAAAAATGTTATTATTTTTGATTGGTAAATAATAACACATATTCAGCAGGATACACGGCGGGCGCTTTCAGGCGGCGCTGGCCTTTCCGGAAAGGCTTTCCCGGCCCGGACAAAGCTTGGAGGATTGTGACATGAGTATTGTAAAAAAAGCGAAGGAGGAAGGGCTCTCTCTCCGTTTGACCTATACCTTGATGCTGGTCATCTCCGTCACCGTGACGGCGGTGCTGCTGGTGATGACCTATCGGACCATCAACTCCTTCCATGCCCTGTCAAAGGCCACCGACACCTACATTGATCTGCAGGACGCCGCTTCCGGCCTGATGAGCGCGTCCGACTATCTGACGGAGGAGGCCCAGGCCTACGCCGTTCTGGGCGAGCGGGCGCATCTGGACAACTACTTCCGCGAGGCGGAGGAGACCTGTCGGCGCGAAAAGGCCCTTGCGCATATGGAGAGCAGTCTTCCGGACTCCGATGCACTGGCGGAGCTTAAAGGCGCCATGGAGGAATCCGTGTCCCTGATGGATACGGAGTATTACGCCATGCTGCTGATGCTCTCGGCGCAGGGAGACGACGACATTCCCGAGACCATGCGCGCCGTTCGACTGAGCGCGGAGGACGAGGCGCGCTCTCCCGCCGAAAAAAAGGCGCGCGCCGCGCAGCTGATGCACAACGAAAGCTATTGCAATCAAAAGGACCGCATTCGCATGCATCTGAGCCAGTGCATCACGGCGCTCAAAAACGGCACCCACGGGACACAGGAGGCCATGGAGACGCGCATGCACACCGACCTTGTGTGGATTGCGGCGCTGATCGTCCTGCAGTCCGTCGGCCTGGTTCTGATGCTGGAGATCACAACGAAGCTTGGCATCAATCCCCTGCTGCGTGCGGTGGACCACATCAAGCACGACCAGAGCCTGCCGATCATGGGGGCGCATGAGTTCCGATACCTCGCGGCCACATATAACAAGATGTATTCCGCCTATAAGCGCAGCATCCAGAACCTGTCGTACAAAGCCTCGCACGATGCGCTGACCGGCGCGTACAACCGCGCGGGCTTCGACCTGATCACCAACGGCATTGACCCGGCCAGCACCGCGGTCATCCTCTTCGACGCGGACACGTTCAAAGAGATCAATGACGGGCACGGCCATGAAGTCGGAGACCTGGTGCTGAAAAAGATCGCGAAAACGCTCAAAGCGTATTTCCGTGCCGACGACTATGTCTGCCGCATCGGCGGGGACGAGTTCGCCGTGCTGATGGTCCATGTAGACGAGCGGACCCGAGAGCTTATCGTGAAAAAGGTCAAGCGGATCAACCGCGACCTCTGCGACACTGCGGACGGCCTGCCCGGCATCACCCTGAGCGCGGGCGTCGCCTTTTGCCGGGAGGGCGGGACTATGCAGGATGTGCTGAATGAGGCGGACATAGCCCTCTACCACGTCAAGCACAACGGCAAGGACGGCTGCTGCTTTTACCGGAGCGGCATGACGGCATAATATCAGCAATCCCGCCGGGACGTTTTGAACGCCCCGGCGGGATTATTATCAATATGCTGTTCCAAGGATTTCACCCATCTGCACCGGGGTCTCGAGACCCTGCGCGGTGTTTTCAAAGAGCTCATCATTCAGCTTGACGCGATCCTTTTCAAGCAGCAGGACCACCGTGCTGCCGCCGTAGAGGAAACGGCCCTTCTCCTCGCCCTTGCGAAACGGAGCGCCCGCGCCCTTGTAGTTTAACACCTTGCCGACCAGCATCGCGCCCACCTCGATCTGGGCGACGGCGCCGAAGTGCGCGGTCTCCATGAGGCAGTACTCCCGGCAGTTGCGGGTAAACACCGGCAGGGCCGCGAGGGCGATGGGGCGCACGGTGTGAAGCTCTCCGGGCAGGAAGCGCCGCGCGGTGATTTTGCCCGCGTCCACATAGGCGTAACGGTGGTAGTGCTGTACGCAGAGGCGAAAGACAATGCAGACGCCGTCCCTGAATTTCTGCGCCGCGGGATCGCCGCCCAGAAGCTCCGCCACGGTATACCTGCTCTGCTTGATGGGCAGGACCAGGCCTTCCGTGATCCGACAGGCACTCACAAGCCCGTCGCAGGGGGACATGAAAACGCCGTCCCCGTCCGGGATGGGGCGCAGCTCTTTGCGGATGGGACGGCAGAAAAATGCGTTGAAGCAGGGGTAAGGAATCGGCAGATAGTCCTCCATGCGGATGCCGTTTTTGCGGGCGAAGGGTTTAATCAGCGGCTTTGACAGTCCGGAATCCATAAAGCGCCCCGCGAGCTTTGACAGGGGCCTGGAGGCGGCTAGCTTCAATACCGCCCGTCCCGCCGGTTTTCCGTACAGGAAACGCAGCGCGGCGCCCTCCGGCGCAGGTCTGATTCCGGGTCTCACTTTACAATCACCTTCCAGAACAGGAGCAGAAAGAACTCAACCGCGCCGATGCCCACCATGATGAGGATGCCCCTCATGCCCGGCTTGCGGACGGAAATGGGGCTGATAAAGAGCGCCCCGGTCAGCAGACTCACCGCCATATAGGCCAGCGTGATGTCCGTCTTTGTCAGGTACTGCAGCATGAGCACGAAGGGGAAGATCAGCGCCGCCGAGGTGACCGGCAGACCGAGATACTCCCTGCGCGCGCCGCCCTCCGTCTGCTGCCGCTCCTCCTCGGTGACATTATAGTACGCCAGACGGATCAGCGCCGCCAGCACATAGAGCACCAGGCAGGCGTGCAGCAGGAACTTGCCGGAGGCGATCTCCCAGCGCACCGTCATGCCCTCAAGCACGCGCGTGAGATACGGGGAGACGCGGATCAGGGCCGCGCCGATGCAGGCGGGCAGCACCCCAAAGGCGACAAGATCGGACAGGGAGTCGATCTGGATGCCGAAGTCCATCTCCATCTTGGTTCTCCCCTTCTTGGTCCTGGCGACCTTGCCGTCAAAGGCATCAAACAGGCCGCAGAACAGCAGGAAGAGACAGCCGTAATACGGGTGTCCGCTGCCGGACAGCGACACGATGATCCCCGTCATGGCAGACAGGAGCGAGAAATAGGTCAGGACGACGGTATAGTCATAGAAGCCGATCATGGATGGTTTCCTCTCTCTAATAAATGTGCCAGAGCAGAATGACAGCTTTTCGACAATGTATCCTATCACACTCCGGCGGCTTTTTCAATCCTGAAATCATGTCAGCCTGCAAGTGTGCGGGCGATGTCAAACAAAGCTCCCTCCGTTTCTCTCTTGCGAGCAAAGCACGGACTTTGCTTGCAGAAGGAGGCGCAGCGGAGTGAGTGGGTTTTCGGCATGCTTGCCGGAAACGAATGAGCGCAGCTTGTGCCGAAGTCAGTCTCCGATGCCGCTGCGCATGATCTTGCCGAAGTTCCAGAGATCGGCCGCCTTGCCTGCCGCCTCTGCGCACTCCTCCGGCGTTTTGTACTCGATCTGGGCGGTCTGCGCGCCGCAGTCCAGGCACATCACATACCAGCACCAGCCCTGCTCCTCTTCCAGCAAGCCCGCGCCGCCGCAGTAAGGGCAGTCGTGCAGGATCAGTTTTTCATGCAGATTCATGTTGTCTCCTCCCGATTGTTTGATGATTACCAGTATTCGCCCCTGGTGACGAAGTCGCTCTCGCGCTCGTCGACGGGGATGTGCCGGACGTTGAGATCCGTGATGCGGATGTATGGCGCGCGGTCGAGGGATCGGATCACCCGGTCGATCTGCGCCTCGCTGCCCTGGATCTCCATGGAGACCGTGCCGTTCGGGTCGTTTCGCACCCAGCCGGTACAGCCTGCCGCATCCGCCGCGCGCATGGCCCGCCAGCGAAAGCCGACGCCCTGCACCGTGCCGGAGAAGATCAGATGCTCGCGTATGATCGGCCCGCCGTCCGCCATGGCTCCCAGTCCCCCGTCGTCAAAATCTTTACCGAATCATTGTACTGAATCGGCGGCAAAAAAGCAAGGGCTTTCTCACAAGACATAACGCAGCACGCACACCGCCTGGAGGGCGCTGCCGAGAACGACAAAGACGTGGAACACCGTGTGAAACCACTTCCGCTTCTTCCCCTTCACATAGAGGACCGCGCCGACGGTATAGGCCACGCCCCCCGCCAGCAGCCAGAGAAAGCCCGGCAGCGTGATCGCCTCGAGCGTGGGCTTGAGTGCGACCACAACAATCCATCCCATCCCGATATAGCAGGCCATGGACAGCTTGCTGTATTTCTTGAGGTCGATTGCGGTCAGCACGGCCGCGAGCAGGCCGAGTCCCCACTCGCAGCCCAGGATCGTCCAGGACAGGGCCGGGTGGGCCGGGCGCACCGCGGCCAGCAGGATGGGTGTATAGGTTCCGGCAATGAGGGCATAGATGGTGCAGTGGTCAAAAATGCGCAGAAGCCGTTTCGCCTTGCCTGCCGGGAGACCGTGATAGAGGCTCGACACGGCATAGAGCAGGATCATGGACGCGCCGTAAATTGCGCAGCCGACGACGGCCCAGGGGTTTTGATGCTCCGACGCGATCATGAGACCGCGGATCAGGATCACAAGCCCCATCACGCCCCCCAGGATATGCGTGAGGGTGTTCAGGCGCTCCTCTCCCCGCGAATAAACGGGCAGTTCTCTCTCTCCGAGCGGCGTCCTTGTCATGTCAAACACCTCCTGTACGATTACGATTTTGAAATGATAAGACCGGCAGCCGCGCGAAACGGGCAGCTGCCGGTTGTTGTACTGTAAAAGCTCCGCTTCCACAGTAGAAATTTGATGAAAGCGCGTGCTTCTCACCCCTTACGGGGCAAACGAATCACATGCGCAAAAATCCCCGTGCGGATGAGCTTTCATGCGTCGTGGCGCGTTTTACAGCGCATGGGGATTTACTGTGACGCTTTCGCTCAGGCGATCGCCTCTCCGATGATCTGAACGCTCTGCGGGACCCACTCGTGGATGATGGCGTCCACGTCGTAGTTGTATTTCGCCGCGATCTGATCGCTGAGCGTCGCGCCGATGCGCTCGAAATCCGCGCCCGTCAAAACGCCGACCCCGGCGCTCACCGCGCCGACGGCGACGCAGATGACGATGATGACGAGAATGATTCTCCAGGCTTTTTTCATACCGGTACCTCCCGATAGCAGAGTTTGCCGCCCAGTCTGCACGCGCTGCGGATCACGCCGGGGATCGCGCCGCCAAGGAACCAGATAAAGACCCAGAAAAGCAGCAGGCCGAACGCCGCGAGCGCGATCGCAAGGCCGAAGACCAGCAGCATATCCGCAAACACCGAAAAGGCCGTGAAAGCCTCAACAATTCCCGCGAAGCCCACGCAGAGCCCCGTGGCCGCAAGCACCAGGCTGAGTGCCGCAGGCACCAGGAGCAGTGCGATCAGCAGCAGGGTGACGGGGATGGCGATCAGGATATACAGGATCAGCAGCGGCACGCTTAACTTTTTCTTTGTCTGCGGAGGCAGATCGGGAGGGCTGAGCGTGACGTCGGCACGCGGGGCCGGTGCGGGCTTTTTCGGCTCGGCAGGCAGCGGTCTGTCCTCGTCATGGCGATCCATGACCGGGACAGGCGCCGGCGCGGGTCGCTCCTCCGTCCTGCTCTCGGCAAACTGCGCCTGGTAGAGCGTCTCCCCATCGCCGCTGTCGCCGCTCACAGTGAAGTCCGCGAGAAAAGAGTCCACCGCGTCGGAGAAGTCTTCCACCTCACGGTTGGGCTTCTCCTCGGCCGGGGCTGTTCTGTCCGGTATGACCGGAGGCGGAAGCGTTTCGGCACTCCTGTCCTCGTCGGGGTAGTGGTCGATCTCCTCAACAGGAATCTCGGGCAGCTCGTCCTCCTCAAGCTCCGGAAGATTTCCGAGCTCAAGATTGTTAAAGACAGTGTCGGCCACGTCGGGTTTGTCAAAGAGGGATAACTGACCGTCGTCGTCATCATCATGGTCGATCAGCACGGGGGCGGCGGGCATAAGCGTACCCGCCTGACGGCGCAGATCGTCGATCACGGTGAGATAGGCCGGGCCTTCCCCGCCCTCGGAAAGGGAGCCGCGGTCCTTGGCATCATAGGCGCGCGCCAGGTTGACGGCCTGCCGCGTCGGGGACACGAGAAGCTGCAGGACGGCGTTCTCGTTTCCGGCCTGTTCAAAGATATCCTCATACTCTTCCAGAGCCCGCACTCTGTCCTCTTCATACATGAAGGTCAGCAGTCTTCCGAGCTCGGCAAGGAATTTCTGTTTGTTAATGGGGCGTCACCTCCGCTATTCGATACGGCGTACAAAGGAGATTATATCCGCTCCTTGCCGTTTGGTCAAGATTTATTTGCAAATCAGTGTCAAAAAGCTTTGGAAAAGTGGTTGACAAGGGCGCGGGGCGGCTTTACAATAGATGCCTGCGGTCAATACTGATCTTCCATGGAAATCAGGCAGAGATTTGCGAGGCAAAATTGAGTCAGGCGAGGCAGCGGGCGCAGAGCATACTTTGTGTATGGTCAAGGCCGATAACGAAGCATGGCGCAATTTTGACCGCAAAGATTGTCTTGTTTTTATGGAAGAGCAGTATAAAGCCGACATTACGGCGGGGCAAGGGTCCTGGCGATTGAGAGGTAAGATTATGGCGAAAGACAAGAGAGTCGAGCAGATCACCGATATGGAGGTCGACTTTGCCCAGTGGTATACCGACATCTGCCGCAAGGCGGAGCTGGTGGAGTATGCCTCGGTCAAGGGCTTTACCATTCTGCGTCCCTACGGCTATGCCATCTGGGAGAACATGCAGCGGATCATGGACGGCGAGTTCAAGAAGACCGGCCACGTCAATGTGGCAATGCCGGTGCTGATCCCGGAAAGCCTTTTGAAGAAAGAGGGCGAGCTTGTCAACGGCTTTGCGCCCGAGGTCGCCTGGGTCACCATGGGCGGTAGCGAGCAGCTTGAGGAGCGCCTGGCCTTCCGTCCCACCTCCGAGACCATGTTCTGCGACCACTGGTCCCGCGTGCTCCACTCCTATCGCGAGCTGCCCATGCTCTACAACCAGTGGTGCTCCGTCATCCGCTGGGAGAAGACCACCCGCCCCTTCCTCCGCTCCCGTGAGTTCTGGTGGCAGGAAGGCCACACCATCCATGAGACCGCCGAGGAGGCGAAGGCGGAGACCGAGCAGCAGCTCAACTGCTATGCCGACTTCTTTGAGAAGGTCCTCGCCATCCCCGTTGTGCGCGGCCGCAAGACCGACAAGGAGAAGTTTGCCGGGGCCGAGGCGACCTACACGGTCGAGTGCATGATGAAGGACCGCAAGGCCCTGCAGGGCGCGACCTCTCACTACTTCGGCGACAAGTTCTCCCGCGCCTACGACGTGACCTTCACCGGCCGCGACAACAAGCTGCAGTACCCCTTCCAGACCTCCTGGGGCTCCACGACCCGCATGATCGGCGCGGTCATCATGGCCCACGGCGACAACAACGGTCTGGTCCTGCCCCCGCAGGTGGCGCCGATTCAGGTGGTCGTCGTCCCCGTGGCCCAGCACAAGCCCGGCGTCCTCGAGAAGGCCGGTGAGCTCTTCGAGGCGCTCAAGGCATCCGGTATCCGCGTGACGCTGGACGACAGCGACAACAGCCTCGGCTGGAAGTGCGCGCAGTATGAGATGAAGGGCGTGCCTCTGCGCGTGGAGCTCGGCCCCAAGGACATCGAAAACGGCGTGTGCGTGGCGGTACGCCGCGACAGCGGTGAGAAGGCACAGATCGCCCTTGCGGAGCTTGCGGCGAAGGTGCCGGAGCTGCTGGACGCCGTGCAGCAGGGTCTCTACGAGAAGGCCAAGAAGAACCTGGACGAGCATATCTATGCCGCGCACTCCGTCGAGGAGGCAAAGGAGCTCCAGGAGAAAAACGGCGGCTTCATCAAGACCATGTGGTGCGGCGACGTGGAGTGCGAGCTCAAGATGAAGGAGCAGGCGGGCATGTCCTCGCGCTGCATCCCCTTCGAGCAGGAGAAGCTGGACGAGGTCTGCGCCTGCTGCGGCAGACCCGCCAACCACATGATCTTCTGGGGTGTGGCGTACTGAGAAGCCAACCCCTTCTTGGCTCCCCCTCCGGGGGAGCTGTCGCGGCACGTCCCCCGCAAGCGCCGTGACTGAGAGGACCCGCCGACATTGCGCAAGCCGTTAAACCCTCTCCGTCATCCGGCGTGCGGGAAACGCCGGATGCTGCCTCCCTCATAGGGTGGAGGCAAGTGTTGACTGCAAAAACCGCGCGGAAAATTCTGCGCGGTTTTTTACTGTTTAAAACCGGAAAGAGCCCGTCCCTTTTGAGGACAGGCTCGATTCGGGTAATTATTATAAATTACACAGCGCGGGTGACCTTGCCGCTGCGCAGGCAGCGGGTGCACACGTAGACGTGCTTGGGAGAGCCGTCGACGATGGCCTTGACGCGCTTCACGTTGGGCTTCCAGGTGCGGTTGGTCCGTCTGTGAGAGTGGCTGACCTTGATGCCGAAGGTAACGCCTTTGTCGCAGAATTCGCACTTCGCCATGGATGGAGCACCTCCTTGCATGTGTTGACTGCCGAAAAGCAGCTCATTTATAATAGCAGATGGTTTCTGCAATTGCAAGGGAAATTTTACGTTTCGGCGCAAAAAGTTTTTTGTCCCGCGGGGCCCGGCATTTACGCCCGGCTCTGGGGCGATGCCGCATCATTCGGCAAGAGCGATTCCCGAGAGAAATTGGGTTCTGATGAAGTCATTCGCAGAAATACTTCGTGTATTTCAAGAAAAACTGGCAAAATCAGAGCACAATTATTCCGGGAAGCGCCGAAGGCGGATTGTGCGGCATCGCCTGAGGAAAAGAGCTTGCCAAACGCGCGAAAAATGGGTAATATAGAGTATCAGGCCATCATAGAAAGGATAAGTGTGAACAGTATGCGCAGCAGATACTCCGTCAAGCTGAAAAAGATCGTGGAGGAGCACGGCGGGCTCCGTCCGCTCAACCTCTCCTCCGACTATGAGACCGCGCTGCTGAATAACCCCGACGTGAACCGTCCCGCCCTGCAGCTGACCGGTTTTTACAACTACTTTGACCCCAGCCGCATCCAGATCATGGGCCGTGTCGAGAGCACCTATCTGGATACCCTGTCCACGGAGGAGCGCCGCCGCACCTTTGAGCGCTTCATGCAGCACCCCATCGCGGCGCTGGTGATCTGCCACGAGGTCTCCGCCTTCCCCGAGTGCATCGAGATGGCAAAGCGCTTCGACCGCAGCGTCTTCATCACCGACGAGGACACCTCGGAATTTCAGGCGGACATCATCCACACACTGAAAAAATACCTCGCCCCGCGCGTGACGGTGCACGGCGTGCTGGTGGAGATCTACGGCGAAGGTGTGCTGCTGATGGGCGACAGCGGCATCGGCAAGAGTGAGACCGCCCTGGAGCTCATCAAGCGCGGCCACCGCCTCATCGCGGACGACGCGGTGGAGATCCGCCGCGTAAGCCGCCACTCCCTCATGGGCAGCGCGCCGGAGCTCATCCGCTACTACATGGAGATACGCGGCATCGGCGTCATCAACGTCCGCCACCTCTACGGCATGGGCGCCGTCAAGCCCGAGAGCAACGTCGACCTCGTCGTGCAGATGGAGCACTGGGACAGAGAGAAGGCCTACGACCGCCTCGGACTGACCAACGAGACAGCCAGCTTTGTCGGCGTGGACATCCCGCAGGTGACCATCCCCGTGCGCCCCGGCCGAAACCTCGCCGTTATCATGGAGCTTGCCGCGATGAACAACCGCCAGAAGAAGATGGGCTACAACGCCGCCGAGGCCCTCGCCAATGAGCACGACGCGGCCATAGACGCAGGTTTATTTTAATACTTTGTCATTGCGAACCGGTGACCGGCGTCACCGGCTCGCAATGACAGGAAAACCAGGATCAGGAGTAAATCATGGAAAATCTCGAACTTGCCATAGAGGAAATCAAACGGGAGATGCCGGGGCTTGCGCTGTATGAAAACGAGCCCATGAGCGCACACTGCTCCTTCCGCATCGGCGGGCCTGTCCGGGCCCTGGGCGTGCCGCAGGACGTGACGGGACTGACGAAGCTCTGCTATCTTTTGAAAAAGCACGAGCTCGCCCCCTATCTTCTCGGCAACGGGACCAATATCCTCTTCCCCGACGAGGGACTGAAGGACCTGTTTATCCTCTCCACCGAGAAGCTGACAAAGCTCTTTCTCCTGCCGGACGGGGCGGTCTACGCCGAGGCGGGGGTATCGCTTGCAAAGCTGGCCGGCTTTGCGCAGCAGAACGGCCTGACGGGTCTGGAGTTTGCCTCCGGCATCCCGGGCAGCGTGGGCGGCGGTCTGATGATGAACGCCGGGGCCTACGGCGGAGAGCTCAAGGACGCGGTGGAGAGCGTGGTCATCCACTTCCTGCCCGAGCAGGCGATCTATGAGCTCTCCAACGAGCAGTGCGCCTTCGGCTACCGTTCGAGCTTCTTTCAGAAGATGCCCGGCTGCGTGATCGTGAGCGCCGTCTTCCGCCTCCAAAAGGGAGACCCCGAGGAGATCGCCGCGAAGATGCGTGAGCTCAACGCGAAGCGCCGGGAAAAGCAGCCCCTTGACCTCCCCTCGGCTGGCAGCGCCTTCAAGCGCCCGGAGGGGGGCTTCGCCGCCGCACTCATCGACGGTGCGGGGCTCAAGGGTTATACGATCGGCGGGGCGCAGGTATCGGAGAAGCATGCGGGCTTCGTCGTCAACATCGGCGGGGCGACCTCCCACGACGTGCACGAGCTCATGCGCCATATACGCCGGACCGTCTACGAACACAGCAAGGTGGCGCTCGAGCCCGAGATGATCATTCTCCCGCCGGACTATACGCTGGAGGATCACGGTCCTCAGGTCCCGCTGCACACCGTATGGGGCGGCACCGAAGGCTGAGTGTGAAATGTGGAGTGTGGAGTTTGGAGTTAAGGAGCTCCATCGGCGCAATTATATAATCGTCCGCGAAGCGGACACCGCAACTCCACTCTCCACACTCCACTCTCCAAACTCATACAAGAGACAGAGGTAAAGACTTATGGATTTCTTGATTATAACCGGTCTCTCCGGCGCGGGGAAGAGCCGCGCGGCGGACGTGCTGGAGGATATGGACTATTACTGTGTGGACAATCTGCCGGTTGCCCTGATGCCCAAGTTTGCCGAGCTCTGCGTCGCCTCCGGCGGTCGCTACGAGAAGGTCGCGCTGGTGACGGACGTGCGCGCCGAGGACGGCTTTGACGAGCTTTTGAAGACCCTCGACCAGCTTAAGGAGATGGACTGCAATTGCCGCATCCTGTACATGGACGCGGACGTGCCGGTCATCGTGCGCCGCTATAAGGAGACGCGACGCCCCCACCCCCTGGCCAAGCGCGGCGGCAGCATCGAGGAGGCCGTGCACCGCGAGATAGAACTGCTCGCCCCGGTTCGGGAGCGGGCGGACTTCATTGTCAACAGCTCTACGCTCACCCTCGGGCAGCTGCAATCCAGGCTCTTTGAGCTTGTCGCCCCGAAGGGGAGCAAGCGGCAGCTTGAGGTAACGGTGGAGGCCTTCGGCTTTAAGCACGGTATCCCGCTGGATGCCGATCTTGTGTTCGATGTGCGCTTTCTGCCGAACCCCTTCTATCTGGAGGAGCTGCGCCCCCTCTCCGGCCTTGACCGCCCGGTGGCGCAGTATGTGTTCAACAGCCTCCAGGCAAGACGCTTCATGGAGAAGGTGGAGGATCTGCTGGACTTCCTGATCCCGCTCTATACGGAGGAGGGCAAGCTGAGTCTCACGGTGGGCGTCGGCTGCACCGGCGGGCGGCACCGCAGCGTCGCCATCGCCGCGGCCCTGACCGAATATCTCAAGGCCAAGGGCGTCAGCGCCGTGAACGCCAACCGCGACATCAACAAGTAGGAGGCGCCCCATGTCATTTTCCTCCGAGGCCAAGCGCGAGCTCTGCCGCGAAAGACTCGAGCGCCGGGACACGGCCCTCGCCGAGTGCTACGGCGTGCTGCTCTATGGCCACAGCTTCACCCCGCGTGAGATCCGCATTATCACCGCGAGCCCCGACTTTGCCGCGCGCCTGCCGAAGCTCTTTAAGCGCGCGTTTTCCCTGAGCTTCGACCTGCTCCCGCCCGAGAACGCGGCTGGCAAGCGGAGCTTTGCGGTCACGGATCCGAAAAAACTCGCCCAGATCTTCGACGCCTTCGGGCTGGAGATCGAGGGCGCCGTCTCCCACCACGTCAATTTCAGCGTTTTGGAGGAGGAGTCCTGCCGCGCTGCCTTCATACGCGGGGCCTTCCTCGCGGGCGGCAGCGTCACCGACCCCGAAAAGCGCTACCATCTCGAGCTTGCCACCGCGCACCAGAGCGTGAGCCGTGAGGTCTACACCCTTCTGCTGGACATGGGCTTTTCCCCCAGGGAGACCCGGCGCGCGGGCAACGCCCTGCTCTATTTTAAGCAGGCGGACGCCATCGCCGACTTCTTCACAGCCATCGGCGCGCCGACCACCGCCATGGGCGTCATGACCGCCAAGGTGGAAAAGGAGATGCGCAACACCGTCACCCGGCAGATCAACTGCGACAGCGCCAACACCGACAAGACCGTCGCCGCCGCGCAGGAACAGCTCGCCGCCATCCGCCGCATTGTGAAGGAGTACGGCAGTCTCGACGCCCTGCCCGACCCGCTCAAGGACGCGGCGCTGCTGAGGGTAACGAACCCCGAGGCCAGTCTCGCCGATCTCGCGCAGCTGAGCTTCCCCCCGGTCAGCAAGAGCTGTCTGAGCCACCGGCTCAGGAAATTGATGTCATACGTACCAAAGGAGTAAACCATGTCCTTTGTCCATTTACATGTCCACAGCGAATACAGCCTGCTCGACGGCGCGTGCCGGACGGACAGGCTGCCTTCCCGCGCCAGGGAGCTGGGGCAGACCGCCGTCGCCCTGACGGACCACGGTGTCATGTATGGGGCCGTCGCCTTTTTCAAGGCGTGTCAGGCGGCGGGCGTCAAGCCCATTATCGGCTGCGAGGTCTACGTCGCCCCGCACAGCCGCACCGACCGCGTGCATGGCGTGGACAACGAATACTCCCACCTCATCCTGCTCTGCCGCAATGAGACCGGCTACCGCAATCTCTGCTATCTGGTGTCCTCGGCCTTTACCGAGGGCTTCTATATCAAGCCCCGCATCGACTGGCCCCTGCTGCATGAGCACGCCGAGGGGCTGGTGTGTCTCTCCGGCTGTCTTGCGGGCGCGATCCCGCAGATGCTCATCCACGGCGACTACGAGGGGGCGAAGGCCAAGGCCCTTGAGCTGCGGGATCTTTTTGGGAAAGAGTATTTCTTCCTCGAAATCCAAAACCACGGCATTGCCGACGAGGCCCGCGCGGCCCAGGGCTTGATCCGTCTCTCGCGCGAGACGGGCATCCCCCTGGCGATGACCAACGACGCGCACTATATCGAGAAAGACGACGCCTACTACCAGGACGTTTTGATGTGCATCCAGACCGGCAAGACCGTGGACGAGCCGAACCGCATGCGCTTTGAGACCCAGGAGTTTTATCTTAAGAGCGAGGCGGAGATGCGCGCCCTCTTCCCGGAGCTTCCCGAGGCCGCGGACAACACGGCGAAAATTGCGGACATGTGCGACTTCCAGTTTGAGTTCGGCAACTACAAGCTGCCGCGCTTCAAGCTCCCCGAGGGGGAGACGGACAGCTGGGGCTATCTCCAGAAGCTCTGCGAACAGGGCTTTGCCGAGCGTTTCCCCACCCGGCCCGAGGTGCACAAGCAGCTCGACTACGAGCTCGACATGATCCACCGCATGGGCTTTGTGGACTACTTTCTCATCGTCTCGGACTTCATCGGCTACGCGAAAAGAAACGGCATCCCCGTCGGCCCCGGACGCGGCAGCGCGGCGGGCAGCGTGGTCTCCTACTGCCTGCACATCACCGACGTGGACCCCATCCAATACAGCCTCTTCTTTGAACGCTTCCTCAACCCCGAGCGCGTCAGTATGCCGGATATCGACGTGGACTTCTGCGTCAACCGCCGGGGCGAGGTTATTGATTATGTAAACCGCTTGTACGGCCACGACCATGTGGCCCAGATCGTCACCTTCGGCACCATGGCCGCGAGAGCCGCGATCCGGGACGTCGGGCGCGTGCTGAACATGAGCTACGCCGAGACGGACGCGGTGGCCAAGCAGGTTCCCATGGCGCTGAACATGACGCTCGACGAGGCCCTGCGCCTGTCGAAGCCCCTGCGTGAGATGTACGAGGGGGACGAGAAGGTCAAGCGCCTCATCGACGTGGCAAAGGCTCTGGAGGGTATGCCGCGCCACGCCTCCACCCACGCGGCCGGCGTGGTCATCACGGACAGGCCGGTGTATGAATACGTCCCGCTCGCGATGAACGACGAGTCGGTGGTCTGCCAGTACCCGATGACCACGCTGGAGGAGCTGGGGCTTCTCAAGATGGACTTTCTGGGCCTGCGAAATCTCACCGTTTTAGACGACGCCGAGCGGCTGGTGCGCGAGACGGAGCCCGATTTTCGCGTGGCGGAGGCCCCGACGGACGACAAGGCGACCTTCGACATGCTGGCGGCCGGGCATACCTCGGGCGTGTTCCAGCTTGAAAGCGTGGGCATGACCGCCGTCTGCACCGGCATCAAGGCCAAGAGCATTGAGGATATCACCGCCATCATCGCCCTCTACCGCCCGGGGCCCATGGACTCCATCCCCAAGTTTATCGAGTGGTCGCAGCACCCGGAGAAGATCCGCTACAAGCACGAGAGCCTGCGGCCCATCCTCGCGGTCACCTACGGCTGTATCGTGTATCAGGAGCAGGTCATCGAGATCTTCCGCTCCCTCGCGGGCTTCTCACTGGGGCAGGCCGACAACATCCGCCGCGCAATGTCCAAGAAGAAGCACAAGGTCATCGACGCCGAGCGCATCGCCTTTGTACACGGCGACGACAGCCGCGGCATCGACGGCGCGGTGAAGCGCGGCATCCCCGAGGACACGGCCAATTCCATCTACGACGAGATTCTGGACTTTGCAAGCTATGCCTTCAACAAAGCCCACGCGGTGAGCTACGCCATTGTGGTCTACCGCACGGCCTATATGAAGCGACACTATCCCCAGCAGTACATGGCGGCGCTGCTGACCTCGATCCTCGACAACAGCGCCAAGGTGGCCGAGTATATTGCCGAGTGCAGGGAGATGGGCATCAAGCTCCTGCCCCCGGACGTGAACCAGTCGGGCGCAAACTTCACCGTCGCCGGGCAGAACATCCGCTACGGCCTCGTCGCCATCAAGGGCATAGGCTGGGGCGCCATCGACTCTCTGGTGAAGGAGCGGGCGGAGGACGGTCCCTTCCGCGACTTTGAGGACTTCTGCCGCCGCATGAACGGCAAGGAGCTCAACCGCCGCGCCATCGAAAACCTCATCAAGGCCGGGGCGTTTGACTCCATGGGCTATAAGCGCCGCGCCCTCATGGAGGTGGCCGGGGCGGTCATCGACTCCATCGCCCAGTCGGCGCGGGACAACATCTCCGGCCAGCTCGACCTCTTCGGGGACTTTGGGGAGGAGGAGAAGGCCCCGGCGCATATCCCCATCCCCGATGTGGAGGAGTACACGCCGATGGAGAAGATGGCCATGGAGAAGGATACCACCGGCCTCTATCTCAGCGGCCATCCCATGGACGGCTACCGCGAGGCGGTGCGGCGGCTCGGCGCAGTCCCCCTCGGCGCGGTGATGGGCGACTTTGCCTCCGAGGACGGGCCCCGCCGCTTCCACGACAACGAGATGATCCTGGTTGCGGGCGTGGTCGCATCGGCCAGGACGCGCACGACGAAAAACAACACGCTGATGAGCTATATCCAGCTTGAGGACGACACCGGCAGCATGGAGCTCATGGCCTTCCAGCGCGCCCTGGATTCCGGCGGGGCCTATGTCAAGGACAACGCCGCCCTGCTGGTCAAAGGCCGCATCTCTGCCAGGGATGAGAAGGAGCCCCAGCTCATGGTGGAGAGCATCCGTCCCCTCTCCGACGCGAACGCCCCCGGCGAAAAGCTCCCGCCGCCGAAGGAGGCCAAGCTCTGGGTCAAGCTCAAGAGCGCGGACGATCCGGAACTTGCGCGCATCCGGCTCATCCTCACGATGTTCCCCGGCACGCAGCAGATGATCATCTACTGTGAGCAGGAGAAAAAACGCATCGGGGCCAACTGCCTCATCCACGAGGGGCTGGTCGCGGAGCTGGAGGAACGCCTCGGCAAAGAGAATGTGGTGGTGAAGTAGCATGGAAAAGGCAAGAGATCTGAGGCTTGACCTCATACGCAGCGCCGCGATCTTCTTTGTGATCTGCGTACATTTCTACGACAGCTCCGGCTTTCCCGCTCAAACCATGGGCGGCGCGGTGGATTATCTGATGCTCTGCGGCTGGCTCATCACCCACAGCTGCGTGCCCTTCTTCCTGCTGCTCTCCGGCTGGCTGTGCTGTAAAAAGACGCTCTCCGGGGCGTATTACCTGGGGCTTATCCGCATTGTGGGGCTGTATCTGCTCTGCTCGCTGGCCTGTCTTGCGTTCCGGGCGGTCTGGCTGCACGAGGAAATGAATCTGCGCTATGTCTTCGGTTCCATCGTCAACTTCTACGCATGCGGCTATGCGTGGTATGTGACGCTGTATCTGGGGCTGTTTCTGATGATCCCCTTCCTGAATCTGATCTGGACGGGTCTTCCAGGCAAAGCGGCCAAGCGGGTTCTGGTTCTGACGGCGTTTGCGCTGTCCATCCTGCCGAGCCTGCTCAATCAGTTCATACAGCTCTACTCCATCTGGTGGACTCGGCTGTACCCGATCTGCTACTACTTTGTCGGCGCGTACCTGCGGGAGTTCTGCCCGCGCCCGAAGGCGAAGAAGGTGCTGCCGCCGCTCGCCCTCGCTGTCGCCCTCTTTGCGGCGCTCGATCTGTTCTATTATCGAAACCGCGGCCCCGCCATGATCGGCGTGGCGTATGAGAACTACCAGGTCTTCACGGTAAGCGTGCTGCTCTTTCTCTGCCTGCTCTGCTTCCCCATGTCTGAGGGCGGCCTCGGGCGCTTCCTCTCGCTCACGTCGCGGCTCTCCTATGGGATGTATCTGCTGTCCTGGCTTCCGGACAATGTGCTCTATCCGCGTCTGATCGCAGCTTTCCCGGAGCCGGTCACGCGCTATGTCTGGATGCTGCCCTGCGCGCTGGGGGTGTTCTTAGTCTCCCTCGTGCTGTCTCAGCTAGCACAGGCAATCCACGCGCCGATCGAAGCCGCGCTGCGAAAGCGGCTCGCAGGACGATAAAGCCAAAAACCGACGACTCCGTACGCACGGAATCGTCGGTTTTTGTTTGTCTGCTTTTACGACACCAGCTTTTTAAGTCCCGGTATCTTCAGCAGCAGAAAGCTCAATCCGAAGGACAGAAGCAGGAAGCACGCGAAGCACAGCGGGAAGAGCCACACGGCGCTGTACTGCGTGAGGTCGATGTGCCGGCTGCGAAGGGTGTCGATCAAAACGGGGTGGATGAGATAGACGCCGAAGGAGCAGGCCGAGAGGGTTTTCAGCTGCCCGGTCAGCCCTGCCGGCAGGGTCTCGATCTTCAAAATCAGACTGTAGAGGAAGCAGGCCATGAGCCCCGCCGTGACGGTCAGATCGCCGTAGAAGGTATCCACGGCCGCGCCCACGCTGAGGGCGTGGCGGCGGTTGAGCCAGGCGAAGAGCACACAGACAGCCAGCGTCACCGCACCCAGAGTCCCGAGCGCGCGCCCGGACAGGCGGCGCTTTGAGAGCTGCCAGCCCAGGGGCATGATGACGAAATAGCGGAAGTATTTGAGATCATAGGGGTGCAGCAGCGCCTCGAACCAGTCGGGCTTATCGGGGATGGCGTCCAGCGTGGTTTTCACGGTGACGATGGCAAAGAGCAGCAAAGCCCCCTTCCAGGCGTTGTCCGCGTTGGCGTGGGCAAGGCCGTGCAGCAGGGGCAGCGCGCAGTAGCACAGGGCCATGGTGGGCAGGAACCACAGGTGGAAATAGCCGCCCAGCACGCGGGTGACAAAGGTTCCGTCCCCCGTCCAGTAGCGGAGCCAGATCGTGTCGATAGCGTTGCAGAGCAGGGACCAGGCGTAAAACAGCAGGAGAAAATGCAAGGTGCGGCGCATGTGGCGCTTGAAGTCCAGCTTCTCCCGGTCCAGAAAGAGCGTGCCGCTGATCATAAAAAACAGCATCAGCGTGCCGCGGATCAGAATCCACAGCAGATTGTACACCGCCCAGACCGGTGAGGCGGGGTCAAAGTCCCAGAAGAGCATCATGCTGTGCCCCAGCACCACCGCCGTGATCGCGGCGACGCGGGCGAGATCGAGGTTGCTTTTTCTCACGCGCTCCCCTCCTTTCCGGCGAATCTGACGACGATCAGATCGCCGCGCTTCTGTACCGACCCGTCATAAGGGTAGACGGGCATATCGCCGAGCGCAAGCCCCGCCGTCTCCTCCGGGGACGCAAACGGGATGTCGCAGCCGAGGTAGCGGCTGACGATGAGCTGCGCGTAGTCAGTGGAGCCCAGCTCGAGACTCGGCAGACTCAGCGGTGCGTCGGTAAAATGTTGGTCAATATCATAGCTCAGTTCAGGCACGTCACCGACAATGGCGAGGCGGTCGCCCTCTGCATAGCCCGGCGTCTCCATCACGCGGGAGAGCAGCACGGTATAAAAGCTCTTGAGCTCCTCAAAGCGGAGGGTATAGCGCAGATAGAGGGCGTTTGCGTAATAGACGCTGACGCCCAGGATCACCGCCAGCGCAAGGGCCGCGAGCCTTTGAAGCGCCGGGGCCGGCTTCGCCTTCCAGCCGTCGAGCAGGGCGGCGCACAGAACGTAAAGCGACGCGAAGCTGTACAGCGACAGGGAGTGGATATAGCTGTTGTCCGCGAGCAGAAACAGGCAGTAGCAGCTTAAGGGGTAGAGGAACAAGCACAGCAGCGCAAGCGGCAGATTTTTCCGTTTTACGCGCAGCTGCGTCGCGGCGGCAGCGCCTGCGGCGAAGATCAGCGCAAAGTGCATGACAAGGGAGACGCGGTTCGGCACATAGCCGAAATAGCCGCGCAGCAGAGTCTTGACCCAGGCGCTGCAGGCCACCGCAAAGCGCAGCGGGAGGCTCTGCCTCTCGTTGATGACCTCGTGCAAAAGCGGATAGCCCAGCATCTTCACCGCGAAAAGCAGCGCCGCGCCGTAGAGAGCCAGAGACGCCAGCAGCATGGCGAGCATTTGGACGCCCTCGCGGAAAACCTCGCGCGCCGTCTTGTCCGTGCGGCAGAGCAGGACGATCATGCGCGCGATGCAGAAGCTCGCCGCGACGGAGAAATAGCCCTGATAGATGCTGCACGAAAATGCGAGCAGCACGGGCGCGGCGATCCAGCGCCCCCGCTTTTCTTCCGTAAAGAGCCACACGCCCGTCACCGTCAGCAGCAGGGCCAGCGCGTAGGGCGCGGCGGTGAACATGTAGAGCATGGTGCCCGCCTCGGCGGGGAAGCAGACAAAGACGCCCGCGAGCAGGACTTGAAGGATCTTGCTCTGGATACCGAACAGGCGCACGATGACGCAGACCGCGAGGGAGAGCAGGAAAATGCTCATGAGCCCGTAGATCCACGGCATGGAGGCGTCCGGCATCACAAGGCGCAGAAGCTCCAGCCCATAGCGGCCGGAGACCGTCGTCGCCCCTTTGTCGAAAAGCGCGACGAGGTCATCCCCCACCGGGATTTTGTTTGTGATGCAGAAACCGTAGGCCAGCAGTCCGAAGCCGAAGGCCGAAAAGAAGGGCAGGCGGTCCCGCCTGAAAGTCTCCCTGTAATTCACTTGTCCGGCCTCCCTTCTTATACTGGCTCCCCTGAAAGGGGAGCTGTCGCCGTCGCTCTCGGCGGCGACTGAGGGGTTTTTCAGTTTCTCAGACTGTGCAGCGGGGCGGGGATGCGGCCGCCGCGGGCGATGAATTTCGCGGCGCTGCCCGTGTGCAGGGGCATGATGGGCGCGGAGCCCAGAAGCCCGCCGAAGTCCACACTGTCCCCGACCGTCTTGCCCTTGACGGGGATGATGCGCACGGCGGTGGTCTTGTTGTTGATCATGCCGATGGCGGCCTCGTCGGCGATGACGGCGGAGATGGTGTCGGCCTCCGTGTCGCCGGGGACCGCGATCATGTCGAGGCCCACCGAACAGACGCAGGTCATGGCCTCGAGCTTGTCAATCGTAAGCGTCCCCTCTTTGGCCGAGGCGATCATGCCCGCGTCCTCCGAGACGGGGATAAACGCGCCGGAGAGTCCGCCCACATGGGACGAGGCCATGACGCCGCCCTTTTTGACCGCGTCGTTCAAAAGCGCCAGCGCCGCCGTTGTCCCGTGGCCGCCGCAGCGCTCAAGGCCCATGATCTCCAGGATCTCGGCCACGCTGTCCCCGACGGCCGGGGTGGGCGCGAGGGAGAGGTCCACCACGCCGAAGGGTACGCCGAGCCTGCGGGACGCCTCCTGCGCCACGAGCTCGCCCATGCGGGTGATCTTGAAGGCGGTGCGCTTGATGGTCTCGGCCACCACGTCGAAGCTCTGTCCCCTGCACTCTTTGAGCGCGTGGGCTACGACGCCCGGACCGCTGACGCCGACGTTGATGACGGTCTCCGGCTCGCCCACGCCGTGAAACGCCCCCGCCATAAAGGGGTTGTCCTCCACGGCGTTGGCGAAGACGACGAGCTTGGCGCAGCCCATCGGCCCGCGCATGGAGGTCTCCTTGATGATCTTGCCCATGAGGGCCACGGCGTCCATGTTGATGCCCGCTTTGGTGGAGCCGACGTTGACGCTTGCGCAGACAAGCTCCGTCTCGCTCAGGGCCTCGGGCAGGGAGCGGATGAGGCGCAGATCGCTCTCGGTAAAGCCCTTGTGGCAGAGGGCCGAGAAGCCGCCGATGAAGTTTACGCCGGTGGTCTTCGCCGCGCGGTCAAGCGTACGCGCAATGGGAGCGTAGTCCTCCGCCGCGCAGGACGCCGCCACAAGGGAGACGGGCGTAACGGAGATGCGCTTGTTGACGATGGGGATGCCGAATTCGTTTTCGATGTCGCAGC
The DNA here is from genome assembly GCA_902785905.1 of Oscillospiraceae bacterium. GTDB lineage: Bacteria > Bacillota > Clostridia > Oscillospirales > Oscillospiraceae > Limivicinus. The sequence goes on along the minus strand of CADAAM010000003.1, from coordinate 4,954 downwards.
CGGTCTGCACCAGTGAGCCTGCGCAGCGGCAGATTTTCGCGAAAATTTTCTCGCAGCAGCGCGTCATATCCGTGTCCGCGCAGTCGAGAAGACTGATGCCCATGGTGATTGTGCGCACGTCGAGATGCTGCCGGTTGATCATCTGAATGGTCTGCAGGATCTCGCCGCTGTTCATCAGATGTCAAGGCCGCGCTCCTGCCCCTTGTCGCTTAAGTAGCGGCTGAGCTCCACAAAGGACATGCCGCAGTCTGTGAGATCGACCAGCATGATCATGGCGAAATATTCCTGCAAGATGGTCTGGCTGATATCGAGGACGTTGATCTCCTTCTCGGCAAGCAGGGCGGTCACATAGGCAATGATGCCCTTGCTGTCTTTGGCGAATACGCTGACAATGGCTTTCATATCACATAATCCTTTCCTTATTGGCTCCCTCTCTGAGGGAGCTGTCACCAGTGCGCACACTGGTGACTGAGGGAGTCGCCTCGTCCTCTGATCGCTCAAAAGGATGCACGTTAACTCCTTCCGTCACAGCGCTTGCGGGAGCCGCGCTGTGCCAGCAAGCTCGGACTGTCGCGCGTTTCTCGCGCGTCAGAATCTTCCTCAGAGAGGGAGGCAGTTTATCCCGAAAAATGCCGGCACAGATGCCTGACTGGAGGACGAGACAGTGGCAGAAGTCCGAGGACTTGTCCGGCGGCAGGATTTTCCGCAGCTCCTTTTCGATCTTCACCGGGTCCTTGAGATCGTCCACCAGACCCATGCGGTTTGAAAGGCGGATGCAGTGGGTGTCCACCACCGTGGAGCCCGGCACCTTGAACACATCGCCGAGGATGAGGTTTGCGGTCTTGCGCCCCACGCCGGGCAGGGCGGTGAGCTCCTCCATGGTGCGCGGCAGCTCGCCCCCGTACTTTTCCAGCAGCACCTGGGAGCAGGCCACGATGTCGCGGGCCTTGGCTCGGAAGAAGCCGCAGGAGTGGACATATTTCTCCACTTCCGCGACGTCCGCCCCGGCGAAGGCCTCCAGGGTCGGGAAGCGCTCAAAGAGGGCGGGCGTGATCTGATTGACCCGCTCGTCCGTACACTGGGCGGCGAGGCGCACGGAGAAAAGCAGCTCGTAGTCCTTTCGCCAGTCGAGGGAGCAGGCCGCGTCCGGGTATTCCTCCAGCAGCAGCCGCACGATCTCCTCCACCTGTTCGGGCGTTCGCATATGTGATTCCTCGTTTCTCTATGTTTTATTACCCGTGCCCCGGTTCCCCCCCTCCGGAGGGGGGAGCTGTCACCGGCGACTGAGAGGGCTTATCTTGCGATTTCGATCGCGCCGCCGCACTCGATGGTGTCGATGTCGCGCTGGAAGTAGACGCCGCGGAACAGGTACTGCACCTGCACCGGGAAGCTGCGGACCTGGCCGGAGGCGAGATCCAGCGTATGTTCGGTCGTCGCGATCAGCGTGGTCTGGAGCTGGGTGTTGTTGTCCAGACTCACGGTCGGCGTATCGGCGGAGACGTAGCTGTCGCCGACACTGACGTTGACGGCGTTGTGCGAGGCGACGATCTCCAGGGAGTAGGATTCCAGATAGACCTCCACGGTGACGCGCACGCGGTTCTGGTCAAGGGTCTTCGCGGTCCAGACGGCGCGCACGTTCAGCGGCACGCCGGTCTCGGAGCGGAAGGTGCCGGAGCCGACGATCTGCCCCGGCACAAAGGGCGGGGGCGTCGGCACGGGCGTCGGTGTGGGAACCGGCGTCGGCGCGGGCGTCGGCGGCAGGGTCGGAACCGGGGTGGGCTGCACGGGCGCCGGCATGATGGTGGAAACGGGCATGGGCGTCACGACCGGCGCCGCAGTCGGGGGCGGCGTTACGGCGTAGGGATCATAGCCGAGAGTCTCCACCTCGCGCCTCTCCTTCACCACATCCAGCAGCAGCGTGACGGACACCGCCAGCACCAGCAGAAAAACAATAATAAACAGCAGGGTCTTGATTCTTCCTCTGTACATAAATACCTCCTGATCTCGGCGTAATGCTGCGCCGCGCCGTCATTATACTCCAAGGATGACGAATTGTCCACAAGCAGCTTTCATGCCAGTGTGGAGTTTGAAGAGCGGAGTGTGGAGTTAAGGTATCCGCTTCGCGAATGATTTTTAAAAAAACCATACCGCCACGCTGAAAGAAATGCTTTTACAAACGCGCGCGGGCGTGATATAGTATAAGTTACTGTAACTTTTGTGTGAAAGGAGCGACGCGCCATGTATCAGCCGCTTGCGGACGAGATCCGCCCCTCTTCTCTGGACGACGTGGTGGGGCAAAAGCATATCCTCGGCAAGGGCGGCCTGCTGCGCCGCATCGTCGAGAGCGGACAGATCCCGAACATGATCTTCTATGGCCCCTCCGGCACGGGCAAGACCACCGTGGCGCGCATCATCGCGCAGCAGACGAACCGCTCCCTCCGGAAGCTGAACGCCACCACCGCCGGCATTGCCGACATCAAGCGCATCATTGACGAGCTGGACACCTTTCTCACCCCCGGCGGCGTCCTGCTCTATCTGGATGAGATCCAGTATTTCAACAAAAAGCAGCAGCAATCCCTGCTTGAGTTTATCGAGGACGGGCGCATCACGCTGATTGCCTCGACCACCGAAAACCCGTACTTCACCGTCTTCAACGCGATTTTGAGCCGCTGCACCGTCTTCGAGTTCAAGGCCATCGCACCCGAGGACACAAAGCAGGCGATACGAAGGGCTGTGGAGATTCTCAACACAAGGCGGGAAAGCCCGCTCAAGCCGGAGGACGGCGTCGTCGACCACATTGCGTCCGCCTGCGGGGGCGACGTGCGTAAGGCCATCAACGCCCTTGAGCTGCTCTTCTCCGCCGCCGACGGGGAAACGATCACGCTCGCCGACGCGAAGGCCGTCACCCAGCGCAGCGCCATGCGCTATGACCGCGAGGGGGATGAGCACTTTGACATTCTCTCGGCCCTGATGAAGTCCCTGCGCGGCTCGGACCCGGACGCGGCCCTGCACTACCTTGCGCGTCTGCTCGAAGTCGGGGATCTGATCGGGGCCTGCCGCCGCATCCTCTGCTCGGCGAGCGAGGACGTGGGCCTTGCCTGGCCCCAGGCCGTACCCATCGTGAAGGCCTGCGTGGACTCGGCTCTGCAGCTCGGCCTGCCGGAGGCGAAGCTGCCGCTCGCGGAGGCGTGCATCCTGCTGGCCACCGCGCCGAAATCCAACACCGGCGTCATGGCCATAGACCGCGCCTGGGCGGACGTGCGCGCCGGGCGCACCGGGCCCATCCCGCGGGAGCTTCAGAACGTCCACGCCGACGGCACGGGCTTTGAGCGGGAACAGGGCTATCTCTACCCGCATGACTTTCCGAACCACTGGGTACGCCAGCAATATCTGCCCGACGCGCTCAGGGGCGTGCAGTATTATCAGTACGGAGACAACAAGACAGAGCAGGCGGCCAGGCGCTACTGGGAGGAGATCAAGAAGTAATGGACATTCAGGTCGGCGATGTGCTCACGATGAAGAAGGAGCACCCCTGCGGCTCAAAGCAGTGGCAGGTGCTGCGCACCGGCGCGGACTTCAAGCTCCGCTGTCTCGGCTGCGGACACGAGGTCATGGGCCCGCGCAGCAAGTTTGAGCGCAGCGTCAAGCAGGTGCAGCGGCCGTGACCGCGGAGAACTTCGTCTACATCCTCCGCTGCGGGGACGGGACGCTCTATACCGGGTGGACGAACGATCTGGACAGGCGGCTCAGGACCCACGCCGCCGGGAAGGGCGCGAAATACACCCGCGCCCGCCTGCCGGTGGAGCTTGTGTATTCGGAGCGCTTTGAGACGGAGCACGACGCGCGCAGCCGCGAGTGCCGTATCAAACGATTGACGCGCGCTGAAAAGCTCGCGCTCATAAAGAGTAAGGAGTTTTCGGAAGATGAGAAGAACGGAGCTTGACCTCTGCCGGATCTTCGGGTGCCTGATGGTGCTGATGATCCACGCGGGATCGGATATCTACGGCAATCTGCCGCTCGAGGGGCTGCCCTTCTTTCTTGTGTGCTGTCTCAGCACCGCCGCTCGGGGCGGTGTGCCGCTGTTTTTCATGCTCAGCGGGGCGCTGTTCCTGTCCCGGGAGACGCTGGACGCGCGAAAGCTGCTGACGCGCCACGCCCTGCGCCTGACGCTGCTCTATTATCTCTGGTCCCTGTTCTACGCCGCCCTGCGCGCCTATACGGGCAGCCTTGCGTCAGCCCGGGACTTTCTCTATGCCGTTGTCGCGGGACACTACCATCTGTGGTTTCTGCCCGCGATGGTGATGTGCTACCTGTTTCTTCCGCCGGTCCACGCGGCTGGCCCATTCTGTACCGGTTTACGCAGAATTTCAGCCTTGACTACCTGCTCTATCTGGGTTATGCTGTCTGGGGCTGGCGTCTGTCCCTGTACAGGATGCCGAAGAGGACGCTGTGGCTTGCCCCGCTGGTCTATGTGCTTGTCACCCTGGCGGCGGCCTTTGCCAACCGCTGGTACTCACTCCAGCGCAGCACGGCAGACGGCTGGCTGTTCCATTACTTTTCTCTGCCGAGCTTTCTCCAGGCGAGCGCCGCCTTCTGCTTCTTCCTCGCGCTGAAGGAGCATACGTTCAAGCGGCCCAAAGCCATCGCCGTCCTCGCGGACGCGACGCTCGGCGTATACCTGATCCATCCGCTGCTCATCAATGTGTTTGAGCGCTTCGGCTTTGCCCCTAAGCCCGCCGCCCCGGTTTTGAGTCTGCTGGGTTTCTGGGCCGCCCTCGCCGCCGTGTGCTTTGCCCTCGTGCCGGTTCTGCGCAGGCTCCCGCTCGTGCGGCGGATTCTTTGAGATACATAATTAAATATAAGGGATAGAGAGAACATGAAGAATTTCCTGAAGATCGCCTGTCTGCTGCTTCTGGTCGCGGAGCTGCTGTTTTTGGAAAAGCTGCGCATCGAG
>CADAAM010000002.1 GCA_902785905.1 Oscillospiraceae bacterium | reverse complement strand
CACAGCTTTCTTAAAAAGTGTCTTAATCTTTCTTAAGAGCGGATTGTCAGTTTTCGGCGGACATGGTAAAATGTCCCTGAGGTGATAACATGGAAGAACGTTCCCTGATTCTCATTGTGGATGACGATCCCGATATCCGCAAGGTTTTGTATATGCTCCTGCGCGACGACTACGCGGTGGCCGAGGCCGCCGACGGTCAGGCCGCCGTGCGCTGGATCGAGGCGCACCCCGAGACCGATCTCATCGTGCTGGACGTGATGATGCCCGGCATGGACGGCTTTGAGACCTGCGACCGCATCCGCGCGCTCTCCAACGCGCCGGTCCTGTTTCTGACCGCCAAATCCGCCGAGGCCGACCGTCTCTCCGCCTACCGCAGCGGCGGCGACGACTTTCTGTCCAAGCCCTTCTCCCAGGGGGAGTTTCTGGCGAAGGTCTCCTCCCTGCTGCGCCGTTACAAGCAGTATAAGGGCAAGCCCGCCTCCGCGCTGAACCTGGAGGGGCTGGAGGTCGACCTCGCCGGGCGCAGTGTGAAGAGCGGCGGGAAGGACGTCACGCTCACGGACACGGAGTTTGCCATCCTGGAGCATCTGCTCAAAAACCGGGGCAAGACCGTGACCGCCGCCGACATGTACGAGGCCGTGTGGAAGGAGCGCTTTCTGCCCGGCTCCGGCAACACCGTGATGGTGCACGTGCTGAATCTGCGCCGGAAGATCGAGGAGAACCCCTCCAACCCGCGCATTATCCGCACCGTCTGGGGAAAGGGCTATCAAATTGACTGAGGCGAAAAAGCAGACCCGCTCCCTGCGCGTGCAGGTGCTGGAGGCGGCGCTGCTGGCTCTGGCGGCAGGCGCGCTGCTCTTCCTGGCTCTGACGCGTCTGGGTGGCTTTTTGATTCAGGAGCGCTACATGAGCCCCGAAAACGTCAACCGCCGCAAGACTCAGATTTTTTCCGAGTTCAGCAGCTTCGTCACCTCTCAGGGCGTCAGCGGCCGGGACACCGCCGCCGTCGCGCGCTGGACCGCGTCGCACGACTATGTGACCATCTTTCTGTTCAGCACCGGGCGGGAGCAGCAGCTCTACTCCGGCGGCAGGCTGACCCCCGGCGCGGGCGGTTACGATCCGCAGCTGCACGGCAGGCTCTACCCCATCCGCTTTGCCGACGGGGTATATCAGGTGGCCATCGGCGACAACTCCCAGCTCCGGCAGCGCCAGCTGGTGAACATCGCCTCCTTCGCCCTCGCGGGGGTGTGCATCCTGCTGATCCTGCTGTGGTACACGGGGCGCCTGACCCGGCGCATCATTGCGCTGTCCCGGGAGGCCTCCGCCGTCAGCGCGGGCGATCTGGAGCGCAGCATCTCCGCCCCCGGCGGGGACGAGCTGAGCGTCCTGGCCGACTCCATGGACGAGATGCGCCGCTCCGTCATCGAGCGCATGGGCAACGAGAAGCGCGCCTGGGAAGCCAATACCGAGCTTATCACCGCCATCTCCCACGACATCCGCACGCCCATGACCGCCATGATCGGCTATCTGGGGCTTCTCTGCGGCGGCGCGGAAGACGAGGCGACACGGGCCCAGCTCGCCTCCTCGGCCTATGTCAAGGCGATGGAGCTCAAGGATCTGACCGACCAGCTCTTCCGCTATTTTCTGGTCTACGGCAAGGCGGAGCTCGACCTCAGTCTCGAGCGCATGGACGCACGGCTCCTGCTGGAGCAGCTTTTGGGCGAGATGGAGTTTGACCTCGCCGACGCAGGCTATACCATGCGCCGCGCCGACTTTGAGGGCGAGTGCACGATCACGGTCGACCCGCTGTTTTTAAAGCGCGTGCTCGACAATCTCCAGTCCAACATCCGCAAGTACGCCGACCCCGAAAAGCCCGTGGAGGCGGTCTCGGCGCTCGGCGGCGGCAGGCTCACGCTCCGGGTATCCAACGGCGTGGCGGAGCTTCGCACGCGCAAAGACAGCACAAAGATCGGCCTGCGCACCTGTGAGAAGATCATGACCGCCCTGGGCGGCAGCTTTCATGCCGAAAACGACGGGGAGACCTTCACAGCCCAGCTCACACTGCCCGCGGAAACCATTTAAAAGGGCAGATGGATTTCCGGTCAAGACTGTGTCATCCTGATTTTCATTAAAAAGCAGACAACATCTACTTTTTATAGCGCCTTGTGGCGCGTTGAAAATCGTATGATACTAGAACCTCATGATAGAGGTTCTTGTATGAGACGTGTTTTCAGCGTTTCACGCTGAAAACGCCGCAGGAACTGCGGCTTTCTTGATTAAAGAATTTAATCAAGAAATAGTATGAGACGTCAGTTGCGTCAGCAACCGTATGCCGCCGTAGGTGGCATCTTTTCAATAAAAAGTGTCGACTTTTTATTGAAAAACAGTATTAGACAAGGCCGAGCCGGCAGGGGTGAAACGCGCGTCGGCCGCGGCGTAATCGAGCAGAAATCCCGGGCAATTTCGTAGTTTCCTACGAATTTGCCCGGGATTTCTGCGTATATGAAACCTGCTGTATCGGTCTGTCGAAAGCGTCAGCCCGTACATTTTGTTATTCCGTGATCTGCAGGCGCTGCTCCGTGTCGGCGGAGAGGTGGATGTTTCTGGTCACACGGCCGCGGTGGTCAATGATGAAGCGGGCGATCTCGTCCTCCACCTTCTTCTGGATGGTGCGGCGGAGGTTGCGTGCGCCGTAGGTGACGGAGTAGGCCTCCTTGACGAGGTAGTCGATGAGGCTGTCGTCCCAGCTCAGCGTCACGCTCTTATCACGCATGACGTCGCGCAGCTCGCCCAGCATGAGGGCCGCGATGCCGCGGAAGTCCTGTTCCGTGAGCTGGTTGAAGCAGACGATCTCGTCCACGCGGTTGATGAACTCGGGCCGCAGGAACTCGTTGAGGGCCTTCATGGCGCGCTCACGCGACATATCGCTCAGGGAGCCGCCGAAGCCGACCGAGCCGGACTTGGTGGAGGACCCGGCGTTCGTGGTCATGACGATGATGGTGTTCTCAAAATTCACGTTCCGGCCCTGGGCGTCGGTAATATGTCCGTCGTCGAGAATTTGCAGGAGGATGTTCATCACGTCGGGGTGGGCCTTCTCGATCTCGTCAAAGAGCACCACGCTGTAGGGCTTGCGGCGGATCTTCTCGGTGAGCTGTCCCGCCTCGTCATAGCCGACGTAGCCGGGGGGCGACCCGATGATGCGCGAGACCGCGAACTTCTCCATGAACTCCGACATGTCGAGGCGGATCAGGCTCTCGGGGGAATCGAACATGTCGGCGGCGAGGCGCTTGACAAGCTCGGTCTTGCCGACGCCGGTGGGGCCGACAAAGATGAAGCTGACCGGCTTTCGCTTGACCTTGAGGCCGACGCGGCTTCTCCGGATGGCGGCGCAGACCGCGTCCACGGCCTCGTCCTGGCCGATGATGTGGGCCTTGATGCGTTCGTCCAGCTTGGCCAGACGCTCCAGCTCATCCTCGCGTATGGTGGAGGCGGGGATTTTGGTCCAGAGCTCGATAATGCGGGCCAGGTTGTCGACCGTGAGGGCGGGGCGGGGCTTTGCGTCCAGCTCCCGGAGCTCTGCCTCGCGCTGCATCTCGCGGCTGCGGAGCTCGGCAATACGGGCATAGCGCTTATCCAGCATCTCGTCCGTAAGCTCCTGCCCCTTGGGGGGATCGGCGCTCATCAAAGCCTCCCGCTCGAAGCGGAGGTTTTCAAGGTCGCGCTCGGCGAGCATACGGCGGTTGATGTCCGGGTGCTTGAGGTTTACGTCGGAGCAGGCCTCGTCGATGAGGTCGATGGCCTTGTCCGGCAGGAAGCGGTCGGTGATGTAGCGCTCGCTGAGCAGGACGGCCTGGCGGCACATCTCGTCGCTGATGGTGACCCCGTGGTAGTCCTCGTAATACTTGGCGATGCCGCGCAGGATCTTCACACTGTCCTCGATGGAGGGCTCCCCCACCGTGACGGGCTGGAAGCGCCGCTCGAGCGCGGAGTCCTTCTCGATATGCTTGCGGTACTCGGTGAAGGTGGTAGCGCCGATGACCTGGATCTCGCCCCGGGAGAGGGCGGGCTTGAGGATGTTGGCGGCGTTCATGCTGCCCTCGGCGTCGCCCGCGCCGACGATGGTGTGTACCTCGTCGATGACCAGGATAACATTGCCCTGCTTGCGGATCTCCTCGATCAGGCCCTTCATGCGGCTTTCAAACTGACCGCGAAACTGTGTCCCGGCCACCAGCGCCGTGAGATCGAGCAGGAAGACCTGCTTCTCCTTGAGCTTGGCGGGCACATCGCCCTGGGCGATGCGCTGGGCCAGGCCCTCGGCGATGGCCGTCTTGCCGACGCCCGGCTCGCCTATGAGGCAGGGGTTGTTCTTCTGGCGGCGGTTGAGGATTTGGATGACACGCTCAAGCTCCTCCTCCCGGCCGATCATGCGGTCGAGCTTGCCGTCCTTCGCGCGCCGGGTCAGGTCGATGCAGTAATTGTCGAGGAACTTGCGCTTGCCGCCCTTCTGGGGCTGCTGGCCCTCGTTTCGGCGGTTCTCCTGCGAAGGCGGGGGCGGGGCGCTGTCGGGATTGTTCCCGCCGCCGAAGAGACGGTTGAGAAACGGGAAGGTGGCGGTCTTGCCGTCGTCGTCCGATCCCTCGTCTCCCTCGTCCACGGGGGTGAGATCCTCAACGCCGCTCAGGGCGCTCATCATCTCGCCCGTCAGGCCCTCCAGATCCTCGTCCGACAGGCCCATCTTGCTGATGACGTCGTCCACAGGCTTAATGTGCAGCTCGCGCGCGCACTTGAGGCACAGGCCCTCGTTTTTGGCCTGGCCGTTTTCTATTTTTGTGATAAAGACCACCGCGACGTTCTTGCCGCAGCGGGAGCAGAGTGTAGGCCGCATGGGATCCCTCCAGGAATATGATTACATCAAGCTGCCTGTCAAGGTGTCGAAGATCAGGAAGAAGCGGCCCAGAGTTGTGTGGGTCATGGTGTCCTTCCCGATGACGAGGCCGAGAAAGCTCAGCAGCCAGCAGAGCAGGATGCAGTACAGAAAGCCCTTGCCAAAGCCGAGGATCGCGCCCCCGATCTCATCGACGCTCTCCAGATTCGGCAGGCGGAAGGAGAGGTTGCCGATGCTCGCCACCGCGACAAGGAGAATCAGGATCAGCAAAAAGGCGATGACCATGGTGCCGACCGTGGTGATGGTGTCGCACAGGACGTTCACAATGGCCTTGGTCATGGTGACGCCGGTCTCCTCGGCGACAACGACTGCGTCGTGTGCCAGGTCCTCGGCCCGTTTGCTGTAGAGGCCAAGATCGGTCAGGCACTCGTAAGCGTAGTCGTAGCGCAGGGAGCTGTCCTGCTCGAGGATGTCCTCCAGCGAAAGCTCACTCGAGCCGTAGCCCATGCGCTCTAAAATGGCGTCTCGGTTGCGGTGGGAGTCGAGGTAGCCGTCGACGAAGGGCTCCAGCGCGGGGACGACCTCGTGCGAATAGGCGGCCGACAAAATGCTCGCCCCCAAAAGCGAAATGATGATCGCCAGAATGCCCGCGACACCGCCCACCAGACCGCGCTTGTAGCCGTTCCAGGTGCACAGGGCAATGATGATAATGAGTAGAATGTCAATGATAGCTTTCATATGTACCGCTCATCCTTTTCAAAACAGGAATAGTGTAGCACATCTTTGTGAACAAATAAACTATAGTCAGATTTGAAACTGCGTTTCATTTTTGAGAGACTCGCATTTATTGTACGCGGCTTGCGTGAGTCGCCGCGTTTGGTCGGCACATGGCCTCGTCATGCTCGGCTCAAGGAGTTATCGAGGCGGCAAAGCTGCTTCAAAAACGATTGAACCTCCCCTTTGAAGTCAAAAAACAAGGCAGGGCAATACCGCACATTTCGCCAACACGCAATTTCATGCTGATTTTCATTAAAAAGCAGACGCCTTGTGGCGCGTTGAAAATCGTATGAGACGTCAGTTGCGTCAGCAACTGTATGCCGCCGCAGGTGGCATCTTTTCAATAAAAAGTGTCGACTTTTTTATTGAAAAATAGTATCAATCGTCGCGAAGCGACACCTCAACTCCACACTCCACACTTCACACTCCACACTGTCTGTCCATCATCTCCCCCACCGCGCCGTCGTACCAGACGCGGTTGAGGTAGAGGCCCTGGGGCGGCATGGTAGGGCCGGTGAGACGCCGGTCGCCCTTTTCCAAAAGCGCCGGGATCTCCTCCGGCGTGAGCTTGCCGTAGGAGGCGTAGACCATGGTGCCGACCATGGCCCTGCACATGTTGTAGAGAAAGCCGTCCGCGCAGACGAAGACCGTGATGAGGTCGCCCTCCCTCTCGGCTCTGCACCAGTACACCGTGCGGACGGTGGTCTTGGTCTCGGTGCCGACGGAACGGACCGCGCGAAAATCGTGGGTGCCCTCGAAGGCCTTTGCCGCACGGGCCATCAGTTCCATGTCCAGATGCTGGGGATAGAAGCAGACGCGCTTTTCAAGGAAGGGATCGCGCACGGCCCTGTTGAGTATTTTATATACATATTCTTTTTTTATACAGGAGCCGATCGCGTTAAAGCCTTCCTCCGCCTCGCAGGCGTCCACCACGGCGATGTCCCAGGGCAGGCGGGCGTTGAGCGCGAGGGGCAGTCTCTCCATGGGTATGCGGGTGTCGCTTCGGAAATTCGCGCAGTAGCGCAGGGCGTGGACGCCCGCGTCGGTTCTTCCGCAGCCGATGACGCGCGTACGCTCTCCGCAGGCCTTGAAGATTGCCTCCTCGACGGTCTCGGCTACGGTGAGGTCGTTTTTCTGCACCTGCCAGCCGTGGTAGCGGCTGCCGTCATAGCGCAGGCAGAGGGCGATGTTTTTCATAGGCCGAACCTTTTCAAAACAAACATCAGCGCAAGAAAGACTGTGCCCACGGCAAGGGCGATCCGGTCCCGCGTCTGATAGCGAAGCTGCTTCATGCGCGTGCGCCCCTCGCCGCCGTGGTAGCAGCGGCTCTCCATCGCCACCGCGAGCTCGTCCGCGCGTTTGAACGCGGAGACAAAGAGCGGCACCAGGATGGGCAGCAGGGCTTTCGCGCGCTTTACCAGGCTGCCGGTCTCAAAGTCTGCGCCGCGCGCCTTCTGGGCCGACATGATCTTGTCGGTCTCGGAGATCAGCGTCGGGATAAAGCGCAGGGCCATGCTCATCATCATGGTCATTTCATGCACGGGGACCTTGAGCTTTTTCAGCGGGTTCAGCAGCAGCTCCAGGCCGTCGGTCAGGGCAATGGGGCTGGTGGTATAGGTCAGCAGGAAGGTGCCGGAGATAAGCAGCACGATGCGCAGCATCATCTGCACAGCCCGGGCGATGCCCTCCCAGGTGATGATCCAGCCGGGCAGGATGGGCGTGCCCTGGGTATAGAAGATATTGAGCAGGGCGGTGAGCGCAATGATGAAGAGCATGGGCTTGACGCCTTTAAACATGGCGGAGGGGCGGATTTTCGACAGGGCTGTGCACAGGCAGGTGAAGCCCGTCACAGCGGCGTAGCCGGCCCAGCCGTTTGCCTGGAACAGACCGACGATATACACGATCACAAGGAGGATCTTGGTGCGCGGGTCCAGTTTGTGGACGACGGTATTTCCGGGGAAATACTGGCCGAGGGTGATGTCCTTCAGCATGGTCTTCCCTCCCTGATTCGAAGCAGCGCCTTGAGCAGCTCATCATGCGTAAAGACGCCCTCGGGAACGGGAATGTTCCGTTTCCGAAGCGCGAGGGCAAGTTCTGCCGCCTTGGGGATGTTCAGGCCGATCTCCACAAGCTCCTGCGCGTGGGAGAAGACCTCGGCGGGCGTGCCGTCCATGGCGACGCTCCCCTCGTGGAAGACGATGATGCGCTCGGCAAAGCGGGCCACATCGTCCATGCTGTGGCTGACGATGAGCACCGTCGCCCCGCTCTTCTCGCGGTAGTCTCGGATGTTCTCAAGAACTTGCTCACAGCCCGCGGGGTCAAGGCCCGCCGTCGGCTCGTCCAGGATCAGGACTTCGGGCCGCATGGCCATGACGCCCGCGATGGCGATGCGTCGCTTCTGTCCGCCGGAGAGCTCCAGGGGAGAGCGCTCGAAAAGCTCCTCCGCAACGCCGGTGAACGCGGCGGCCTCGCGCACTCGCTCGTCGATCTCCTGTTCGCTCAGCTTCATGTTGGCCGGGCCGAAGGCAATGTCCTTATACACCGTCTCCTCAAAGAGCTGATACTCGGGGTATTGAAACACGAGCCCGACCTTCCATTTAACGTCGCGCCGCGTGTATTTGTCCTTGTTGATATCCTGCCCGTCCAGAAGCACGCGGCCAGCGCTCGGCTGGAGCAGGGCGTTTAAGTGCTGGATGAAGGTGGATTTGCCGGAGCCGGTGTGCCCGATCAGCGCGGCAAGCTGCCCCTGCGGGATGCGGAGGCTCACGTCCGTGATGGCCGCCCGCTCGAAGGGGGTATTGGCGCTGTATACGTGGCACAGCTTTTCCGTGACGATCTCGGCCATCAGCTTACGCTCCGTTCTTTTGATAAACTATCCGCGATGAGCTCCGCGCAGTCGCTGACGCCGAGCGGCTCGCCCTCGAGCTCCATCCCCGCCATGACGATGAGGCGGTCGGCGTCGATGCACTCGTCCATGTGGTGGGTGATGAAGACGACGGTCATGCCCTTGGCGCGGCAGAGGGAGTAGACGGTGTCGACGACCTCTTTTCGCCCCTGGGGGTCGAGCATGGCGGTGGGCTCGTCCAGGACGATGATCTCCGGCTGCATGGCGATGATGCCCGCGATGGCAACGCGCTGCTTCTGTCCGCCGGACAGCAGATGCGGGGCGTGCAAACGGTATTCGTACATTCCGACGAGACGCAGGGCGGCGTCGACGCGCCTGCGGATCTCCGCGGGCTCCACGCCCAGGTTTTCGGGCGCGAAGGCCACATCCTCCTCCACGACGTTCGCAACGATCTGGTTGTCGGGGTTCTGAAAGACCATGCCGACCCGGCGGCGCACGTCGAGGACCTTCTCTTCGTCGGCGGTATCCGTGCCGCAGACCGTGATACGCCCCTCGTCCGGGACAAGGATGGCGTTCATGTGCTTGGCGAGCGTGGATTTGCCTGAGCCGTTGTGTCCGAGCACCGCGACAAAGCTGCCCTTCTCGATGGAAAGGCTGACGCCGCAGAGGCTCTCCAGCTCGTCCCCGGGGTAGGTAAAATGTACGTTGTCAAATACGATGATTGGGTTCAAGTTCCGGTTCCTTTCGTGGACTGTGTTCCGTAGGGGCCGATGCCCTCATCGGCCCGCAGACCGTGTACCATGTTTGAGGGTTCGGGTCGATCAGAGGATCGACCCCTACGGGCACGCCTTTATCTTTCCCATCTGCATGTCGCGCCGCACGGGAGATACAGGCCGCTTTCGGTGACGGGGAGGGCAAGCTCCTGGCTGTCGGAGCGGCCGCCGAATTTTTTGGTGAAGATGCTCTCGGTCACATAGCTTAAAACCGAAGCCGAGAGGCCGGTGGTGTAGGAGTTAATCAGCACAAAGAGCGGATCATCCGACAAAACCCCGGCGCAGAGGGAGACGAAGGGCCAGAGGTTCTGCTCGAGCTTCCAGACCTCGCCGCCCGGGCCGCGGCCATAGGAGGGCGGGTCCATGATGATGGCGTCGTATCTGTGTCCGCGCCTGATCTCCCGCTCGACAAACTTGCCGCAGTCGTCCACGATCCAGCGCACCGGGGCGTTCTGCACACCCGAGGCCGCTGCGTTCTCCTTGCCCCAGGCGACCATGCCCTTGGCGGCGTCGACGTGGCAGACGGAAGCGCCCGCCTTGAGGCAGGCCACCGTCGCGGCGCCGGTGTAGCCGAAGAGGTTCAGGACGCTGATATCGCGCCCGGCCTTTCGGATCTTGTCCATAGCCCAGTCCCAGTTTGCGGCCTGCTCGGGGAATAGGCCGGTGTGTTTGAAGTTCATGGGCCTGACGTTAAAGGTAAGCTCCTTGTATCGAATATGCCATGCTTCTGGCAGATCGCCCTTGTCCCAGCTTCCGCCGCCGGTCTCGCTGCGCCTGTAGCGGGCGTTGCGGTCGTTCCAGTGCGCGTTTCTCCGCGGTGTGTCCCAGATGGCCTGGGGGTCCGGGCGCACAAGGTAATAGCTGCCCCAGCGCTCGAGCTTTTCGCCCTTTGAGCAGTCGATCAGTTCAAAATCCTGCCATTGATCCGCAATAAACATAGGCTTCTCCGTCCATGAAAACTTTAACTTTGGTATTGTAGCACGGAAATATCGAACGGTCAAGATTGTGAATATTTGTATACCCGTCATTGGTTTACGTAATATATTTTACATATTTTATTTTACGTAACAATACTAATCTGCTTTCTATTCCTCCTTGCAAGCATTGACGGGGATATGATATACTGACAATAATACGGGCAGATTTCAGGAGGCTTTGTTATCAATTGTGGAAGAGACATATTATTTGATTGATTTTGAAAATGTTGGCCTTAAGGGGCTTGAAGGCGCCCAAAAGCTCACGGCGCAGGATCATGTTCACCTGTTCTCCACCAGAAACGCGCCAAAGTTTACCACTGCGGTGCTGGCCAACTTCAACGGAACCAACTTGCAGGTGCATGAGGTTCCGGCGAAGAGCCAATCCATCGACATGCATCTGGTGTCCTATCTCGGTTACCTGCTGGGAACCATCAAACCGGATCGAAATTTTGTGATCTTGAGCAATGACACCGATTACGATGATATCGTTCAGTTTTGGCAGACCGAACTCGGCGCCGACATAAAGCGCCGCGATAAATTTGAGGCGCCAAAGCCGCCGACGGCAGCCGTTCCCGCGGGCAAAAGCAAAGCGGCGCAAAAAAAGCCCTCTGCCGCCGTCATGGGAAAGGCGGAGAAGAGCCCCGGACCGGAAGACCGGACCGCCGTCAACAATGCCGTGATGAAAACCCTTGGCGCGGCCGGGTTTGATACCGAGACTGTCGGCTATGCCGCTTCCCAGGTAACAAAGCTCTTTTCGGAAAAGAACGGCAAGCAGCTGATTTATCGCTCCATTATCAGCAAATACGGACAGGAGCGCGGTTTGGAGATTTATCGTCAAATCAAAAAGCTTCTTTAAAATATCATGCGGCAAATCCCGAAAAGATTTGCCGCATGATGTTTTATTTTGTCACCAGGAAATTTCTAGCGGTCTCGCGAAAATCGAACAGGTTCGGCGCGTGGCAGGCGGCCACGGTGGCGATGGCGGCGACCGTCATCGGCTCCGGCAGCCAAAGCTGTACGCGCACCGCGCCGTTTTCCTCATAGGGAAACTCGCCCGCGGCGATCCAGTTCTCCCCGTCGCTGACCCAGACGACGCGCGGCCCCATGACCATCCACTTGGCGGAGGTGTTCTCCGCGATCATCTGGTACTCGAGCTCAAAGCCGACGCAGTTTTCCACCGGCTCGTTCAAAACCGTGTAGCGCTGCTCCGTCCCCGGCAGATAGCCGTTTGCCCAGTCCAGCTTCACCTCGGGGAGCGTGTCGAAGTCCCCCTCGCGCACCTCGCCGACGCTGTATGTCTCGCCGGGGAACTCGTCCAGAAGGCGGATGCTCTTGATCCAGCCCGAATAGAGCCTGTTGTTTTCGCCGCGGTAGAGGATGCAGGACAGGTCGTTCTCCTCCGCGACAACCGTGACCTCCGTCCCCTCAAAGAGGAAGGGCCGATAGGGGGCGCCGCTGTTGAGGATGGGCACGCTCTCCACCCAGAGGCTGGGCGCGTACCAGGCCTTGCGGCCGTAGAGCGTCTTCCACTCGTCAAGGTAGCTCTCCGGCTTGGGAAGCTGGATATAGTCCCAGTGCTCAGTGGCCTTGATCGCCGCCTCGCCGCGCCGCGCCGCGTCCGATTCCTCCGCGAAGGCGCAGAAGCCCGGCAACAGCGCGCAGAGAAGACAAAGCAGCGTGAGTATCGTGATGGTTTTCTTCATAGCACTCCCCCTCCTCATATCGCGTCCGAGAGTTTGAGATTTCTGATTTTGCTCAGGGCAAAGCCGTTGATCGCCACGGAGAAGCCGAGCATGATCAACGCGCAGTAGATAAAGGTGCGCACATCGGCCTCCCGCACGAATTGCAGGTGAGACTGTTCCACCAGCTTGACAATCGCGACCGCGATCGGGTGGCCGACCGCGAGGCCGAGCACAATGCCCGCCGCCGTCGTCAGGACCAGATCCCAGGCCGCGTAGCGCACACACTCCGCGACTGTAAAGCCGTTGATGCGCATGATGGTGAGTTCCTTCGTCTTACGCTGGATATAGGTCATGGAGAGGTTCATCAGGATGAAATAGGACATCACGGCGGCCAGGACCAGCAGCATGGCAATGACGAGATTGAGCACCGCGGACAAATTGTCAAAGCGTTCCCGCTCCGCATGGGCGTCCTGCAGCGACTCGAAGCCCTCGATCCCGGTGAGCTTTTTCTGCAGCTCATCCAGGCTCAGCTCTCCGAGCCTGACGAGGAAACAGTTGTGCATGGCCTCTTCGCCAAAGACCGCCTCATAGCCTGCCGGCGTGAAGAACAGAAGCTGTCCGAAGTAGTTGTTGAAGCTGCCGGTGACCGGCGCCTCCATGCGATTCATCCTCGTGTTGTAGAGCATCAGCTCGTCTCCGACATGGAGGCTGTAGTATTCGAGCAAGCGCCCCGGGACAAGCACGCCGCCGTCGGTCGGGCCGAGAGCTTCCCCGCTCTCCGTGTCCCGCAGGCTGTAGAAGCCGTCAAGCAGGCCCTGCTCCGCGACGATGGCGGTTCCGGAGCTCAGTGTGTCACCGATCTGGAAGATGGCGTCCGCCTTTCGTACCGGCAGATACCGAAGTCCCTCGCGGTCCAGGACTGCCCGAAGCTCCGCTTCGGCGTTTTCATTCCGGGTGCTGTCAAAATAGAGCTCGCCCTCAAACTCCACGATCTGCCCGAACTGGCGGGCGTTTACACGGCTGACGGCGTACTTCATCGTGAAGCCCGCAACCAGCATCATACAACAGCCCATGATGCTGACCGTTGTGACCAGAACGCGGCTGAGATCTGTGCGCATGTTCAGCAGGATCAGGCGCGTATACAGGCTCTTTTTTGCGGAACGTCCGCTTTTCTTCGCGCTCTTGGGCGCCTTGCCCTGCATGAGGCTGATCGCCGGGGACTTCAGAAGCTCCGTGCAGGCGACCCGAACCGAAAGGCCGGACACCGCCAGCGCGCCCGCAAACACGATCCCCGTCTGCAGCGGCATGGAGACCGGCGGTATCTTCTCGTAGACAAAGAACATTTTGTAAGCGCTGATGATCATAGGCTGCATACCGAAGTAGGACAGCAGAATGCCCAGCACCACGCCGAGCATAGTGCCGCCTACGCCGAAGCTCAGATACTTGCCGAAGATTTCCCGGTTGAACAGGCCCATGGCCTTGGTCGCGCCGATCAGCTTTCGCTGCTCCTCCACCATACGGCCGATGGTGGCGTAGATCACCAGCGCGCCGACCGCGATGAAGATCAGTGAGAAGGACAGACTCAGCTTCGACAGATTGTCGACGCTGGTGTCGGCATACATATAGCCCGCGTTGCCGCGATTGTTGAGCACGACCCACTTGCACTCGCCAAGCGCGTCCAATGCTGTCTCACCGTCTTGCAGCGCGGCCTCGCCGTCCTTGATTTGCCGCTCGGCGTCCTTGAGCTCCGCTTCGCCGTCCTTGAGCTGCTGTTCGCCGTCCGCAAACTGCTGCTCGGCATCCGCAAGCCGCTGTTCGGCGTCCCGCAGCTCCGCCTCACCGTCGACAAACTGACGCTCGCCATCCGCAAGCCGCTGTTCGGCGTCTCGAAGCTGCTGCTCGCCGTCGGCAAACTGACGCTCGGCATCCGCGAGCTGCTGTTCGGCGTCCCGCAGTTCCGCCTCGCCGTCTGCAAACTGTCGCTCGCCGTCCTTGAGCTGCTGTTCGGCGTCTCGAAGCTGCTGCTCGCCCTCGGCAAACTGACGCTCGCCATCCGCAAGCTGCTGTTCGGCGTCTCGAAGCTGCTGCTCGCCCTCGGCAAGCTGACGCTCGCCGTCTTCAAACTGCGCCAGGGAGGAAGCATACTCCGCCTCGCCCTCCGTGAGCAGCTTTCGATTCTGTTCGACAAGCGCGACGGCGTCAAGATATTCCTCGCCCTGGAAATACCAGGTCATCCGGCCATCACTGTATTTTTGCAGGGCGTCCCTGTAGCTTTGAACCACCCCGCCGACGGCGCCCGGCAGTCGATGACCGGTATCCTCAAACAGGGCGATGAGGCTGAGCGCCTGATCGGCAAGGCCCCGTATGGGGGCGAGCCGGATCTCCGCCTCGGCGAGAGCCTTTCCGCCCTCGTCAAGCTGGGCCGCCGCGTCCTTGAGCTGGGCCTCGGCATCAACGATCGACTTCCAGCCGTCGTCCAGCGTTCGCCGCGCCTCGATCAGCTTTTCGCGGCCGTCCTCCAGCTCTCTGCGCTTCTCCTCGAGCTCTCTGCGGCCGTCCTCGACTTTCTTGCGGCCGTCTTCCAGCTCTCCGCGCTTTTCCTCGAGCTCTCTGCGGCCGTCCTCGACTTTCCTGCGGCCGTCTTCGAGCTCTCCGCGCTTTTCCTCGAGCTCTCTGCGCCCGTCCTCGAGCTGCCTGCGGCCGTCTTCGAGCTCTCCGCGCTTTTCCTCGAGCTCTCTGCGGCCATCCTCGATCTTTCTGCGGCCGTCTTCCAGCTCCGCGCGCTTCTCCTCGAGCTCTCTGCGTCCGTCCTCGACTTTCCTGCGGCCGTCTTCCAGCTCCGCGCGCTTTTCCTCGAGCTCTCTGCGCCCGTCCTCAAGCTGCCTGCGGCCGTCCTCGAGCTGCTGCTTTCCGTCGTCGACCTTCTGTCGTCCCTCTTTGAGCTGCTCATCTATAGCCGCGCGGAACTTGTCGACGCGGTGCTGCGTCTGCCTGTCCGCAAGAGAGACGATCGCGTTCTCCACGGGCTTGACCAGATTAAAATAGGCCTCGCCGAAGCGTTCCTTCGGCGCGCCCTCGACCAGGATACGGGTCTTCATAAAGGCCCCTTCCAGTCCCCCACAGTTGAAACTGTCCGCCAAAACCAGCAGATAGGGCTTGACAGAGACCATGAAGCTGACATGGTCAGGATGCTTGAAGACGCCGGTGATCACGAAGTCCTTCTGCAGAAGCGGATCAATGCCCGCGAGCGGCGTCGTCTCCACATTCACGCGCTGACCCACGCTGAATCCCCAGCGCTTGACAAGCTCCTGCTCTATGGCGCACTCATCCGGCTTCTCGGGCAGACGCCCCTCCAGCAGCTCCGGCAGGGAGATTTCCCGCGGCGTCGACAGGAGCAAAACCGACTCCATGGTGTCGCCCAGGGGCAGTGCGGCGTCGATCTGATACAGCGCCTCCGCCTTCTCCACGCCGGGCAGCGCACGGATGGCCTCAAGATCCTCGTCGTCCATCAGCATGGTGGAGTTGACCTCAAGGTCCCAGAGGCGGTAACGGTCGTAGTAGTTCTCGAAATATGTCTTAATTGCGGCTGCCGGGTAGGCAATGCCGAGATAGGCCATCACCGCGATCATGGCAATCACGACGATGGAGATGAAGGAGATGAGCTGTTTTTTGATATTGCGCCGGGCGTCTTTCAACTGTGTTCGTGTCATCGTTACCAGACCAGCTCAGACGCATGGAGCGGATGCAGATTGATCTTGATGCTGGAAACCTTGCCGTTCTTGAGCTTGACGACGCGGTTGGCCATCTTGGCAATCTCCGGGTTATGGGTGATCATGACGACCGTCGCGCCCTGTGTGTTGATGATCTCTTCAAAGACCGAGAGCACCTCGATGCTGGTCTGATAGTCCAGGGCGGCGGTGGGCTCGTCGGCAAAGATGACGTGCGGGTTTTTCACAATGGCGCGGGCGATGGCCACGCGCTGCTGCTGTCCGCCGGAGAGCATGGAGGGATAGTTGTCCGCGCGATCCGTGAGACCGACCCGTTCGATCGCCGCGGCCGCCTCCATGGGGCTTGGCGCGATGTCCGCGATGAACTGCACGTTCTCCTGGGCGGTCAGGTTCGGCATGAGGTTGTATGACTGGAAGACGAAGCCCAGGTACTCGCGCCGGAACTGGGTCAGTTCCTTGTCGGAGGGGTGCGAAAAATCCTTGCCCTCGATCCTGAGCTCACCGTCGGTGAGAAAGTCCATGCCCGCGATGATGTTCACCATGGTGGACTTGCCGCAGCCGGACTCACCGAGAACGACGACAAATTCGTTCTTATAGATATCGAGGTTGATCCCCTTGAGCACGCGGTTGACCCCATCGCCGGACGGAAACTCCTTGATGAGATTGCGAACCGTGATCAAAACCTCTTTCTGCTCTCCCAGCTTGTAGGAAAAGCCCTTGTCCTCAAGGGCAATGGCCGCGAGGGAGGCCATCTGCTCGCACAGATCCAGATCCTCCGCATCATACGACGTCCCGTCCATGCGGTTGATGATCTGCACACAGCCGATGGTCTCCTGACTGTCCTTCAGCGGCACGCAGATGATGCTCTTTGTTTCAAAGTCGGACTCGTCGTCCACGCTGTGGGAGAAGCGCGCATCCTTCTCCGTGTCTGCCACGATGACAGGCTCCCCGTTCTGGACCACCGAGCCCGCAATGCCCTGTCCGTTCTCAATGGTAATGCCGCTGATATCCACGGGGCCGTGGTTGAACATTGGGATAAGCCGGTTGTTCTGCTTGTTCAGCAGCCAGATCGTCCCCGCCTGGCTGTCAAGAGCCTCAATGATCGCTTCAAGACTCGCGGCCAGCGCGTTGTCCAGATTTTCCGCGTCCCGCAGCGCCTGAGTGACCTTCCATATTGCTTGTGTAAATCGCGTTTTTTTGTCTGCCATTGCTCAACCTTCTTTCAGTCGAAGATCAGGATGAAAGCGCGCCGCATCCACGGATATCGACGGATGCGGCGGCGTTTTCGCCTATTCTTACTCGATGTTCAGGATATCGCTGAAGCCGGTGACCTCAAAGATCTCATTGATGACGTCGCTGACATGGACGACCTTCATCTCACCCTGCTTGTTCATAACCTTCTGTGCCGACAGCAGGACGCGCAGCCCAGCGGAAGATATGTACTCGAGCTTCTCGAAGTCCATCACCAGCATCTCCACACCGGCGAGCTCGCTCTTCAGCTCCGACTCGAGCTGCGGCGCGGTCGTGGTGTCCAGGCGGCCCTCCAGGGCGACAGTGAGCGTCTTGTCCTCAGTGGTCTTGTTGATGTTCAGCATGATAGTCGTTCTCCTTTTATCTGAAATATTTATTATTAGAAGGATTGCTTACACAGCTTGATTGCGCAGCTCACGCGCCGCCGAGGGCTTCGAGCATAGCGCGGACGATACCGGCGCAGTCCCGCGCCGCTTTCGCCGCGAAGCTGGGATAATCGACGTCGCCCGTCTCATCCGCCTTGTCGGAAATGGCGCGGATCACCACCCAGGGGACGGCGTTGAGATGGCACACTTGCGCGATGGCGGCGCCCTCCATCTCACAGCACATACCGCCGAAGCGCGAGCGAATCAGCTCCTTCTGCGCGCTGTCCGCGATGAACTGGTCGCCCGAGCAGACGCGTCCCTCAAATACGCCGAGCTCCGGCGCTGTCTTTTTCGCCGCCTTCACGGCGAGAGTGCGCAGCCCTCCGTCCGCCGGAAAAGCGGTCACGCCGAGATAAGGGATCTCCCCATAGCCGTAGCCGAGGGGACTGATGTCGAAATCGTGCTGGACGGCATCTGTGGAGATCACGAGATCCCCGATGTTGATGTCGGCATTCATCGAGCCCGCGACCCCGGTGTTAATGATTTTCTCCGCGCCGAAGCGCCCGATCAGGATCTGGGCGCAGATCCCCGCGTTCACCTTGCCGATGCCGCACTGGGCGATCACAACGGGTGTACTGCCGATATAGCCCGCAAAGAAGTCCATGCCCGCAATTTTCGTACACTCCGCTGCGGCGCATGCCTCCTTCAGAAGCGCGATTTCGGCCTCGTCCGCGCCGATGATACCGATGCGCGGCAGGTCTGTGTTCGTTGTCACTGTATTCATTCAAAGACGCTTTCTGATGCACAGAACATTCTGTCCATCCCTGTATTCATAAGTCATTTCGTCCATGCTCTTCTTTACCATGAAGATGCCGAGGCCGCCGATCGCCCGCTCATCCGCGGGCAGGCTCACGTCCGGGTCCTCCTTCTTCAGGGGATCATAGGGCACGCCCCTGTCGATGAAGGTGATGCTGACCGTCTTCGGGTCTTCCTCCCGGTCCACGCAGATCGTGGCGGAGCCCTTCCCCGGCACATAGGCGTAGCTTGCGATGTTGACAAAGATCTCCTCCACCGCCACGTCGATCTGCATCTGGGCCTTCATGGAGCATTCCATCTCCTCGAGCTGCTCATCCACGAAGCCGATTACTTTGTCCAGGTTTTCAACTTCTGCTTCAATTGTCAGTTCTTTCATATTCTTCTTCTCCGGTCCTGTATAGTGCAGACACATCATGGTGATGTCGTCAAACTGGGGCGCGTCGCCGACGAAGTCGTCGATCTCCCGTTTTACAGCAGCCAGCTGTTCCTTCGGTTCTGCCGCGGGGTCACGGTTGAGCGCTGTCAAAAGTCTGTCCGTTCCAAAGAGTTCATTGTTTGCGTTGGTGGCCTCCGTCACACCGTCGGTGTAGACGAAGAGCGTATCGCCGGGCAGGAGCACAAAGCTGTGCTCCCGAAAGCGCATGTCTTCCAGGATCGCCACGGCGGGCGAGTGTCGATAGACCACAAGCTCATACTTACCGTCGCCGCGGCGGATGACGGGGTGTTCATGTCCGGCGTTGGCGGCGAGGCCCTTGCCGGTGGAGATTTCCAGAATGGCAAGCCATACCGTCACGAAGAGCTCCGCCTCGTTTCCCTCGCAGAGCTGGGCGTTGACGTAGCTCAGAATCTCTGCCGGCCCGCCGCCCATCTGGGCGCGGTTCTTGATGAGGGTCTTGGCGATCACCATGAACAGTGCAGCCGGTACGCCTTTGCCGGACACGTCCGCCATCACAAGTCCCAGGTGGTCGCTGTCGATCAGGAAGAAATCATAGAAGTCGCCGCCCACCTCCTTGGCGGGGGTCATGGAGGCGTAGATATCAAATTCGCTCCGGCCCGGAAAGGGCGGGAAGATGCTCGGCAGCATGTCGGCCTGGATGCGGGTGGCGATATTCAGCTCCGCGCCAATGCGCTCCTTCTCGGAGGTGATGCGGGTGAGGTTGTCCAGATATTCCAGTATCCTTCGCTGCATGGCGCGGATCACCTGGTAGAGCTCCCCGATCTCATCCTTGGATCGTATGGGCAGCTTGATGATGTCATCACTTGACAGCAGCCTGTCGCTGTCGGCAAAGCCCACGGCCGCATCAGAGAGCATGGACAGCGGCTTTATCGCGATACGGCGCATCAGCAGCACACAGGCGCCAACGGAAAGAAGCAGCAGGGCACCGGCAAAGGTGAGCATTTGGATCAGAAACTGATGCCGCTCCGCCATGACCTCGTTCATGTCGATGTCCACGCCGACCTGGCAGACAAGCTCTCCCCCGCTGTTGAAGACGTTTTCGTAAGCCGAACAGAGCCATCCAAACTCCGTCACGGAGAGGGTCGGTTCAATGCGCTGTCCCTTCCGGATATTCGCAAACTCCGGCGGGACCGGGATGGAGGTGGCGATGTAAAACAGGTTCTCGTCCGGGTCGATGATGGTGAAGCCGTTGCCCTCCTCCAGAGTCACGGTGTAGACATAGATTGCGCCGAGCTTGTCCCGGAACAGCGAAAGCATGGCGCACATATCGTTATAAGCGTCATACCAGCCCTTTTCCTTCAGGTAGTCGGCGATCATTTCCTCGTCTCCGGCCTCGATGGCCCGGGCGCGGAGCTCCCGGTACTCGTCGGATTTAATCATATCCAAAAAGTCCCCGAGCCAGTCGCCGTCCACAAAAGCGGCGACAGTTCCGGCCGCGCTGGCCGTGGCGGCCTTGAAATACTGATCCACGCGTACGCTGTTGACCCGGTAGGCGATGGCCGTAAGGCCGCCGGAGAGGGCCAGGATGATGGCGATCACCAGTGCGTTGAGCTTGACAGAAAGGGAATAATGGCGTTTTTTGCGGTAATGAAAATCCTTCGCCTGCCTGCGCACCAGCATGACGCCCAGCGACGCGAGCAGATCCTCCTGCATGTCCTTGCTCATTTTGCCCATGCGCATGTCAAGGGGGTTGAAATACGGGGCGCTGTTGCGGATGTGCATGATGTAATCCCCCTCCTTCTCCTTTGCGACGGTGAGGCGGATGTACTCGTCGGGTCTTCCGGTAAAGGCCTGCTCCTGGGTGACAAGGCAGAGCTCCTCCACCGCCAGTTCAATGAGCGCGGCCTGCTTCTGCGGCGTGTGCTGTTCCTCGCAGAAGGCCGTGACGCCTTGCAGCACTCCGTCCAGTTTCCGGTGCTCCGGGTCCATGAGGGCGCTGTATACCGGCGTATCATCCCTCTGCCCTCTCATTTCGCGCCGGCTCACGGTGAGAAGAGCCGTCAAAGAGCCGACCTCGCTGATGACAAAAATCCACCAGAAATCAAAGGGGAAAAAGACCCCCGCCATGAAGGTGATCGGCAGCAAAAAGATCAGGGTGCGGAATACCGTTGCAAAGCTCGCAAGCTTTTCCTTCCCGATCGATTGGAAGAAGCCCGTCAGAATAATGGTGACGCCGGCGAAGGGCGTGCTCAGGCAGAAGATGGGAATCGCCCTTGCGGAGACCTTCAGGGTCTCGGTCTCCGTGGCGCCGAACAGGCGCGCCACAGGCGCGTTCAGCACGCCCAGGAGCACCGCGGTCAGCGTACCGACAGCCAGACCCCGGCGCAGGGCGAGCAGAAGCAGATAGTGCAGATCGTCCCAGTCGTGCTCGGCGGAGAAGGTGGCGGCCAGGGGCTGCATGGTATCAGAGAAGGCCTGATAGATCCCGTAAACGAGATAGGACACGTTCATCACCAGGTCAAAGATCGCGACATAGATTTCCCCGTCAATGAGACCGCGCCTGCCCGCCTTGAGCAGGAGACGGTTGCCCATCATCAGGAACAGAAACTGAAAAACATAGCGCGCGGAGGATGAGATGCCGATGCGTAGAGAGCGGAGCACGAGCCTTGCGCTGTCCGCATCGGGTGAGACGGCCCGCAGGCGTCTGCGCGTCAGGACGCCCTTGCCGCGGAAAAAGTGGATCGACATGATCCCGACACTGATCATCTGTGCAAGAATCGTCGCGCAGATCGAACCGGTCACGCCCCAGCCAAACGCCAGCACAAACAGAATATTGAGGGTCAGATCCATCAGGCAGCCCACGGAAAAGCCGAGGGTCGCGAAGTAGGCGCCGTTGTCACAGCGCACGAAATCATAAAGCAGCAGATTGATCACGAAGACAGGCGCGGCCAGGAGAAGCGGCCCGGCGTACTGTTTGCAGAACAGGCAGAGCTCGGCATGCTTCTCGTCTGCGCCGCACAGCGCAAGGATAGGCTTTAACAGCAGATTGCCCAAAATCCCATAGGCGACGGAGAGTGCAAGCAGCCAGCGCGCCATGAGCTTAAAATGCGCGAGGGCCTCCTCGTCCCTGCCGTCTGCCGTGAGCCGGCTGTGCGTCACACAGCCGCCTGTGGAAAACGCAAAGCCTGCGACGTTATAGATCATGTACAGCGGCGTCACCACGCCGATGGCCGCAAGGCCGCTCTCTCCCAAGCGATTGCCGACGACCACCGCGTCCGCCATGTTGGCCAGAGCCATCGCCAGCGCGGCGATCAGCGAAGGCCGCAGCACCTGCAAAAACATGCGGCGGCAGATATAATGCTTATCCATTACGGCTTGTTTGCCTCATACACTTCCAGGCGGTCAACCGGGCTGTACAGCTCCTTGGCGCGGCGCAGCCCCTCCAGGCCGAGATCCTCCTCCAGATTCAGAAATGGGTACTCCCCATCCAGCACACTGGCCAGCTCATGCACGATGACCATGGAGGTCTCGGTCGGCAGGCCCGGGCTGTGTTTGCCGATGGTCACGGTGAAGCAGTCCGCCCTATTCTCATATCCCAGGACAAAGGCGTGCTCCCCCTCCGCGGTCTCCATCAAAAGGCCGCGCAGCCCGAGGCGGTCAAAGTGCTCGATCTCCCGGTGGAGGACGCTGTAATCCCCGAAGTTTCTCTCCTTCGGATCGTCCCAGAGGGCCAGGAGGGATCGGCGCAGGATCGGCATTTCCGCCGGGCCGACGGGCCGCACACTATAGGAAAACTGTTTTTTGAAATGGCGGCACTTGTCCCGAAAGCTCTTGGAGACGTGTCCCTCCCGCAGCGCCTCGGCCGCGGTGGAGAGGATGTACTCGCTCAGATCTGCCCTGTGCCGGACGAGCCAGCCACGCCCGGCGAGTACATTCGCCTGCTCTTTCGTCAGATAGACGAGCCTTGCGCCGCCCGTCAGACTGTCGAGAAAGGCGCGGCATTTGCCCTCGTCGCCGCAAGGACAGTAATACGCCCCGTCATGCTCGCTGCGGATCACAAAAAAGTCGCTGTCCCCCGCGGCCGTCAGCCCGTATTCCGCCGTCCAGGCAAAGAGCGACGGGAAAGAGAGGGAGGTAAAGGGATGCTCCCGCGTATCCCGACAGGCGGTGATCCACGCCTGATCCTCCGGCCGCAGCGCACGAAATTCCATGTGACGCTTCCTTTGGCAAAAAGATCGTTCTGTAAAAAACTAATGTATTATATCATGCTCAAGATGTGCCTTGCAAGTGCTTTGTTATCAAAACAGTGTCAATATAAAAGCGGGGGCCGCCCCCCCGCTTTCATGTCTTTATTCGCCGTGCGCCGCGCCGGTCTGGACAAGCTCGCCGCGCGTCTCGTCAAAGAGATACGCAAAGTCCGCGCAGTCGATCTCCCGTCCTTCCCGCAAAACCAAGACGCGCAGCGAGGCTCCGCCCTCGTCCAGTCTGTCGGCAAAGGCGCTCAATTCCTCCGGCAGGCTTGTCAGGACCTCTGCGCTCTCCCCGCCGCCGCGGATGAGCAGACGCTTTGCATCCCCGTCCGGTGTCTCTTCAAAGCCGAGGCCCTTGAGCAGCTCCGACGCGGTCGGATCGCGGTACAGCGCCGGGTCGCGCACGCACAGCAGGATATCGACGCCGTCTCTTGTGAGCAGCATCAGGTACTGTCTCAGATCCTCACAGGCTCTGAGCGTCTCGTCCTTCTGCTGAACATAGACCGCGTGGTCCCGCTCCCAATCGGCATAGGCGGCCTCGCCCCGGCGGTCCGGGATGCCGCAGTGCTCTGTGATGTAATCGCCGATATAATCCGTGATTTTGCGCGCGCCGGCGGTGTTGAGATGCCCGGCGCTGTCGGCAAAGTCCACATGGTAATTGGCGACGTTCAGGTCGAAGAAGTTGATGTAGTCCACCCCGTACTCCGCCGCGATCTTCCCCGCGTAGTCGGCCATGGCCTGCTGCTTTGCGTCGGCAAAGAGGGGGATGTAGGTCAGCAGCACCTCAATGCCGCGGCTTTGGCACTCCTCGATGGCGCGGCGCAGATAGTCCATGCTGACGGTCTCGGTGACCTTGCCCATCTCGCTGTCGTCGGGGACGAACTCGCCCCAGAACAGCTCGTTATTGGCGATGGCCCCGCGGGTCATGTTCTTTTTCGGTCGGAAGTCCTCCTCCGTGAGCTGGTTCCAGCGCGAGTGGAAGACCGGGAAAGTCCAGAGCAGGTTGAAGGCGCTGCGCCTCTCCCCCTCGTTGTACTCCTCCCCGATATAGGGGTCGTCCAGCATATCATAGGCCGCGCGGATCTTGTTGAGACTCAGCGGGAAGCTGTCCATGGAGATATGCATGAGGCCGAAGACCGCGGTGGTCTTCACGTCCATCTGCATGCCGTAGCAGTCGATGACCATGAGCTTCGGCTGCTTGTAGTCCAGGGCCAGGCGCATGATCCAGTAATAGGCTGGAGTCGGGTGTCCGGCCTGCGCCAGGTTGTAGGAGACAATGCCGTGCTTTTCCCAGAGCTCCATGGGGAACACGCCGTTCATCATGCGGCTGGAGCCGATGAAGAACACGTCGTAATCGGCCTTCTGCTCAAAAAACTCCGCATGCTTGGCATAGCTGTCCTTTTTCTGTGTCAGCCAGGTGAGCCCCCCCAGCAGCGCCAGCGTCAGGCAGAGCGCAGCGAGGCAGCTCAAAATCCGTTTCCAGGTTTGCATCTGTCAGGCCCGCCCTCCTTAAAATTGGAAATAGATGAAATTGGCCTCGCTGAAGCCGGGGCCCCACACGCCGAAGAGCAGGATCACAGCCGTCGAGAGCGCGAAAACCAGCCAGCGGAACCAGGCGTCCTGCCGCAGGATCACCTTGCGCACGGCGATCCCGCGCTGCTTGCAGATATCGGAGAACAGCAGCGCGCCCAGGAAGAAGGTCATGGGCAGGACCATGGCGCTGTCGTACTCGCGGATAAAGAGCGAGCCGTCCAACAGGACCCAGGGGTTGCGCACATGGAGGATGCTGCCGATAACGGCGAGGCCTTCCCCCACCGTGCTCGAGCGGAAGAAGATCATGGAGAACGCGAAGAGCAGGAAGGTCACCGGGATCTGGACGAGCTTTACGCCCAGAGAGTTCCGGTCGATATGCAGGAGTTTTGACAGCTTCAGTCGCATGGGCATCAGCAGCTCCCCGACCACCTGATACACGCCGTTGAGGCCGCCCCAGACCACATAAGTCAGATTCGCCCCGTGCCACAGACCGCTGACCAGGAACACGATCATGCGGTTGATCTGCTTTCTGAGCTTCCCCTTCCGGCTGCCGCCCAGGGGGATGTAGAGATAGTCCTTGAACCAGGAGGTGAGGGACACATGCCAGTTTCGCCAGAAGTCCGCGATCGAGGTGGAGAGGAAGGGCGATTTGAAGTTCTCCATCAGCTCGATGCCCAGCAGCTTCGCGCTGCCCATGGCGATGGTGGAATAGCCGTAGAAGTCGCAGTAAACCTGGATGGGAAACAGGATGGACGCGAGCGCCAGATACGCGCCGGGGTACAGGTAGCGCGCGCCGTAGACCGCGTCGACAAAGAGCGCAATGCGGTCGGCGATCACGAGCTTCAAAAAGTAGCCCCACAGCATGATGAGCAGGCCCTCACGCAGGTTGTCGTATTTGAATTTATGCGGCACGGAGATCTGACCGAGCAGGTTTCCGGAGCGCTCGATGGGGCCCGCGACAAGCTGGGGGAAGAAGGAGACGAAGAGCGCGTAGGTGAAGAAATTCCGCTCGGCCGGAATCTGCTCGCGGTACACGTCCATGGTGTAGCCGAGGGCCTGGAAGGTGTAGAAGGAGATGCCGACGGGCAGCAGGATGTCGAAAACCGGCACGCTGAGTGTGATGTTCAGGCGCGCAAGAGCGCTTTGCAGCAGATCCAGGGCGAAATTAAAATACTTAAAATAGAACAGAATGCCGAGGTTTGTGACAAAGCTCGCCGCGACGATCAGCTTTTTGAGCCGTTCCCGTTGAGAATCTTCTCCGTCGCCCTGCCGCACCCGATCCAGCCCCAGACCGCTGAGCCAAGTAATGAGGGTGGAGGCAAAGATCAGCAGCGCATACTTTGCGTTCCAGCACATATAGAAATAATAGCTTGCGGCGAGCAGCCACAGCTTTTTTGCCCGCGCCGGCAGCAGATAATACATCAGCACGACAACGGGCAGGAAAATCACATATTTTCCGGAGTTAAACAGCAAGTGTCCTCTCTCCCTCGGTAGTTATAATGATTATCGCATAGAGAAAACAATCGAGTTTTCGATTGTTTTCTCCGCCAAACGACATGTTTGGCGGAGAATGATTCTTTGAATCATTCTCGCGATGCTCACTGCAATGAATATCTGGCGCCGCAGTCATATTGCGGCGCCGAGCAGCATTGCTGCCCGGCGGAACGCCTTACGGCGTTTCACCATCAGATAGTCATTTTAATAGAAGAATTTTATAACGGAACACGAACAATGTCAAACAAAAGATAACGATACCTGCCGGCGGCAGGTATCGTTATCAATTTCAGATTCAATTGTACGCTGTTGTTACGCGGCGGGCTTGCTCTCGGGAAGTCCGGCGTCCGGCGTGCCGCCCACCATGGTCTCATAGAAAGTGGCCGTGGCGTTGGCCGTGATGATGCCGCGCATAAGGTCATCGTTCTTGGAGGCGTTGCAGCGCAGATCCCCGATCATGCAGCGATAATGGCTTCCGGACAGGGCGCTCAGCATGTACTCCATGATCTCATAGCTGTCGGTCGAAAACTGCAGGGTGAAGTTGCGGCGGATCTGATCGCCGTCGCGCGTCACATTCGCGAAGGTGATGGTGTATTCCAGGGCGTCCTGGAGGATATCGTTGAGGATTGCGATCTCCGCCTTGCTGTTGTTGTAGCTGCCCATCTCGCTGGCGGTGCCGCCGGCGGTGACGTCATCCATCTCGCTGCGCATGCGGCGCATCCTCGCGAGCTTGGCCTCCACCGTCTGGAGCTCCACCGTCAGGGATTCCGCCTCGGCGTGCGCGATATCCAGCGCTTCCCGCACGGGTCTGTCCACGAACTGATAGTACACGAGTCCGACCAGAATCAGGCTGAGAAGCAGCAGGAGCAGCTTCTCCTTCAATGTAAAATCCCGGCTCAGCACTTTCATCCTTTATCCACCCCTGTCCCGGCATTGAGATAGGCGATCACGCGCCCATTAACAGCGCCCAGCTCTTCCGTCTCGATACGGCGTGCGTTGTCCTTGGTGTTTGCGGTGTTCACGGTACAGAAATCCACCATGTCCTCCGACTCAAGCTGCTGTATCAGGAGGTTGATGTCCTGCAGCGTCTCGGCGTTCAGGTTGATGGTGAGGATGTTCCCGCTGAGCGTCCAGGAGCTGACCTCCACGCGCGGCAGAACCACGGAGCGGATCAGTCTCAGCACCTCGACACGATCGCTGCGGTTGAGTTCCTCCTGGGTAAAGCCCGAGTAGGTGTAGTGGGCATAGAGGTCGGCCAGATCGTCAAAACCGGCCAGCTCCTCATAGCCCTGATCGATCCTCGTCTGGAGGCGGCTTACCTCCGCCTGCGCTGCCGAGACCTCCGCCATTCTGTCAATGACCAGGAACTTGCTGAACACGGCGGCCGCGACCAGAATAAGGAGGATCGCCGGGATTGCGAGCCCGAAGCTCACCTTCTTTTCATCCAGGACAGCCAGGTTGATGACCCGCTTGGTGGGCATCTGACGGCGCTTGATAGCGCCTTTTTTCTTTTTGTTGTTTTTAACGGCGACAGCCATAGTCAACACCTCCCGCCTATTCCAACGCAATACCGATCGCCTGGAGCAGCGCGTAATCCTCTTCAACCGCCGCGCCGCCGGGCATCAGCTCGCTCGCGGTATGGATGCGCAGATCCAGCGTCTCCGCAATGCTTTCCTGCAGAGGCTTGATGCAGGCGCCGCCGCCGCAGACCCAGATATCCTCCAGGTGACTGTCGGGATTGCTGAAGCGATAGAAGTTCAGCGCCCTCATCAGCTCCACCGTGATGGTGCCGTAGGCGTTCATGCAGTATTCCTTGCTCTGGCAGTCCTCATAGTTTGACAGCAGATAGGTATGCGCCAGGTGTATGTCCACGGAATAGGCCTCGGAAATGACCTGGTCCAGGCTGCTCATGCCGATTTCCAGCACGCGCGTGACCATGTGCCGGTCTCCCCGGAACATATACATGCGGATCGCCTGGTAGCCCAAATCGAGGATGCAGTATTCCTGCGTATTTTCCTCCCCCTTGGGCGTGGTGGCGCGGATCAGGTTCTGAAAGGCGCAGACCGACGGCGCGGCCTTGACCAGCTTGAGTCCCGCCCGGTGCATTGTCTCCTTTGACTCCTCAAGCAGAGACTTGGGCGCCGCCACCGCCATCAGCTCCATGACCTGACCGCTGCCCTCGCTCTCTCCGCCCTCGGTGCTCTCCGCTTCCTCGTCCTTTTCCTCCGAGGTGGAGACAACAGCGTAGTCGAAGAGATAATCCTTCAGCTCCTCCGTGATATAATCGCGAAACTCAAAGGGCAGATTGTAGTTGAGCTGATCCACCGCCATCAGCGGCATGGTGACGCTGCGGATAAACACCGTCTCGTTTGGCAGCACCAGCGCGGCCCGGCCACTGCGGATACCGTGCTCCTTCATGGTCCGCCGGATCAGCTCTCCCATGGTCTCGGTCGAGACCACGCGCCCCTCGCGGATCAGGTTCTGGGGCATGGGGACGACAGCAGTCCTGCGGACCTGCTTGCCGTTGACCACCGCCAGCTTCAGGCTGTCATAACCGATATCAATGCCCAGGATCGTTTTTGCCATTAGATTCACCCAGCTTCCGTTTAATGCATTCTTTCAATCAAAGGCCAAGCAGGCCCAGATACCATTGGATTGCGCCCTCCCCGTACAGCAGCGTCAGCGCCGCGGCCAGGGAGATCGAGGGGCCGAAGGGAATGGCCTTTCCCTGTTCGCCGCCCCGGTTCCGGACGGCCGCGAAGAGCAGGCCCAGCACGCAGGAGAGCATCATGCAGAAAAGCGTCCCCACAAAGCCGAGGTAGAGCCCCACCACCGCGAAGAGCTTGACGTCACCCCCGCCGAGGCTTTCCCGTTTCAAAACCTTATCCATCACGAGCGACAGCAGCAGCAGTCCCCCGCCGAAGGCGAGCCCTGCGAGCACGGCGCGGAGTATCTCTCCCCAGGCCGGTTTCAGAAAGGGCAGCGCCGCGAGCCACGCGCCCGCCGCGATCAGCAGACAGCCGTCCGGGATGGTGTAGGACTCGAGGTCCACCAGCGACAGGCAGAAGAGACAGCAGAGAAAAATCCAGTTGCGCAGACACAGCACGCTCAAATCAAAGCGCAACAGGCACAGCAGTGTGAGCAGCGCGAAGGCAATCTCCGTCAGCGGGTAGCGCACGGAGATTTTCTCCCCGCAGTAGCGGCAGCGGCCGCGCTGGAAAACCCAGCTCAGCACCGGCACGAGATCCCGCACGCCCAGCGCGTGTCCGCAGGACGGGCAGCGGCTGTGACCGCGCAGGAAAGACTCCCCATGGGCGATGCGCCAGGCGGCGCAGTTGAGAAACGAGCCGAACACCGCGCCGAGCATGACGGCCACCGCGCAGCAATAGAGAAGCAATCCCCGGTTCATCCAAATTGACATAGGGTTCCCTCTCTTTACTTATCTCTGAATAACCTGATCGGAGGCGTATTGATAGGCCGTCCCGGTCACGCCCCGGTAGCTGTCGCCGGTCCACTCGTCGTGATAGCTCCAGTTGGCGCAGTGATCCTCGTCCGCGAAGGAGAAGTACCAGAGGGAGCCCTTCTTCATGCCGGAATCCGCGCCGAAATCGCTGTGGCCGACGAGGGAGTAGAAGGCGACAATGCCCTCGACGTCCGCGGTCAGTCGTGTGCCGCGCTTGAGCCCGGTGGGGGCGTCCACCAGGTGTGCCTCATACGACTTGCCGTGCAGGGTGAAGGGCAGGGTCTCCGGGTAGGGATTCTCTTCGCTCTGCGTGCGCAGCAGGGCTTCTTTGATCTGCTCGCGCACATTATAGGAGTTGAGGCGGGTGCGCAGCTTGCTGTCCGAGCAGTGCAGGCCGCAGATGATCTCCCAGTCCAGGGGGCTGTTTTCCTTGGGGACAATGTAGACACTGCCGCCGTCGGGGCAGAGGTCGTCCCAGCCGTTCATGACATAGGTGACAAACTCTTTCGCCTTTTCGGCGGAGTCGTTCTCAAAGCCGTTGAGCATGTAGTTGGAGGCGAGCTGCCGCCGTGCCGTGTCCAGCGCGGTCGCGCAGGCCACGCGCTTGCCCTGCTCCTGGTATTTTTTATATGTAGGGATCATGGCGGTGATGGAAAGGATCACGATCAGGACCAGCATGATGGCGATGATCCAGGACATCCCATGGTTATTCAGTTTTCTCCGCGGTGCTGCATCCATAATCCGTTCCTTCTGCCGGACGTATATCCGACGACACAATAATCCATGGTTATTTTATCACATGGTTTCCCCTTGCGCAAGGCTTTGTTTCCGTTTTGTCATAGAAAAATGAAGCGCCCCGACCCGGTAGGGTCGGGGTGCTGTTTCATAGTTGCTGTATCAGGCAGCAGGGTTCACGACCAGAATCTCAGGCGCGGGCCAGTCGCCGTAGTGGACGGCGAGGAAGTCCGGAGCCGAGTTGTCAAGCTGTTGAATCGTCTTGAGCGGGTAGTCGGTCTTGTCCGTCGCTCCCGTCTTTTGATAGTGATTTTTCAGGAAAGCGTCGTAGGGTTTTGCCTCGTCCGGCTCGAAACCGGTACCCAGGAATTCATTGTACGCCTGGAACGCGGTGATGATTCCCCCGCTGCCGTTCGGTCTGTCCTTGTCGAAGGGGAAGGCGTTCGCGCAGCCTGCGGCAAGGTCTTCGACGACAAGATCGGCATCTTGGCTGTTCGCCGTCTTCAACTCTGCCTTGCGTGCACCGTAATGGATAGCGTTGACAGCAGATTCGTACCAGCAGCCGCTCGCCGTGACGCCGTTGTCGCTGCCGACAAAGGCCTTGACCGTAGAGCTGTGTGTCACGTCTCCCGGGCCGAGCACGAGGCCGGTGCAGTAGCTGTTGGAGATGGTGCCGCTCGCCGTACCGGCGAAGCCGCCCGCCGCAGTACCCCTGACCGAGCAGGTGGAGTAGCAGTTCTCCGCCGAGCCGCCCGTCATGCTGCCGATCAGGCCGCCCGAGCTGCCGGTTGCGATCACGTTCACACGGGCTTCGCCGGATTCGGTGGTCAGATATTTGCCATTTTCCGTATGACCGCCGGCATAGCTGTCGGTGACCGCAACGTTGCTTGCGCTGCCGATCAGGCCGCCAGCGTTCGCGCCGCTCACATAGACCGCCGCGGCGCAGTTGGTGATTCTGCCGCCCGTCATGCTGCCGACGAGGCCGCCCGCGCTGCCGCTGCCCTTGATCTCAAGCGCGCTGTCATCCTCGAGATTGTTGCGGACGATGACGTTTTTGATTTCGTTGCTGTTGCTCAGCGTGCCGAACATGCCCGCCGGGCCGGTGAAGTCAATATCGAGGTTCATGACGCTGTTCCCCTGCCCGTCGTAGGTGATGGCGTAGTCGGGACTGACGGGGTAATATTTGCCTTTCCCTGTCAGCTCTTTGCCTGTATCCGTGACGGTATTATTGATCCAATATTCGCTGTCGTCCGTCGTCCAGTTCAGATCTCTGATCTGTACGGCCTTGGCGATATTCAGCTTGCCGTCGCTGTCACTGTCGTTCTCATCCTGTTTCGATACCGTCTTGTCCAGGTTCTCCAGGTGGCGGATGTTGGATATGTAAGCGGTGGTCGCCGTCGAGCCGTCTGCGTAGAGGCTGTTTGTCGTCTTCTCCGCACTGTAAGCGAGGTTGGAAAGCTCGCTGTTGCTGTAGGCGACGGCGCGGATCAGCAGGTTCTCGCCCGGAATGAAGCCGTTGTCGTCCTGCATTATATCGTGCGTCATATCGTCAAAGCTGCGCACGCGGAAGTGGCGGTCGGAAACGGTAATATCATCCAGCACAATCTCTTTGCCCAGCAGATCGGCAGATACGTCAATATAGTGCTCTTTACCGCTGAGCTCACCTTTGATCAAAAGCCTGATGCTGGCGCTTTTTCCGTAGTTTTCACTCGCGTCCTTTACCGTGACGGACAGGGTCTCGGCATTACGGATCTCTATGGTGGGCGCTGCAAGCTCGATCTTGGCAAGCTCGGCCGCTTCGTCGCCGCCGTACCAGCCGAGGATCGCGCCGCCAAAGCAGTTGCGGCGAGCAGGCTTTTGATCGTCGCCCTTCATGCCGATAGCCTCTGTATAGTTTCCACTGGTCAGGCTGTGGTTGAACCGCGTCGGGGAGGCGTTTCTCGAGCAGTAAAACACGTCCAGCACAAGGCCCGCCTCCTTCTGGTAGCGGACGATATAGCTGCCGCCAGCGCGCACCGTCTCATCTATTGAGCCGAAGGGGAGCATCTGGTCAAGGATGGAACTGCCGTTTGACGTAAAGCCGTTCTCAGGGTAAACGAAGTAAAAGATGCCGCTCCCGGTAGCCTCCTCGGTTCCGGAAGCATTCGCGCCTAAATACCCCTCACCGTAGGCCGCAGTGAGGTGGTTCTGCGCCGCGACAAAAATCTCCTTGGCGATCCCGTCGCGCTCCAGTTGGCCCATCGAACGCTGATACCTGTCGACGGCGATGAAGGCAACGCCGCTGAGAACTCCTATGATGGCCACGACAATCAGCAGCTCCGCGATCGTCATACCATAGTTATGTTTCAGTTTTTTCATACGCAAAACCCTCTCTGCGCCGCTGCACGGTCAATCTGAAAGGACACGGATCGACACGGTGTCGCGCTTGGCAAGCCCTGTGCTCCCTGATTTTCGATTTACTGACAGATTCCTAATGGTCACGATATGTGTTTCTTCGTTGTAGGATGCCGAGCTGTATGTCACATACAGATCGGCAGTCGCCGTTTTGTCGCGTATAAGCTTTTCCGGCTCGCTCGTCTTTGCGGGAACAAGATCGTCGTAATAGCGCTGAAGCATGATCACGTTATGTGAGGAATTGTCTTTTTCTACTAAGAGTCTGGAATACGCCTCCCGCGCCAGGCTGCGATACGTGAGGATGGTACCCGTCTGTTCATCGCCGGCGGGCTCCCCCACCTTCACGTCCCGCGCGGTGCCCAGCTCGTTTCGCAGAGCGGAGACCGTCGTGGAAAGCAGCACCTCCGCATTGGAGGCAAGAACCACCTTTTCATAGGCATTCTTCGCTGCCGGGATACCCGTTGCCATGATGATTGAAGCCAGCAGCAGGATCAGCATCGTCAGCAGCATCTCTGCCATGGTAAAGCCCGCGCGGGAACGGGGTATTCGATTCACTTTCGTTCTCATCTCTACCACGTCATTCACTCTTCTCTTTCATCTTATACACGACAATTGTCATGCTGCCGAATTCTGTGTTGACCTCATAGTTTATCTCCACCTGATCGGTAACCGTATTCTCGACCTTTATGGTGACCTCCCCGGATGTTGGTGAACCATCACTGTAGACTTTCTTAATTACGGTCTCTGTTGTGTCGTAATATTTTTTCAGCTTGTCGCGGCTCGTTGTAATTACGCTGCTTGCAGCGGAAACCGCTCCCGCCAGCATGACGAGCGCAAGCGCCCCAATCAGCACCGACACCAGTGTCTCCGTAATTGTTTCGCCCGCCCGGCTGCGGAGTTTTTTCATGATATTTGTCTTCATTTTCACTCTCCTCAGCCACTGGCTTTCATGCTTTTGAGGCTCCACGTCACCTTGGCTGCCGGCGAGATATCCGCCTTTCCAAGATAGAACGTCATCGTCAAAGTATAGCGGTTAGTCGCTGTGCTCGGCTGCCCTTTGTTGTCAAGGCTATTGTAGAGCGTGAGCGTCAACGTCTCCTGCCCGTCGTAGTCTTCCACGATGGTCACCGGTGAAAATCCCTCGATAGTCGACGTCAAGGACAGCGTTCTGTTTGAGCCCTCACCCTTGAGCCGGTTGAAGGAAATCAGGTTGAGCGTGGAATTCAGAAGATTCTGTCCGATTGCGCCCGTCCCGTAAACCTGATTGTCGGGGATATAGTCATCCTCGGGCTTTATCTCTTCGTACTCTTTGTCGAAGAGATAGACCTTTCCATCCTTCTCCACCAGTGTGATGCTTTTCCCGTCCAGCAGATCCTTCATGAGCTCTGCCGCCGAGGTCACCGCGTAAAAGCGCTGATCCGTCTCGGCAATCTGGCTCATGCGGCCTGCCGCCGCAGTTCCTGCCGTGATGAGCACCGAGCAGAGCACCGAGCAGACCAGGAACAGCAGCAGCGCGAAGGTGATGGACGCGCCCCTTTCGGATTGAATTTTCTTTTTGATCGGCCGCAACGCCGTCATCTCCTTCCGCCGCTTTTGTTGTGAGTTTTGGTTTGTCACGGCTTCGCGTTTTCCCCTGTCGGGGAAGCGCTGATCATTCGCTTCGCGAAGCCATGACGGGTTTTTGCTCAGGCTGTTGTGGTCTCAGGCGAGTGGATTTCCTGTCTGCCGCGTCCCGATATAGCAGCCGTCCGGGAGCGGAGTGCCGTCATCCTTCTTGTCGCCCACAATAAGCTCAAAATAGTACGTGTCATTTTCTATGATGTAGTACTTGCCGAAGGGCAGCTCACCGACCCAGAAGACGCCGTTTGCGCGGGAGGTGAGGCCGGATAGAGAAATCCAGGCATCTTCAGGCAGCTTGTGGACAACTCCGTCGATCTTAATTTCCTTCACGACATAGGGAGCCTTCTCGCCCTGGCGGCAGACCGTGAAGCTCGCCCCTGCCAGTGAAGACGCTGTAGTGCCGTCGGTGGGTCCGCTCACCTTTCGGAGGATCACACGACGGGAGCCCTCGACGCCGTACCAGAACACATTGTGCGCGGTGTCGTCCGCTTTCGTAACGCCGTAGAGATACTGCCCGACGCTGTCGGCGCCTGTGTCGGCGTCGACCCGCGCGTTGCGGAAGGCCTTGAGCGTGGTTTCAGGATCTGTAACACCCGCGTTGTCGTACTTGGCAAACTGCTGCAGCGTTTTGTAGTGCGGCGATTCAGCGGCCCAGACCCAGATGGTCCCGTCTCCGGAGCTGATGTCTCCATCGACGATCAGCGAGGCGGCAGAGGTATCGCCGTCCGGGCCCGCATAGCCCGCGAGGTAGATGTCCTGACGCGCGCAGGTATAGTCCTCGCCGCCGTTTTTCGCACCGGCAGCCAGCGAGGGCGTCATCCGGTTGCCCTGAGTTATATTGGGGCCGCCAAAGTCCGGATTGCCGGAGAGGTACATCTTTGCGTCTGCACCTATATAGATGCCCGCGCCGTTGCAATTTGTCCCATCGACGGTGTTGCCGGTGATCGTACCGCCGGAGAGGTACAGATTGCCCTTCTCAATATATACCGCGCCGCCGATCGCTTTTTTCGGGTTATTGATGTTCTTGTTGGTTACGGTATTATCGGTGATCATGCCGCCGGTGATGTAGACCGTACCCTGTTTGACGCTGATGGCGCCGCCGTTGGCATCAGCCTTTTTGACGCTGTTCCCGGAAATCTCCGCAGTTCCGGAAACCGTCACGGTTCCGTTGTTCTGCACACGAATCGCGCCGCCGCCATAATTCTTGGAGGTATTGCCGGTGATCCGGCCTCCCTCCACTGACAGGGTTCCGCCATTGACAAGCACCGCGCCGCCATTGCCGGAGGTCGTGCAGTTTTGCAGCGCAGCGCCGTCCCAAATGTTCAGTGTGCCGGTCTGGTTTACTGCCGCGATGCCGCCGTCCGCGTCACAGGTATAGCTGTCCTTGTTGCCGTCGAGCGTGATGTCGGTCAGGGTCAGCGTGCCGTTCAGGCTAAACATGGTGTTGCCGCCAAAGCCGCGCTTAATCTCACATACGGTGCCCGCGTTGCCGGCGTAGGGATAGCCGTCCTCCGCGCCCTTCTCTGCCGTCGTCAGAAGCGCCTGCTTCCCGCTGTTCAGCGTATGGATCGTATAGGGCGCTTTCAGGTCATAGCTGTCGATCAGCATCTCGATGCGGGTGAGATAGCTATCGCTTCCGGCTGTATAGTCCTGCCAGGTAGTGCTGCTCACATATTTATTCAGGAATTTGAACGGAGCGCCGCTGTTGATTTTATCGAAAGCTTCCTGGAGGCTGGAATAGACTGCCGGGACAAGATCGTCGTTTGCGTCGTACTCATACAGGAGCGCGTCGCTGCTGCCGTCGCCGTCGATGTCCAGGGTCAGCTTGCACACCGCGTTGAGGTTGGTGAACACCGCGGTGGACAAATACTTAGACCCGACGTCATCCTTGTACAGATTCTCGCCGATGGTTCCGGTGATTTCATATGCCGGGAGCGTGGTATAATGCGCCTTCCGTGCATCGTCCAGATTTTCTGTGACCTTATATGTGATTCCCGCAGGCAGGTTGTTCCACCGTCTGCTCTGTCCGTTCTTCAAGCTGAAGGTCGCAGTACCGTCTTGAATTTTTACCACGGATCCGTCCGATTCCCACTCCTCGCTGTCCTCTTCGATTGTTGATCCGAGTATCGCAGCGTTGTGCTCCGCCACACCCGACAGCGTCACGGTGAACGAAAACGCTTCGTTCAGGTCATTGGGATCGGTACTGGTCACCCGCTTGCCGACCTCCAGAGAGAAGATCGTGGTCCAATAGATGCCGTCATCCGATTTCAGGCCGCCCTTGAGTCCGTTTCGGTCGTTGACGAAGAAGTAGAGGAATCTGGTATCCGATCCGTTCATGTACGTTCCGAAGCGATCCCCCTCGCCGCCGTGTCTGCTGTATTCCGGTGTATCCGAAGGGTCATGCTTGATGCCGTTCCGCCGCTGCTCCTCCGTGAGCGGGATATAAGTACCGGACACATACACGCCGATATAGGAGCCGCGCTCGATGCCTTGGGAATTGATAATACCATTGTTGTTGTTATGAAGCTCTACATTGTTGACGGTACCATCCTGCAGCTTGTTTCCCGACACGGTGACGCGGCCAGAGAAATTCAGCTTCACGTTGGTTCCGGCGGGATAGATTCCGCCGCCGCCATTGTTCGCGGTATTCTGGGTGATGCTGCCTCCGGTCATATTCATCGTGTTGCCGCTATTGTTATCGATATACACGCCGCCGCCATTGTTCGCGCTGCATCGGGTAATCTGGGCGCTGCCGGACATGGTGAAACCGGTGCCGCTTCCTCTTTGATAGGCGATACCGCCGCCGCCATCGTTTCCGGTCGCCGTACAGCGGGTGATCAGGCCGGAGGAGAACGTCAACGTGCCCGCCGACACTTTGCGCACGCCGCCGCCCTTCGCCGCGCTGCAGTTGTAGATCGTGCCGCCGGCGATGTCCAGCGAGCAGTTTTCCACATATACGCCGCCGCCGTTTTTCGACGTTTTGCCGTTTTGCAGCATTGCGCTCTCCGCCAGGGTGATGGTGTAATCGACCGCTGTGTTGCTGTTCTTTGCGTAGATCAGCGCGCCATCGTTGCCGACAGACACCTCCTTGCCGTCCAGGACGATGTTCCGCAGCTTCAGGTTGACCCCCGTGTCGTTAATCATCGCGTTTTTCATGGCGCTGCCGCGGTTGATCGTGGCCCGGGAACCCGTCCCCGTCCCAGTGAAGGGATAGAGACTGTCGGTCCGCCCTGCGGTGGTCAGAATGATGGTCCGGTCCGGGTAAGCGCCGGTTTTGATCTGGGTAGACAGGTCGTAGGACGACACCAACAGCTTCACGCAGCAGGTGTTTCCCGCCACCGTGAAAGGTTTTTTCTGATTCGACGCGTCATAATACCAGAGCTTGGGATCCTCGGCTCTGAGATAGCTGAACGGACTGACGCGGCTGCCGTCTGTAGCATAGTCCAAGCGGTCAAAGATAGCGGGCTCGGAGCAGTCCTCGTTCAGATACAGCAATCTGCCGTGTTCGTCTGTGAGCTTGCAGACCACGTCGCCGCGCCAGACGATATCCCAGCCATCATCTCCGTCTTCGTCCATCCTGTCGAAGACGCCGAAGAGGGTGTTGTTGTCCGCGATGAACGTATGCTCCAGCTCCGTCAGGCCGGAATCCTTGAAGCCCAGGTACTTTGCGCCCACGGCGACGCCGAACTTCGTGCCCTTCTTCTTGGCATTGATGACATAGATCTCGCCGCTCAGGTTGCAAAGCACCTTGACGCTGTTCGCCGTATTCTGTCCGCTCGCCTCGGAGAGCACCAGATTGGAGGGAGCGCCAGAAGCCGTGCCATTGCCCTTGATGGAGGAACTATCCGTTTCCGCGCCCGCTTTCCCCACCGTAAGAGTCAGTCCCTTGTCCTTGGGCTGGTACACGCCCGCGGCATTTTCCTTGGTCTCGGAGTTGAGGACGTTGGCGGTGATCATGGAGTTGCCCATCAGGGTCAGCGCGATTTCGGTATAGACGCCGCCGCCCTTGCCGTCGGTGACGTTCTCACGGATCGCGCAGCCGTCGAGGGTCAGAGCGCCGGTCTTCGTGGAAGGCAGGACGTATACGCCGCCGCCGTTGCCCGTCGCCGTGTTCTTTTCGATGGTACTGCCGGTGATCGTCACGTTTTTAGCCTTTGTGGACACGCCGCCGCCGGTCTTGCCGGTCTTGTTGTCGGAGATCGTCGCGTTCGTGATCCTCAGTTCGGCATTGTCTTTGACATGGGCCACGCCGCCGCCCTCGCCCTTGGTGGTGCAGTTCGCGATCTTCGTGCGGCGGATCGTGTGACCCGAGGCGTCCGTGACAAAGATGCCGATCGACTTATCCGTGGGGATCTTGTCCGTCCTGTTGTTTTCCGTATAGTCGTAATCCCCGATCGTCAGCACGTCGGCGCTGCAGTAGATGCCGCCGCCCGCCTTGTTGTTTGCGGTCGTGTAGCAGCCGTCGATCGTGCAGCCGGAGACCGTCAGCGACTGCGCATATTTGTTCGCCAGGCAGATCGCGCCGCCCGTATCCTCATTGGCTGCGTTGTGAGACCCGGTTGTGTAGCAGTTCTTGAACGTGCAGTCCTTCACCGTGTTGACCTGCAACAGGGTGCGGATGCCGCCGCCCCTGTTGCCGGCGCTGCAGTTTTCAAACGTGCAGCCGACGAAGTGCGCCTCGGTGGTGCCGCTCTCCGTTGAAAGATCGGTAATGTTTGGGTCTTCGGCAGGGCTACCCTCATAGATATAGATGTTGACCGCGCCTGCGTTTCTGGTTTTTCCGCGGCAGTTGCGGAAGGTACAGTCGGTAACCTCAACATAATAGGTGTCCATCTCGAGACCGCCGGCCGCGCCGGCCTCGCAGTTGATGAACTGGCAGTTTTCCACATAGGTCTGGGTGTCCTTGGCGTAGGTAAACACCCTGGACTTTCCGTTGCCATTCTTCAGGGCGTCGATCCGGTGGAATACCGCGCCGCCCTGGTCAGCTGCTTTGCAGCTTTCAAAGTAGCTGTTCGTCAGCGTAAACACCTTCGCGCAGGTCCAGATCGCGCCGCCGCCCACTCGATTGCCGCCCTGAGATTCGCAGTTTTTGAAAATGCAGTCGTCTACGGTCAGGCCGTAGTCGCCGCTGTAAGTCTCAATATAGTCCACGGACACCGCGCCGCCCTGCTGGGCCTTGAAGTTCAGAAATACCGAATGCGAGATATTGACGCCGATGTTATTCGTCTTGATCGCGCCGAATTTGTTCGTGCCGCCCAGGTTCTTGCCGTCGAAGTTCAGCTTGGTGACGGTCAGCTCGCCGTCCTGCCCGGAAGTCACCTCATATCTGATCAGAGAATCCGTATTGCCCGCGTCGCGGCTGATGGTGGCGTAGGGCTTTGCGGCGGTCGTCGGATAGACCTTCATGCCCGTGACACCGGCTTCCCCATCGCTTATGAGGGCCGTGGTGAAGGTGAGATTGCAGTCCGCATCCGTGATGTACACGTTGTCGGCCGTGGGGATCAGGTAGTCCGTCAGCAACTCGATCGTGGCGGTCGGCTTATGGTTCTTCGCAAAACTGACCGCCTGGTTGAGGGTGTCGAAGCGATACTCCACATTTCCGTCGGAGCGCGTCCCCTTTTCCACGTAATCCGTGCCCTGCGTCAGCCCGCTGATCTCAGAGTCATTCACGATCTTGCAGATGACCTTCTTGCCGCCGAAGATGATCTCATAGGTCTTGCCGGCATCAAGCAGGGTTTTATTGATGTCCAGCGGGTCTGGCTGATAGCTGGGGTCTGTGGGAATGGGGTCCGGGAGGGTCTCGGGATACAGCTGATCACCCGTGACGCCCGTCAGGGTATAGGTGATCTGTCCATTCCACAGAATCGGCGTGCCGTCCGTGTTTGT
This sequence comes from Oscillospiraceae bacterium, assembly GCA_902785905.1. Taxonomy (GTDB): domain Bacteria; phylum Bacillota; class Clostridia; order Oscillospirales; family Oscillospiraceae; genus Limivicinus. The sequence continues at coordinate 29,486 of CADAAM010000002.1, read as the reverse complement.
AAACTTGCCGGTCAGCTCAAATCCGCGTTTGACCGCGCCGGGGAACAGGAACTTGATCGCCCCGTGGGCGTCCAGTGTGAGATCATCCTGTGTGATGGGCTCCAGGGATTCCCGGGTCGCGCCGTTCTGCGCCACAACATAGCCGTAGCCTATCTCAACGACGTCTTGCAGCGTATCCCCGCCGATCTTCACCTCGAGCGGGTCGATGGTAAACTTGTAATCGCTGTTGTTCTCAATGCTGAGATACGCGGCATCCGCGTAGTAGAGCATAAGGGAGCCGCTACCACTTTCGTTTGGAATCGAAATCTCTGTCCCATCCCGCTTGACCGCTTTCCACTCCTGCTCCCCGTTGTCCCAGTAGATACGGGTGACATAGTCGTCAAAGGAACCTGCCGCTTCACGGATATACGCGCCGGCAAAAACCCGCGTACCTACATCCACGGATGCTGTCACACGAAAGTCCTCCGCGATCACGGACGCCCTGTTGTCGCTGGCGGGAGGAGTATACCAGATCTTCTCTTTGAGATTCTCCCCATTCGTGCCGTTCGGCAGGACGTTGTTGCCCAGTTTGAGTGCCTGCACTGTGAAGGATTTGTACCAGTAGAGCTTGTTGGTCGCGGTGTCCTTACTGACCCCCATCTGATTCAGACGGTCATTTTTGACATAGGACTTAAAGTCCGCGTTCGCGTTCTGATTGTCTGTATAGTCGGCGAAGCGGGCGCAAACCGTGCCTCGATTCTCGAACAGTTCGCTGTCAAACTCGCCCGGCACATGCACGCCCACATACGCTCCGGAGGCGAGCGGCGCGAAGTTGAGGATATCGCCGGAGTCCAGGTTCAGGTAGACGTTGCTCGCTTTGTTGTTGAGGGTATTCTCTTTGATCTGAACGGTGCCGGCAAAGTTCAGCTTCGCGGCCTCGGTGCCCACGCCCACCGCGCCGCCCGCGGTGGCGGTGTTATAGGTAATCTTGGCGGTACCGCTGAAGTTGGCCGTGCCCCTGTTGACAAAGACGCCCGCACCGTTTACGGCGGTGTTGCCGTCGTCTCCCACCGTGCCGCCGATGGTTCCCGCGGAGTGGTTAATCGTACCCGCATCCACATAGACCGCGCCGCCGCTGCCATTGGTGGCGCTGTTTTTGGTCATGCTGCCGCCGGACAGAGACATATTGCCGCTGTCCATGTAGACTGCGCCGCCGTTGCCGCTGGTGGCGCTGTTTTTGGTCATGCTGCCGCCGGAGATGGCGAGCTGGCCCACCTGCATATAAATCGCGCCGCCGGACGCCGCTTTGTTATTCTGTACCGTGCCGCTTGTCAGGGTCACCACGGCGCCGTGCGCGTAAATTGCGCCGCCGCTGCCGTTCGCCGTGTTGCCTGCCGCTTCGGACGCGCCGCCGAAGGTTCCGCCGTTCACTGTGACAGTGCCGTTGGCGGCATAGATCGCGCCGCCATTGACGGAGGCGGTGTTCCCCTCGAACGCGCCGCTTCCGACAGTCAGGCTGCCGTCCTTCAGAAAGACCGCGCCGCCGGATGCCGCGCTGTTGCCGGACATGCTGCCGCCAGTGACGGTGACGGCACCGGAGTTCACATAGACTGCGCCGCCGGATGCCGCGCTGTTGCCGGAGATCGTCACGTCGTTCGCCATCGTCAGCGTACCGCTTTTTATCTCAATCGCGCCGCCGTTGCTGTCGGATTTTGCGTTTCTCAGCGTCGTTTTGGCATTCAGAGTCAGCGTTCCCATACTCTGCACCATAGGGCAGCCGACTTGAACGCTGTTGCCGTCCAGCGTGATGTTATCCAGCGTCAGTGTGCCGCTGCTCGATATCATGGGCGCGGAGAGGAACTCCTCGTCCCGTGTGATGGTAAAGATATCATCGCCTTTCGATTTCAGCTCGATATTGAAACCGGCCGGAATCTCCATCGCGTCCCACGAGGGTATGGTGTAGTCCCTGAGCAGTTCGATGGTCGCCGTTCCGTTCATCTCCGACTCGGCATATTCCAGCGCCCGATTCAGGGTATAGAATCTCATCGTTTGCGGATTCTGAATCCTGCATAAGATCTGCGGGGTATTGGACAGCTCATAGGTGGTATCCTGACTCAGGGTCCATGGATCGCTGACGTCACAGGCCGTACCGTTCAGCTTGGCAGCAACCTCATATCCGTCGTTCCGGGTTTCCGTAATTGTATAGCTTCCGCTGGCCAGGCCGATAATCTTGATCTCGCTGCCATCCTTAACACTCAGGTCAATGGTACCGGGCGCACTGGCGGAAGCGGGCGAAGCCTCCACAGAGGTGTAGCCGGTGCCCTCCACGGAATAACTGTCCCGGGTGATTGAGTTGGAGGCGATGGTCACTCTGAAGGTTTCGTCCGGGCTGATGCCGGTGTCATCACCTATAACGCTCTTCTTCAACGTCAGCTCATAGCCGCGCTCCCGATAAATGGCATAGACCGTGGGCGTCTGGGCCGTAAAGTCGGTCCACGTTTTGTCGTCAAAGCTCCATTGCAGCTTGTTGTCCCGCGTCCGCAGATACAACTCCAGGCTCTCGCTGACACCGCCCAGACCGCTGACCGTGCTTGTGTTTTCGTTGCCAACGCCAATCTTGTAGCAGACCCGGGAGAGCTTCGCCTCCCCGTCGTCCAGCAGCGGCGGCAGCCGGAAGCCGTTTTCGTCGGTCTGGCTGATGATCTTCGGGCTATCCACCGTGAGGGTCTGATTTTGAGCGACAGGCTGGCCGTTCAGGGTAATTGCAGCTCCGTTGTACTGGATTGAGCCTAACTGCGTCAGGTTGCCGGTGTTGTCCTCCTTGACGTAGACGATTTTCACGTTCGCATCGTTCAGCGGAGTGACCGGGAGATAGACCAGCCAGATCTTCCGCTCACCCAGAGGCTCGGGCTCGGCAGCGCCCTGCTTTGTCACACAAACCGCGCCGCCGCCGATACTGACCGCGGTGATCTTTTGGTTTTCGGAGACGCCCGCCCCGTTGTCGCTGAGGCATGCGTAGCGAAAGGCATAGCCCTCCGGGGCCTGCGTGTAGTTCGCAAGAGTCGCTTCGTTGAGGGCAAGCCCGGTACCGTCGTCGTTGACCCGAAGCTTGGGGGTCTTTTGCCAGTCGGCCCGCTCCGCCGTCCCATCGGAGATGTGGAAGGGCACCAGCGTGGCCTGCGTCCAATGGGCATAGAGCGTCTTGCTGCCGGAGAGGGTCTCGGTGGCAAAGTCGAACGCGCCGGTCTCGTCGCCGTCAGCTTTCTTGCTCCAGAAGTCAAAGGTCTGTCCCGGCCGTGTCAGGACGCCCTCCGGTGGCTCCTTGAGTTTTGCGCCGACATAGGTGGTAAACATATAGTCTCCGGCATCATTTTGCGTCAGCCGTGCGAGATCGGAGACGTAGCCGTTCCACACCGCTTCATTCCAGGTGGCATCATTGCTGTTTTTTGTAAAGGTTACTGTAATCTTCCACTCGGCATAGAGGGTGACGGGCTCCGCCGTGTCCAGGTAGATTTTCGCCTCGGATGTCGGAGTCAACAACGCCTCGTCGCCCAGATCGAAGTGCGTGCCGCTGCCGTCCGGCTGCGTATTCCAGCCGGTGAGCACCGCCCCGGTCATGGTATCGGCCGCAGTAAAGCCAACACCGCTGCTGAGCAGCACCGGCGAATTGTTGACCACGCCGGAAACAGTGACCGTACCCCCGGTCACGTCCCGCTCGACCTTGTGGGACAGCCTGACCGGCTTGCCCTCCTCGTTAAGCACCGGGTGGTTATTGTTGACCGAGTAGGGATAGCCCGCATCGGCCGCGTCCGTAATGCTGCCTCCGTTGGCGTCGTAGATCACGGTTGCCGTGGCGACCCGGCCATAGACCGCGTCGAGGAAGACCCTCTCCTTGCCGCCCATCGTCACCGCATGTTCCGCGGGGAGGGCAAAATCGGAGCCGGGGTAATAGATCGTCCCGGTATTGTCGCCGCGGACGCGCCACCCGACAAAGGTGTAGCCCTCGGGGGCCTCGGCAGTCTGTTCTATCGTGACCCCGGCCTGGTCCCGGTACGGATTCGGATCAGACAGCGTGGCGCCTCCGCCGACAGAGCCGATCAGCCGCTTTCCATCCATGGTGACATCCGCATTGTAGTCCAGGTAGTAGATGCCCGCCAGCTTCCAGTGAAGGCGCAGTTTGATATTGTCGGTGATGAGCTCCCCGAATGTGTAGGGGGTTTCTGTACCGTCTTCGTTCACCTGATACCAGCCGTCGTAGAGATACGCGCCCTCTTTATATTTATAGGTCGTGTATTCAGTGGCCTCTTCCAGGTTTTTGGTATAGTAGGTATACCGGTCTCCTCCGTTCTTCCGGACATAGTCATAGTCATGATTGACATAATAGAAATCGCCGGACTCGGAGGCCACATAGTCTCTGGTGACCCAGGTATATTCCTGGATATAGTCGCCCTGATAGCTTTTGAAGAAGTATGTAGAACCGTTGCCGGTCAGCACGGGCGGTTCGGCGTCGTTATAGGCATACAGTGCGCCATAGTTGGGGTCAATCTGAATCAAATACCAGCGCTTTTCCCAGTTGCCATAGACGGTGAGATCATGATCCGGCATCGTCGTATAGAGAACCTTGGCGCCGTCGGTGTAGCTGCCGAAGCTCTCCTGATCGAAGAACACCCGTGCGGTGCAGCTCTCGTCGGCGTACCAGACAAATTCATAGCCCGGCTTCGACTGAGATGCCGTCGGCGGCACGACGTCTTCAAGGCTGGCTCCGACCGCTTTGGTGGAGGTTTCGTCCGTGCCGTCCTCCGTATTGTTGAAATGGAACGTCAGGGTCCTGTCTCCCGCCTCGGGCGTCGCGGGCGTCGTCCGCTCGTAGTAGAGATTGACGACCGTCGTATTGTCATAGGCGACGGTTTTTGTGCCGGTGTAGGCGCCTGCATCCCGATCATAGGTCGTATCGTTCAGGGTTTTTGCACCGTCAAACACGTAGTCGGCATAGGGGTTCGGATCGTCCTCGCCGAGCCGATGCTCCGCGTGAACGTTGTTGTACTGAACTTTATCATTCAGCGCCTCATATGGGGCGAGCGTTCCCGTCGTCACGGCCTCGCCCTGCGGCGTCACGACGGGTACGACATCGCCGGGCTGCGCCCGCAGCGTAAAGCTCTCGGCCCAGTCGTAGTTCCCGCTGTTTACATTGCGCGCTTTCCAGACAACGATCTTATAATCCGCTGTACCGATATCCCATCCGGCATAAATCTCCCTGTTGCCCGACAGATACAGCCTCTTCTTTCCGGTTTCCTGATCCGTCGTGATGCTGATGCCGTAGGGTGAGAGTTCCGAGGGCGCGTGATCCGCGAACTTGCCCACACTGTCGGTCAGTTGCAGTCCTGTACCGTTCTGGGCGTCGATCCCCTGGGATTCCACGCTCAGATACCAGCCCGTGAAGGTGTAACCCTGCCGCGTGGGAATCTTAATATCTTCCTCCGCTAGACCGTCGCCGGAGGGGAAGGACACCGGTGCAAAATAGGTGGCGCCCGTACCGGCGTTGCCGGAGTTATAGCTCAGCCAGCGAATCTCGTCATAGATCGGATACAGGTCGATGGCCCCGACAACATCCATGGGACTGGACACTTTGTACGTTTGTCCCTCCCCAGGCACCTCGATCGGATCAGCTGACCAGCCATAAAACTTGTACTTGGGAAAAGCGCCGTCCACGGTGCTGTAGTAACCCGCCTTGTAATTGTCAACAGGAACGGAAATGGATGTCTGTCCCTCTTCCAGCGTTCCCATAAATGTCTCTACAATGGGATAACTCCCTGTATCCGCGTCATACTGTCCATGGAAGTTGACACGGGCCACATTGGAAAACATTGCGTACAAATGAACGGTGAGCGCAGTGTTCCCATCTTCCTTGTCAATATTCTGCTCCTTGCTGAAATCAAAGGGCTTTTCACTGAACTCTATGGTGTTGTTGTCGGTCGCTGTGCCCTCAAACCAGCCGATGAACACCGCCCTGGGATCGGTCGGATGGGTCGGATCGTGCGGCGCAAACAGTTTTTCACCGTTTTTGATGGTCAGGTGATCCGTCATGGTGTTCTGATCGGTATAGAAGAAGAAAGATGCGTAATCGCCGTATTCATTGTAAGAGTAGAAGTAGTAGGTGCGGAGCGTATCCTGGACGCCCGTCAAAACGTAAACCGAGAATCCATCCGTCTTAAACTTAACGGAATCTCCGTTTATGCTCGCATTCAGGATTTCGCTCTCCCCATCGGCTTCTCCGGGGAAATGGATGACGTCTACATCCGTATATTCATTCAGTTCTTTGTTCAGCAGTCGGATGCTGACCTGAACGTTCTTCGTCGGCTGATACTCCTTATCCGTCTGAGGATTCTTCAGGGTAATGTCGAAAGGTCTCGCAAATGCAAGACTATCGAGGGGTTCACCGAGCTTTTCGGCAGCCGCCGCAACGTATTCGTCGTAACCCTCGTCCCCTTCCTTCAATTCTCTGACCACTAATTCGGCATCAGCTGGGATACCGGAGGTGTTATCATACGTTACGGTGACCAAATATTCGTTTCCCCGGTCACGTCAAAGCTCACGGTATTCCCGTCCCGGGTGAAGTCCGTGATCTCCTCGATGCCGCCCTCGTCCGGCAGATGCCAGACCTGCAGGCCGTCGACGTAAGCGAGGGCGTCATCCGTGATGCTGACGCGGAGCGGGTGCTCTTCGTCGGGCTGATACTCTCCCAGAGAGATGTCATAGGCTGCGAGCACAACTCTTTTCCTGTCTAAGCTGTTTTCAGACCTGGGAAGCGTCTCAGCGGCATACAGGATCGGTTCTTCCAAGATTTCCAGCTCGTGGTCAGGCTCCATCTCCGGCAACTGCTCAAGCATCTGCTCAAGCACGGCAATGCGCGCCGGATCCGCGGTCAGCACATCCGACGTCTTGACTTTAATACCGGCAGGGACTTCGCCGCTGACGCTCACCGCGCTGTCGGCATATTCAAGCGGCTCATACTCCTCAGCGGGCTCCTGCTCTTCACCCGGTTTCTGCTTTTCGCCGGGCTCCTGCTCTTCGCCGGACTCCTGCTCTTCGCCGGGCTCCTGCTCTTCTCCCGGTTCCTGCTCTACACCCGGTTCCTGCTCTTCGCCGGACTCCTGCTCTTCGCCGGACTCCTGCTCTTCGCCGGACTCCTGCTCTTCGCCGGGCTCCTGCTCTTCTCCCGGTTCCTGCTCTACACCCGGTTCCTGCTTTTCGCCGGACTCCTGCTCTTCACCCGGTTCCTGCTCTTCGCCGGGTTCCTGATCTTCACCCGGTTCCTGCTCTTCGCCGGGCTCCTGCTCTTCACCCGGTTCCTGCTTTTCGCCGGGCTCCTGCTCTTCGCCGGGCTCCTGCTTATCGCCGGACTCCTGCTCTTCGCCGGGTTCCTGATCTTCACCGGGCTCCTGCTCTTCGCCGGACTCCTGCTCTTCGCCGGACTCCTGCTCTTCGCCCGGTTCCTGCTCTACACCCGGTTCCTGCTTTTCGCCGGACTCCTGCTCTTCGCCGGACTCCTTCTCTTCACCCGGTTCCTGCTCTTCGCCGGGTTCCTGATCTTCACCGGGTTCCTGCTCTTCGCCGGGCTCCTGCTTATCGCCGGACTCCTTCTCTTCACCCGGTTCCTGCTCTTCGCCGGGTTCCTGATCTTCGCCGGGCTCCTGCTTATCGCCGGGTTCCTGATCTTCGCCGGGCTCCTGCTCCTCGCCGGGCTCCTGATCGTCGCCGGGTTCCTGCTCTTCGCCGGGCTCCTGCTCTTCGCCGGACTCCTGCTCTTCGCCGGGCTCCTGCTCTTCGCCGGGCTCCTGCTTATCGCCGGACTCCTTCTCTTCACCCGGTTCCTGCTCTTCGCCGGGCTCCTGCTCTTCGACGGGTCCCTGCTCTTCGACGGGTCCCTGCTCACCGGCAGGTTCCTCGCCCTCAATCAAATCTGTGTCCGCCGCGTCGTCCGTCTCCTCTGTCGTCAGTCCCAGAATGGCATAGACGTCGGGCTGCTCCGTCTCAAACTCAATCTCGCCGTCAATCAGCTCATAGCCGAACAACTCCGTTCCGTTTGCAAAGCGAAGCAGCTCCAGCTCCTCTGCCTGATACACGTCGGTATTGAGCAGGGAGATGCCGACCTTGACATTGTCTTCGGGCCAGAGAAAGCTGCCGGTCTCATAGTCACGGAGTCCCACGGTAAAGGCACGTGCAAAGAGGAGGGCCTCCGGTCTTATGTTGAGTACCTCGGCACTCTGGTTTACATAATTCAAAAGGTCAACGTCGTAGAGCTCCCATGCCGAGAGGTCGGCAGACGCCGGCAGATTCGCGTCCTGATCATAGTTGACCGTGATCCGGTAAGTCTCGCTGTCGCTCACGGTGATCGTCGTGCGGGACATGACTTGCAAAACGAGATAAGACGCGAGGCTCTCCGCCATGAAGTGAATACTGCTGCCGTAAACCTGGAAGTCGTTGATCCGCTCGACATAGCCGTAGTCGTCGACATGCCAGAGCTGGAGATCGAGCTCTTCGCTGATGGCCGGGTCGCTGATGCTGATCTCAAGCGGGCTGCCCGGCTCGGGCAGGATGCTCTCCCCGTCGACGCTAAGCTCAATGTTCTGCGCGGTCAGCAGCGTATAGTCTCTCTCCACCGTGCGCTGCCAGCAGAGTCCGTCCTCTTCGCGCTCGTCTGTCAGCGTTCCGGCGAGCTCGTCATAATACGCGGGGTCAAAGCCCTCATAGTCGGCGTACACATCGAGCACGCCGATCTCTGCTCCGGCCGGAACCTCGCCGTACACGCTGACGATCCCGTCATGATAGTTGAGATAGTCCGGTTCCCCTGTGCCGTTTTCGTCGAGCTCGTCCGGCTCCATCTTCTCGACGGCTTCGAGCTGCTTCTGCCCGTTTTCGCCCTTGCCGTCCAGGCCTCGCGGTGCCGCCGTCTCCATGATCGCGTGCGGTGTCTCCTCCGGCCGCTCAGCATAGGCCGCGGGCGCGCCGACGGCCACGACGGAGAAACACTCCACCGCGGCCAGAAGAGACGCTATGCCCCTGCGCAGCGTCCATCTCCAGTTTTTTCCCTTCGTATTTTCGTTGCCTGTTTTCATGGCGAAACCCTCTTATCAGAACCCATGTCAGCGCATGGGAGAATCGTTGTTGGTGGCTTGTAAATTTTGGTAATTCCGTTTTATCATCAGACAGTTTTACATAATACAATATAGCACACTCCTCCTGCAGATGCAAGCATCGAGGTTTTTCCGAACCGTAAATTTTTGTCTTTTTGTGGAAGTTTTGACGGGCGCGCGGAAGGGCCCCGGCGTTCAGTCTGCACATCTGAACACCGGGGCCCTCTGTCGTCTGTGTTCCCGGAAGAAATTGCCTGTTAAACTCTCTCATACTGGTCTCCCATAAAACGGCTTAAAGCCCTATGAGACGTGTTTTGTGCCCAAGGGCACAAAACTGGCAGCGCGCTTTGCGCGATGCCTTTTCGTTAAAACGAACCGTTTTAACGAAAAACAGTATCAAAGCTGCTCCCCCGGTTGGCGGCACCGGGGACAGATAAAGCCGTCGGGCAGCTCGGCCTCCGCGAAATCCGCGGTGCGGGATACGGCGTTGAGAAATTCTGTGAGCTCGATAATCACAGCGCATTCCTCCTTCTCGAAACGACAGCGGCGTTGTATCACAGCCGTTTGCGCCGCGCAATGCAAAAAAACAGGCGCGGCCGCAAAAGATGCAGACCGCGCCCTCGCTCTATATATATTTAATAGCGTCTCTTGATCCAGACGCCGAGGCCGACCAGACCGCCGAGGCCCAGCAGGACCAGCAGGGCCTGGAGGATGTACCACGGGGTCACAAACTTCTCTGTAAGCGTGATGGGCAGCTCCGCGCTCATGTCATACTCATCGGTCGCGCGGATGCTGAACGCGGCGTTCTTTCCGATGCCGCGGCAGTTGACGTGCACAACGCCGTCTTCAAGCGTGACCTTGCCGCCCAGATCGTCCGTGAGCTCATAGCGCAGGGCGGTGCCCTTCGGATCTGCGAACAGGCCGTCGATCTTCCGCTCCCACACACCCTCCTGGAACAGGCCCGTCTTGATCGTCTCCACGATGATGCCGGACCTGAGCGACGGCCCGGGCAGCGTGAGCTCGAAGGGGATCTCCGCCTGCTTTCCAAAGATATCCGTCGCGGTCAGGGTAAAGGACGCCTCCCGCAGCTTTTTGATATCCATGTGCAGCACGCCGTCCTCGAAGCTGAGCGCCCCGCCGTGATCATCCGAGAGCTCAACACGGAGGGCCGTGCCCTTGCGGTCTTCAAAGAGTTTATCCGTCTCCATCTCCCAGAAGCCGTCGCCGAAACTGCCGTATTTCGTCATGCTCGTGATCCGCTCGACCTTCGCGGAGACGGCGGGGATCTTGAGCTTGAAGGGGATATCGGCGCTCTGGCCCCCGATGTCCGACGCGGTCAGGGTAAACTCCGCCGTGTCCTGTCCGTGAAAGCGCGCCTGCAGCACGCCGTCCACGATGGTGAGCGCCCCGCCGCAATCGTCCGAGAGCGTATACTGCAGATCGACCTCCCGCGTGACGCCGTACAGCTCGTCCAGATTGATCTCCCAGCGGTCGTCCACAAAGCGCCCGTATCGGAACATGTCGTCCACGCTCCAGACCTTCGCCGTGAGCCGCCGCGTCTCCACGCTCAGCTCGATCGGATTGGAGCGCACCTCAAAGCCCGCGAGGCCGACCAGCGCGCTGACGCTGTAATCGCCGCCGCTGGGGAAGATGATCTCACAGGTATAGGTGCCGTCCACCACGTCCATGGGGTATTTGCTCATGCGTCCGGTATTCTTCTCCACGATCTCGATCGCGGCGGTCAGCTTCCGGAGGTGCTCGTCCGTCAGCTCCGGGACGCTCGGGTCGGTGACGTAGGCCGTGAAGGGATAGGGCCTGTAGGCCGAATAGATGCTGCGTTTGTTGCCGCTCTCGAGCAGGACGGACATGGAGGCGTTATAGACCATGGTGATGTCGACCGTGTCTCCCGCCTGGCCTTTGAGGCTGACGTTCCACTGGCCCATCGCGGGGTGCGGGATTTTCACCAGGATGTAGCGTGAGCTCAGCAGCTCGTGTTCGGTGATGTCGAAGGGGCTGCCGTCGGGCTGCGTGATCGTGAGCTCGAGCTGCTCGTCAAGCGAGCCGCTGTCCCGCGCCGCCTCATGCTCCACGACGATGTTGACCTCCTCCACGCCGAAGCCCGGAACCGTGAAGTCCTTGACCGCCCGGCCGTCCTCGGAGAAGACGACCTTCTCCGTGCCCTTGTATTCCGTGTTGTTGATGATGGAATAGAAGTGCCGGAAAGCCGCGCTCAGATCCTCCGGCCGCTTGACCTCCTCAAAGGAGCCGTTGGTTTTTCTGGTATAGAGGCCGATCTCGATCTCGCCGCCTTTGGCGATATTGTCCACGTTCAGGAGGATGCCGTTGATGGTGATGCCCTCCTCCCGCGCCGCCTCGAGCGCCCTCGAAGCGTTCTGCCAGGAGCTGGTCTTGCGCCCCCAGCGGTCCGGAAAATCGGTCTTGCCGTCGCTGAGCAGGAGGATCATGCAGGGCAGGCCGTTTTCCTCGCGCATGCCATGGAGCATCTCGGTCGCGCGCAGGACAGCGGTGCCGATGTCGGTGTCGTAGCCGGTGCCGAAGGACTCCACCTCGCGGATCAGCGCCTTCTTGTCGTCCATGCTCGCCATGGACTTCAGGCCGGAATTGTAGCGGATCTCCTCGTCAAAGACGACGGCGCCGACGTTGTTGCCGGTCTCGGTCAGCAGGCCGAGGAAGAGGCGCATGGCGTCGAAGCGCAGGCCGTCGGGGTCGGTCCCGCTGCCGTGGGCGTCGCGCAGGCTGCCGCTCTTGTCGACGACGAGGACCACGTTGAAGCGGTTGACCGTCTTGCTCGGCGTCTCGGCGCTTGCGAGACAGGGGCAGACCAGCGCGAGCGCCAGCATGAGCGCCAGCAGCGCCGCCATCCCTCTTTTCACTCTTCTCATTGTCCTCCGCCTCCCTGCTCCGTTGCCGGACATGTTTTCTTCGTAAATGATATTATAACACGTCTCTGCAATGTTTTCCAGACAAATCGAAAAAAGCGCAAAAGCGCGGCCCCGGTGTTGGAGCCGCGCCGTGTGGTGACAAAATCTGCCGGATTATGTAAAATAAAGTTGAAGGCGTTGTCGAGTGTTATACTAGAACCTCATGAAAACCTTTAATAGGTTCTTGTATGAGACGTGTTTTCAGTGTTTCACGCTGAAAACGCCGCAGGAACTGCGGCTTACTTGATTAAAGAATTTAATCAAGTAATAGTATTAAAAGGCGGTTCCGTCACATCTCCGCAAAGGGGGTGTTGTTAATGCCCATTACGTTGACGTTCCATATTCTCGGATATACCGTAACGATCACCGTGAAAAGCAGAAACCGCCACTCTGCCAAGTGACGGTTTCTTAGTTATTTGCTAAAAACCTAATCTTGGGCGGAGCCGCTTAAGGCAACGCCTTTTCTATGTTTATTATAGTCGCTGACGCCCTGTCTGTCAAGGGCAAAGGAGTACAGCGCTTACCCGGTGAAGGGGCCGCGCTTTTGTACGCGCCGTGACTTTGAGCGGCGAGCGCCTTACTGATTTCTCCGGGTCGATTCGCTGACCGACGGATCTGTTTTCATGCCGGCGCCTTTAATATAGGTGTACGCCGAGGTGGCTTTCTGATTCCACATCTCACTGCTGCTGTTGAGGTTCTTCAACTCATCCCGGCTGATGCCCAGGTTGACCCAGAGCCTTGCGCCTTTCCCCTTGTCCTTGTCGCTCGCGCCGTCGCTGTTGACCGAGTTGGCGATATAGTTTTCATCTGTGTTCCCGGAGATGGCATATCCGCTGCTCTCGAAAACGCTGGTAAGAAGAATCCTGTTGTGATATTGATCGCTGTCGCCGGCTTCACCGTTCACGATCGTGCTCTCCGCGAGCGTAACGCACATTTTATTATTAATAGCGCCCACCAGATCCTGAGGATTAGCATTGTCAGCCGAATAGGATTTCCCATTGAATTCTGATTTCAGGCTGTTGCCGTCAAAAAACAGGGCGCGGATCTCGCCGTAGGTCATGTTCCGGAATACGTCCTGCAGGCTGTCAAGCAAAAGCACATCGCGCTCGACCTTCTGTTGCGTACTCAGGCCGGCATACTGCGTCGGATTGGTCACATTGAATCCGGCATAGGCACCCTGCCAAATGATTTTGCTGACATCGGTGCCCGGGATATACCGTACGGTACACTGCCCTCCCGCTTTGGGCTTCCCAACCCATTCTGCCGACGGAATACCTCCGATAGACAAATTCGCAACCTCAGTGGCCCAGTCGTCCTGCTGCTGCCTCAGTTCGACAGCGGCCGAGAAAGTACCGTCAGACTCTTTGCGGTTCTCATCATCTGTGATGGCAGCGGACATAACCTCGGCATAGGCGGAACGGACATTTGCAAGATCAGTCGCCTCACGCGACTTCTCCAACTGGCTGGTAAACACCGGGATCGCTATCGCTACCAGCACAGCGATAATGGCGACCACGATCAGGAGCTCCGCCAACGTGAAGCCCTTCATCCCGCGTCTGTCTGTACGTTGATTGTTCATGCGCATGACTCTCACATCCTACCGTATATCTGTATTTTATATTGTATCACTGTGAACGTCATAACACAAGTGCAACATATGTTTTTTACCCGATATGCCGCATAGCGAAAGCGCGGCCCCGGTGAAGGGGCCGCGCTCTCGTTATGTCCTCATATGGCTCCCCTGAAAGGGGAGCTGTCAGCGCCGTTTACGGTGATGACCGAGGGGGTTCTCCGCCGCCCGCTCCTCTTCCCGGCCAATTAAAAAAGCTCGGTCCCTCATGCAGGGATGGAGTCTTTTTCCTATATGCAACGAAAGAGCACCCCCGCATGCAGAGGGTGCTCTTCTTGTCGTTCTCAGGCCTTCCCGGGGGCCTGGGTGTTGAGTGGGACGGGAGAACCGTTCCCGTGTCAAAAAAGGAGTCAGTGAGAACCGTCCCTCTGTGACTTATTGTGTTACGGTGCAGGTGCAAGTGTGATGCTGGCTGTGCAGGTCATAGGATCAACTGTCGGATTAACAGTAATAACGCAGGTTCCACCCACCGCGGGCGCAGCGGTACCAGGGGTCAGATTCGCGGGTAAATCAAACTTGTTCTGCCAATCAGCGACAGCTTGCTTTAAACTCACAGTTTTCGTGATTGTAGCCGGGGTGCTCTGAGAAAGTGCTTCAGCCATAGCCTCAGCGTAAGCAGAACGGATATTCGCTGCATCAGTAGCCTCACGGCTCTTCTCCAGCTGGGTGGTGAATACGGGAATTGCGATGGCAACGAGGACGGCGATGATCGCAACAACGATCAGGAGCTCAGCCAAGGTAAAGCCCTTGTTGTTTTTCTTCATAGATTCTTCTCCTTATGTTATTCAGTCTCCGGCGGTTCCGGGAAAGCGCCGGGATATTTCTATTTCAAACGACCCGGGCGTCGTTTGGAAAACAGCTTTGTCCCCCTCGCAGAGAGGTACAAAATCTTAGACTTCTTCGTCTATTATTATGCCATATATGGAAAGAAGTTGCAAGCGAAAAAATGCTAAAGTTTTCTTAAAAAGCCTTCCCTCTCAGGTATGCTGCGGAGAGGCTTACATGATCGCGTACATGCCGAACATGGCCATGTAGATGGCGATGACGACAAAGCCCGCGACGCCCGCGAGGCCGACCAGCAGGGCCGGTTCCAGCTTGGCGAGGGCGGAGGCGATCGCCATGTCCAGCTCCGCGTCGTAGTAGCCCGCGATGGTGTGCAGGGTCTTCTCCATCTCGCCGGTCTCCTCGCCGACGGCGACCATGTCCACCAGAATATCGGGCATGAAGTTGGCCTCCCTCATGCTCTGTCCGAGGGCGTGGCCTTCCTCCAGCTTGACGGAGAGCTTGCCGACCTCGGTGCTCATGAAGTAGTTGCTCATGGTCTTGGCGGTGATGGTGATGGCGCGGGTCATGGTAAGGCCCGCGGAGAGCATGGTGGTCAGGGTGTTGGCAAACTCGCTGGCGGCGTTGAGCTCCTGGATGTTGCCGAGGATCGGCACCTTGAGGGCCCATTTTGCCAGGTTCATGTGCCCTTCCTCGGTCTTGTCATAGAGCGTGCGGCCGATGGTGACGACGGCGATGATGCCGAGCAGGACTCCCCAATAGTGCACGAAGAAATTGGAGACGGCGATCAGGGCCCTGGTGATGCCGGGCAGCTCGCCGCCGAGGCTTGCGAACACGGCCTCGAAGGTCGGGACGACCTTGATCATCAGCACCGCCACAACGATCACCGCGATGGCCAGCACGAAGAGCGGGTAGGCCAGGGCGGAGCGCACCTTCGCCGCCATCTTGGCCTGCTTGTCGAAATGCTCATGAATGGTCTCGAAGGCCTTGTCCAGGTTGCCGCTCTGCTCACCGGCGGAGACGGTCTCGACAAAGGTGGGGGGCAGAATCTTCTCGCCGCGCTCGGCAAAGCTCGACGCGATCGAGCGGCCCGCCTCCACGTCCTCCGCCACCTGCAAAAGCATCTTCTTGAGGGGCTTGTCGCTGGTCTTGGCGGCAATGAGATGCACCGTGCGGGCGATGGGGATGCCCGCGTTGAGGATGATGGCGAACTGGCTGCACATGACGATGAAGGCCTTGTTGTTGAGCTTGTTGCCCCCGATCTCCATGTTGAGCAGACCCTCGCCCTCGCCCTTGACGGGGGTCATCTTGATGATGATGTCATGCTCCTGTTTGACGCGGTCGATGGCGTCCATCTCGTTGAAACCCTCGACAATGCCGGACACTTTCTGCCCGTTGCGCGACTGGGCGACATATTTATATGTAACCAAGGGCGTTCACTTCCTTTCAACCCTCTCAGACTCGCTTCGCTCGCCAGCTCCCCCAGAGGGGGAGCCAAGTTCCCTCCTTGGGCTTGCCTCCTTGGCTTGCCTCACCCAGAGGGGCGCCAAGTTCCCTCCTTGGGCTTGCCTCCCCCTCTGGGGGAGGTAAGCCAGTGCGCACACTGGTGCGGAGAGGGCCCGCATTACAGCGCGTTTTTCTTGACGTACTCCCTGTCGTGGGCGTACTGGAGGGCCATGTCGCGGGTGATCTGACCGGTGCGCACGAGGCGGACGAGATGCTGATCCATCGTCTGCCCGCCGATGGCGGCGCTGGTGGCGATGGCGTTGGCGATCTGCGGGGTGTTGCCCGCACGGATCAGATTGCGGATGGCGTCGGTGACGATCATCAGCTCGCACGCCAGGACGCGGCCGCCGCCCTTCTTGGGGACGAGCTGCTGCGTCAGCACCGCCTGGAGGCACATCGAAAGCTGCAGGCGGATCTGTGTCTGCATCGCCTCCGGGAACACCTGGACGATACGGTCAACGGCGTCGGACGCGCTGCCGGTGTGCAGGGTGCCGAAGACAAGGTGGCCCGTCTCGGCGGCGGTGATGGCCGTCTCGATGGTGTCCTTGTCACGCATCTCGCCGATGAGAATGACGTTCGGGTCCTCACGCAGACTCGCGCGCAGGCCCTCGGAAAAGCTCTTGGTGTCTTTGCCCACCTCGCGCTGGTTGATGGCGCAGAGGTCCGGCTTGTAGATGTACTCGACAGGGTCCTCGAGGGTGACGATGTGGGCCTTGCGATGATGGTTTACATAATCAATCATTGCCGCGAGGCTGGTCGATTTACCGGAGCCGGTCTCGCCGGTGACAAGGACGATGCCCTTGTGCTGGTTGGGGAGATCCATCGCGGCGGGGGGCAGCCCCAGCTTGGTCAGATCGGGGATCTGGTCGCGCAGCAGACGCAGCGCCGTGGAGGGCACGCCCTGCTGCTTGAAGAGATGGATACGGCAGCGGTTGCCCGCGTAGGAATTGGCCGCGTCCAGCTCGCCCACGCGCATGAACTCCTCGAAGGCCGCGTCCGACCCCGCGAGATCGCGGGCCAGGCGGCAGCACTCCTGCTCGTCGAGCACGGTGTCACACATATTTTCGATCTGGCCGTCCTTGCGGTACTTGGGCGGCAGACCGCAGATGAGGTGAATATCGGAAGCGCCGTCCTGTTTGGCCTGGGCAACGAGTCCTTCAATGGTGATCATGGGCAAAAGCTCCTTTCAAATATGGCTCCCCCGTATGGGAAGTTGTCGCGGCGCGTCTCACCGGTGACTGAGGGAGTCGCCCCGTCCTCTGAGTGCTCAGAAAGACGCGCGCTGACTCCTTTCGTCATCCGGCTTGCGGGGGGTACGCCGGATGCCACCTCCCTCAAAGAGGGAGGCAAGGTCAATCTTCTTCGCTCACGACACGCATGAGCTCGGTCGTGGTGGTGATGCCCTCGCGGACAAGGCGCATGGCGTTTTCTCTGAGGGAGACGAAGCCGTTCTCGGGCTTCTTGAGCTCTGCCTCGATCTCGGGGCGGCTGGCCCCCTCGGCGATCAGGCGGCGGACGCGGCTGTTGATGTCCAGCATTTCAAACACCGCGATACGCCCGCGGTAGCCGGTGTCAAAGCAGGCCGGGCAGCCTGCGCCGCGGTAGAACTCCAGCCCCTCCTGCGGCTGAAGGCCGAGCTCGAGCAGCTCGCTGTCGTCGGGGGTGTAGGCCTTGCGGCACTGGGGGCAGATGCGGCGCATCAGACGCTGGGAGATGACGCCGCGCAGGGCGCTGGCCACCAGATAAGGCTCCACGCCGATGTTTTCCAGGCGCTCGATGGTGCCGATGGCGTCATTGGTGTGGATGGTGGAGATGACAACGTGGCCGGTGATGGCCGAGCGCATGGCGATCTCCGCCGTCTCGCCGTCGCGGATCTCGCCGACGCCGATGATGTCCGGGTCCTGACGCAGGATGGCGCGCAGGCCGTTGGCAAAGGTCATGCCGGTCTTCTCGTTGATGGGCACCTGGTTGACGCCGTCGATATTGTACTCGACCGGGTCCTCCAGCGTGACCATGTTGACGGTGGGCTTGTTGAGCTCGCCGATCATGGCGTACATGGTGGTGGATTTACCGCTGCCGGTGGGGCCGACGATCAGCAGCACGCCGCTGCGGCACTTGATCATCTTGTCAAACATCTCCTCATCGTGTCCGGTGAGTCCGATGCTCTCCTTGGTGATGTTGCCGCCGGACTTGTCCAGCAGTCGGGCCACGATCTTCTCGGCGTAGACCGTCGGCAGGGTGGAGATACGCAGGTCGATGTTCTTGTCGCGCACGCGCACGTTGAAACGGCCGTCCTGCGGGATGCGGCGCTCGGAGATATCCAGGCCGCTCATGATCTTGATACGGGAGATGACGGAGCTCTGCAGGTCCTTCGGCACCGTCAGGATCGTGCGCATGAGACCGTCGATGCGCATGCGCACCACCATCTCGTTCTCGCGCGGCTCGAGGTGGATATCGCTGGCCCGCTCGTTCACGGCGCGTTCGATAATGGAGTTGACCAGACGGATGGTAGGCGCGTTGTTGACCGAGTCGTCGATCTGGTTGGCGACGAAAGCGTTGTCCTGGATAGGGGTGTCGCTCTGTCCGGCCGCGGCCTCGCGCTTCATCTCCTCGATGGCCTTGGCCGCGCCTTCATTGCCGTAGAGGACCTGGATCGCCCGCTCGACCGAGGCGCTGTGGGCCACCATGGGCACCACCTTTTTGCGCACGGCCTTGCGGACCTCCTCGATCGCGTAGAAGTTGAGCGGGTCGCTCATGGCGAGGTAGAGCTCGTCCTTCTGCACGCGCACCGGGACAACCGAGTACTGCTTGGCGATATTCTTCGGGACGACGGAGGCCAGCTCCGTCGGGATATTGATTTTGGTGAGGTCTATGTATTCGATGCCAAGCTGCATCTGCAGGGCCTCGATGAGCTGGTCCTCGGTGATGATGCCGTTGGCGATCAGCACCTCGCCCAGACGGCCTTTCTGCGTCTTCTGCAGCGCAAGGCCCTTGTCAAGTTCCTCCTGCGTGATCGTTCCCGCGGCGAGCAGCAGCTCGCCCAGGCGGCGATAGAAGGCCATAGCGCAACTCCTCCATTCATCATAAGTTACAATTTGGTAACTTTGATTATAGCACTCTCTGCCCTTTTATGCAAGGATTAGGAGCTTCTTTTTTGAAAAAACTTCAATATTTTTCAAGCAGCCGGGCTGGATGCTTTTCATCCGGCCTCAAGCTGTCGACAAAGTGTCGACAGCTTGACGGGCAAAAATGGGAACTTCCGAAAAAGTTCCCATTTTTGTATGGATTGTACATAAAGGGGGACTCCCCGTCCCCCTTCACAGATCCCCCTTACAAGACCGACTTGGTTTGCAAGAGTTTGTCTGCAGTCTGGGGCCGGATGCTTTTCATCCGGCCTCTTGACCTACCGGCTAAATATGCTATTATAACAGTAATAAACTACAGGGAGGAAACACAACATGAAAAAGCTGTTTGCTTTTCTGCTGGCGTTGTCACTGCTGGCAGTCCTGCCCTGCGCGGCTCTCGCGGAAGGCGCGGAAGCGCTGTCCGGGACGGAGCGGCGCGCCCTGGAGCGTTTGGAGGAGAGTACCTCCCGCGCGGCCGAAAAGCTGCTGATCCCGAACGAAACCGGCATCAGCGAAATCTATACGGATCTCCACTGTCAATTCGCACCGGACAGCTTCCCCTCACGCTTTGACCTGAGAAGCCGCGGCGTCGTCACGCCGGTGAAGAATCAGAACCCCTGGGGCACCTGCTGGAGCTTTGGTGCCGTCGCTGCCAGCGAGAGCAGCATCCTGAGCGATCTGCATCTGACAGCGGAGGAATATGCCGGGCAGTACGGAGATGCGATGGATCTGTCCGAAAAACACCTCGCCTGGTTCACGCTGAACGCGCTGCCGGATGAGAGCGAAACGGACGTTCTTTCGGCCAGTCAGAGCGGAGAGGGCCTCTATATTCTGGACGGCGTCGACGAGAGCTGCTACGCCCTGGGCGGCGAGTATCTGATGGTCTCTTCCAGCCTGGCTGCCGGCGTCGGCCCCGTTGCGGAGAGCGTCGTGCCGTATGAGAGCAGCACAGGCACGCTCAGCACGGAGGACGACTGGTCACTCCCCGAAGGGCTGCGCTGTGAGGCTGGCTTTGAGCTGACAGACGCAAATTGCCTCCCCTCTCCAGCCGGAAGAGACGAAGACGGAAACTATGTCTATCATCCGGAGGGCACCGAGGCCATCAAGAGCGAGCTTCTCAAGGGGCGGGCGGTCGCCATCACCTTCTACGCCGATCAGTTTCTGCCCTCCATGACGCCTGAACAGCTCCGCGCAACGCTTGAGCAGGCTCTGTCAGGGATTCCGGATGAGAGTGAGGAGGACAAGGCGTTCTACATCGACGCCCGCACCGGGGTCATCCCACCGGAGGAGCTGACGGACGAGCAGCTTTGCGACCTGATTCGTTTTCGCTGCCGGATCAACGATTTGGAAGAGGATCTGTATGACCTGAGCGCGCTTTCGCGCGACGAACTGTATGCGGTGTTCTCCTCGTCCTATTTCTCGCTTCCCGTCGAAGAGCTGTTTGAGGCGGAGAATATGACGTGTTATCTGAGCTATCTTGACACGGATCCCATGATTGCTGTCCAGTACACCTACGACTGCGTCTATCCCAATCATGCCGTCTGCATCATTGGCTGGGACGACAGCTTTTCCGCCACGATCTTTCCGGAGGGGCACCGCCCGCCCGGAGACGGGGTCTGGATCGTCAAAAATTCCTGGGGAGAGAAATGGGGCATGGATGGGTATTTCTATCTGTCCTATTATGACAAAAACTTATATGAGCCTTTTACCTTTGCCTATGACACGTCTTTGGATCCCCGGAAGCCGGATCGCACGGAGATTCTGCAATACGACCGTATCCCATTATTTGATATATGCTCCACTCTCTTCGACGCCCCGGTATACAGCGGGAACATCTTCCGCGTCCCGGAGGACTGCGTTTTACAGTACGTCACCGCCTTGACCGGCGATCTGGACACGCGGACGACGGTCTCCGTCTATCTGCTGGATGAGGACGCGGCAAATCCCGCGGACGGCATTCTGATCCAGTCCGTTACGCAGGACTTCCCCTACGCGGGCTATCACCGTATCGAGCTGCCTCAGAATCTCGCCCTCGACGAAGGCGCGCGGATCGGCGTTGTGACGCTCAACCGGGTGACAAAGGGCAGCGGGATCAGCTACGCGCTGGTAGACGGCCTCACCCGCAGCCGTGAGGGCAGTATCGCGTATAACGAGCAGGTTGAAAAAGAGGTAATGCTTGAATTTTTGTATGCGCTCGGCGTGGTCAATCGGGGCGAGAGCTTTGTCAGCTTTGAGGCCGGGCGCTGGATCGACTGGCGGGAGGTGCTTGACGGCTTCGGCACCGGGCTCGCCGATCAGCTTGTGCTCGACAATCTGCCGATCAAGGCCGGAATCTGTCCGCTGGACGGGATCATGGAGAAGCACCGCTTTGACAACTGGGTCAGAACCACGGGCGAAGGCGCCGGCATCTGCGCCGACTGCGGTTATACGCTGCTGTTCACCGCACCCGGAGCAAGGGGTCGTTTATCCGGGTTATGTAAACTTCAATGAACAAAAACGGAGGCCTGTCCGCAGGACAAGCCTCAGACTGTAGACAAACCCTTGCAAACCAAGTCGGTCTTGTAAGGGGGATCTGTGAAGGGGGACGTGGAGTCCCCCTTCACGTACAATTCATGCAAAAATGGGAACTTTTTCGGAAGTTCCCATTTTTGTCTCTCAAGCTGTCGACAAAGTGTCGACAGCTTGAGGCCTGTCCGCAGGACAAGCCTCTGTTCTCTTTGTCTGTCAGAACTCTTTGGGATCGGGACCGTACTCGTTGTCGCCCGGCTCGCCCTCCTTGCAGGGGATGAGGCCGATAAACCACCAGGTTCCCTTTCTGCCGATGTCGTGCAGACGACGCCAGCTTACGGCGAGACCCGGCACCAGGACCGCGAGACTGAACAGGCCGCTCAGGACATTGAAAATCCCCCAGCCCGTAGACTGCGCGAGGGTGCTCAGAACCGTGCTGATCACGCCGACGCAGAGGGTAAAGCTCCAGTACTCGGCGCGGCGGGCGCGGCCGTTGAAGTCCGCGTACTTCTCGGTGATGCAGCTCTTGGCATAGTTGAGTATGGCATTGAAATCCATGGTGTATGTCTCCTTTCTGTCCATAAATTAGTTTCCATAACACCGTGTTTTCTATTATACCGCCCTGCTTCGACAGCGTCAAGCATAATCATACAAAAAACGAGGGGTTTTTGTGCCCCTCGCTTTGACCGTTTTGTATTATTCCGCGGGAGAGAAGTCTTCCTTGCCCACGCCGCAGAGCTCGCAGGTGAAATCGTCGGGCAGGTCTTCCCACTTGGTGCCCTGCTCGTCCTCGTCATAGACCCAGCCGCATACATTGCAAACGTATTTCATTGATGTTTTCTCCTTTCGTTATTGCTTGGTTGTACACCTTCAAATCCGTTTTTGAGGCAGCTTTGCCGCCTCAAAAACACCTTAAGCGTAGCTCCGCGAAGCCTCGCGCCGACCAAACGCGGCGATCTCACGCGAGCCGCGTGCGATAAGCGCGAGTACCTCGATTGTGAAGCCCTGCTTCACAATCGAATTACTTGAAGTATCTCTCCAGCAGGCCTTTGAAGGCTTTGCCGTGGCGGGCCTCGTCGCGGGCCATCTCATGGACGGTGTCGTGGATGGCGTCGAGGTTGTACTTCTTGGCGAGCTTGGCCAGCTCGAACTTGCCGGCGGTGGCGCCGTTCTCGGCGTCGACGCGCATAGCCAGGTTCTTCTTGGTGCTGTCGGTGAGGACCTCGCCAAGGAGCTCCGCAAACTTGGCGGCGTGCTCGGCCTCCTCAAAACCGGCCTTGTTCCAGTAGTCGCCGATCTCGGGATAGCCCTCGCGATAAGCGACGCGGGCCATGGCCATATACATGCCGACTTCGGAACACTCGCCCTCGAAGTTGGAGCGCAGACCGGCGATGATCTCCTCCTGCACCTCGGGCGGAACGTCCGCGCCGAACTGCTTGCCGACGCCAAGCACATGCTCGGCAGCCCAGCTCATCTCGGCGGCCTGCTCGGTGAACTTGGTGCCGGGAACCTTGCAGACGGGGCAGAACTCGGGGGGCGTGTCGCCCTCATGGACATAGCCGCAGACGGGGCAAACCCATTTTTTCATTTTGTATTCCTCCTGTTTTTTGTTGTATAAGATTGACGCTTGCTGTCAATTCTCTTGGCATCAATATAGCACACCGCGCCGCCCTTGTAAAGCGGAATTCAGCCCGCCTCCACCAGATCCAACAGGGCCGGGGCGGCGGCACGGCCGAAGAGACGGATGGCGGCCAGGGCCTCGCGCAGGGTGTTGCCGCTGCTTCCCACCTCGAGGATGAGGGAGCCGGGCGTGAGCTGCTGGTTATAGCGCTGGGGCACCAGCTCCACCGGGCGCATGAGCGTCGGATAGGCGCTGTTGACCGCGTTTTGCAGATAGAGCGCAAAAGCGAGATTGCCGCGCCAGTTCGGGTGCTCCAGCCCGCTTTCGTCCGTGCCGACGAGCAGCATGATCTGACTTGCCACCGTCCCCTCCTCCTCGGCCATGGTCTTGTACACCACGCCGTTTGAGCCGAGGGCGTCCCGGTGGATGTCCAGCACGACGCGGATGCCGGGGAAATTCTCCAGATACTGCCCGATCGCGGCCTCCGCACGGGTATAGGAGCCGGTATAGCTCGGGTAGTCGTAGATGCCCCGGTCGTGGATGACGCGCAGACCCGCCTCGGTGAGGAGGTCGGTCAGCTCGTCCCCGATGCGCACGACGTTGAACTGTGTGTCCTCGGTGCGGTTGGCGTCGCTGGCCGTGTAGCGGTCCAGCCCCGCCTGGGTATAGGCCTCGCTGCCGTGGGTATGGATGATGAGGATCTGCACATCCTCCGCCGGGAGCGTCAGGCCCGGGCCCTGCGACAAAAGCTCGGCCGCGTCCACCCAGTAGCCCGTCCCGTTTCTGACGCGCATGCCGCCTTCGATGGTCGTCTCCCGCACCGCCTCCGGCGCGGGCGTCGGGAGGACAGGCGGCGCCGGCTCCGGCGCGTCCGCGAGGCTCATGGTCCGGACTGCGGGCTCCGGCGGCGCATCATGCGCCGCCGCGGGGACGCGCTGGGGCGCCGTGTCGGACAAGACGCGCACGTTTTTCATGCGCTGCTC
Organism: Oscillospiraceae bacterium; assembly: GCA_902785905.1. Classification (GTDB taxonomy): domain Bacteria; phylum Bacillota; class Clostridia; order Oscillospirales; family Oscillospiraceae; genus Limivicinus. The sequence continues at coordinate 5,275 of CADAAM010000002.1, read as the reverse complement.
CCCTGACAGCTCCGTCATCCGCCCGCTCACTCTGTCGTAGAAGCTGCCGCCCGACAGCAGCCAGATCCCCGCCGCGGCCAGCAGCGCCGCGAGACGCCTGACAATCCTGTTCATGGCTCTCCCCTCCCGTCGCGTCTTTTGTCCCATCCTATGGCGCAGCGGGGCGGATTATGCGCGGGAACAAGCGCCGCCGGGAGAGCGTCAAAAGGATAATCCTGGCCAAAATCGCAGAAAATGCGGCTTGAAAAGACATCGGCGGGATGCTATACTGGGTTGAGTTATGTAACCCTGATTTCCTCAAGGGGGTGACAGACAATGGCTGAACGCTACTCACGCCTCTGGTCTCTGCCCGAAGGGCTCTACGCCCAGGGCGCGCCGCTGGTGATCGCGGCGGGGGCACTGCTTCGGGACAGCCAGACCGGACAGATTTTGGCGCAGCTCAAGCTGCGCAGCATCTCGGCCAAAACCATCAGCTCCGTACACGTGCTCGTCGTCGGGCAGGACAACATCGGCACCGAGCTATGCCGGGAGGAGCACCTGTACGCCGATCTCCGTGCCGGGCGCGACGCGATTTTCGGTGCGAAAGAGGCCGTGCGCCTGTCAAACACAGGGGTGCGCCGCTTTGCCGTGCAAATTCTCACCGTCTCCTTCTCTGACGGCAGCCGCTATCTCGACGGCGGCCGGGAGTGGACGCCGCTTCCCGCGCAGACGGATCTGAATCAGCGCCTGTTCGACACGGAGCTCATTCGCCAGTACAAACTGGAGACCGGCCCCAAAAGCCGCTTCGTCCCGCTGGAGACGCAGGATCTGTGGCTGTGCGCCTGCGGGGAGATCAACCACGCGGGCGAGAGCTGCTGCCGCTGCGGGCAGACGTTTGAGCACTGTCGGGACTATCTCAGTGTGGAGCGTCTGCGCGAGAACAAGTCCCTGCGTCTCAATGCCGAAGCCGCACAGGCCGCGCTCGACGAGGCCCGGCGTCAATCTCACGGGCGGCTTGCCAAGCGGATACTCTGTGTGCTTCTTCCGCTGCTGCTCATCGCCGGGGCCGCCGCGGGCCTGCATATCTGGTTCTCCGATCGCGCCGCACTCTACGATGAAGCGAGCCGCTATTACGAAAGCGGAGACTACGGCGAGGCCCTGATCCGCTTTGAAAAACTCGGCGGTTTTCGGGATTCCAAGGATCTGGCGGCGAAGGCCAGGGACGCAGAGACGGAGATCGTCTCCTACAACCGCGCGGGCAGGCTGCTTGAAAACGGGCGCTATGACGAGGCGTATGAGACCTATCTCTCGCTCGGCGGCTACCTCGACAGCGCGGAGCGCGCGCAGGAGGCCCGCTATCTCAAGGGCTTTGCGCTCATTGACGAGGATCGCCCCGAGCAGGCGCGCGCCCTGTTTCTGGAGCTCGGCGCTTATCGGGATTCCCAGACTGTCGCGGCCCATTTCTTTGACCGGCTTCTCTCCGAGGAGACCAGTCTGAATATGGTCTGCGGCGGCCCGCTGACCACCGATTACCGCTATGACAGCCGCGGCCGCGTCGCCGAAAAGATTGAGCGCTTCTCCGCCTATGACGGGATGGAGGACTGTGTCTATGCCTACAGCTATGACGCCGACGGCGGCTATTCCGTCTCGGACGGGCAGACGCTCAGGTACTACGACGTATACGGCTCCTTCCTCGGCGAGAGCGACAGCCCGAGCTATGTCTACGAATACGAGTTTTACCCCGACGGCAGCGTGCATTACTGCATCGGCACGAATCTCCGCACCGGTCAGAACTGCAGCAGCGTCTACGACGAACACGGGGAGCTCGTCGCCATGCAGAACGAGGACGGCACGGGCTACGCCATGCTCAACGAGTACGAGGGCGACCGTCTCGCCCGGCAGGAGCGCTACAGTCTGGAGGGCGTCATGCTCAACCGCACGAGCTTTGAGTATGACGGCAGCGGTCTGCTCAGCCGGGCCAGCTTTCTGACCCCCGGCGCGGGCACGTCCATCACGATCCTGTACGAAAACGGCCCCGTCTATATCCCCGACGCGGAGGCGTAAACGCGCGCCTCTTCAAGCGCTCATACTTCCGACGCTGACTCCCTCAGTCACCGGTGTGCGCACCGGCGACTGCAAGCTTGGAGCGTCACGCGTTTCTCGCGCGATGCTATGCTCCCGCGGGGAGGGAGCCAAATATGAAAAGGAGTATTATCATGCCACAACAGCGCAAAACCGAATATCTTCTGATTGCCCTGATCGCGCTGATTATTCTGGCCTATCTCGCGCTGTACTCCTTCATTGATTTCGGGTACTTTGAGCGGGTCAGCACCTCCGACATGTATGAGGACACGCTGGCCGCGCGCCTCATGTGGGAACAGAAGAGCCTTTTCCCGAAAAGCTATCTCTTCGGAAACCAGTTCTATGTCGTTGCGACGCCGGTGCTGTCCGCTCTGTTCTACGGTCTCACCGGCAGCATGAACCGGGCCATGGCCTGGGCGACCGCCTGCATGTCCCTGCTGCTTCTCTGGTCGATGGAGTGGATGCTGCGCCCCTGCGTCAAGCGCCTCTCGCTGCGGCTCATGGCGCTGCTGGTCTTTATGGCCTCGGTCTTCGGGCCCTATACGATCTTTCGCGAGGACGGACAACAGCTCTTCTTCGCCATGTGCAGCTTCTACGCCTGCTATCTGATCTGCTTTTTCGTCGTCCTCGGTGACTTTGCCCGGGCACGGGAGTCGGAAGAGCTGCGCCTGCCGCCCCTGCTGCTGAGCCTGTTTCTCTGCTTTAGCACCGGCATGCAGAGCCTGCGCCAGACCTGTGTGCTGATCCTGCCGCTCTTGTGCTATGAGGGCCTGTACGCTCTGCGGCGGATTATGAAGCACGAAAAGCCCTGGCCGAAGGGAAAGCGCATGCGGCTGTGGCGCGTGCTGGCCTATGCCGCCGCCAACCTCCTGGGCCTTGTGTTCATTCGTCTCCTGCCGGTGCGGCACTATGAGATCTACGGCGGCGCGTCTGTTTTCTCCGGCGCGTCCTTTGCCGACAAGTTCCGCGACATGCAGTACGCCATTGTCACCGTGACGGGCTACGACTACACCCGCGAGGGTGAAAACCGCCTGTTCTTTATTCTGATGTTTCTCTCGCTCATGCTGCTGGTGCTGGGGGCGCTCTGGCTGCTCCTGCGCCGCAGGCGCAGCGCGGGCCCCGGGGACGCCGGGCTCTTCTGGCTTGTCGCGGCGCTGGGCTGCCTCGCTGTGATCGCGGCCTCCTTTGTCACCTCCGTGCAGCTGCGGCCCATCTATCTCTTCCTCTGGTATACGCTCCCGGCCCTGTCGCTGGTTCTGATCTCTCAGCGGGTAAAGCCGAAGCTGCTCAACGCCGCAGTCGCCTTCCTCTGCGTCCTGTGCGCCGCGAACCTCTATTTCAGCTATCGGGACGACGTCCGCCTCGCCACGGATCCGGAGCCGACGCCGGCCCGGCAGGTCTGCGACTGGGCCCTGGAAAACGGCTTTGAGCTCGTCTACGGCAACCAGTCCATCTGCGCCCCCTATGTCGCCGTCTGCTCTGACGGGAAGCTGATCGCGGGCTGCTGGGAGGACGATAACCTCTTCCACATCATCCCCTATATCAACATCCGGGACGTCTACAGTCTCAACGACGCCGAGCGCGCCTGCTTCGTCTTTCTCGAATCGGAGCTGCCCGTCATGCGCGAGAAGACCGAAGGCGCCGGAATCGAGATGACGGCCTGCGGGCAGTACGGTCCCTACTACGTCTTCACCGCCGACCGCCAGTGCCTCTGGCCTCTCACCGAGACCATCGACTATGTGCCGGAATACAATTGATCACTTGTCATTCTGAGCGGCTGTGAAGGATCTTCTTCGGCATGAACAGCCACAACGAAAAAGCTCCCACAAAAGTGGGAGTTTTTTCGTTGTGTGAAAGCTTTATTTGAGCGTCGTGATGATATGTCTCGGGCAGACCTCGGCGCAGTGGCCGCACTGGGTGCACTTGGCGGGGTCGATCTGGGCCAGGAATTCCTTGACCGTGATCGCACCGGACGGGCACTCGCGCTGGCACTTCATGCAGCCGATGCAGCCGACGGAGCACATCTTCATGACCGCCGCGCCCTTGTCCTTGTTGGAGCAGGCGGGCATGATCTTCTGGCTCTCGGGAATGAGCTTGACGATGTTCTTCGGGCACACATCCACGCAGGCGCCGCAGCCGACGCACTTGGAGCGGTCGACCTTGGCCACGCCGTTTTCGATGTGCATGGCGCCGAACTGGCACGCGTTGACGCAGTTGCCGAGACCGATGCAGGCGAAGGTGCAGAGCTTGTTGCTCTTGCCGCCGAAGAGCATCGCGGCCTGGCAGTCCTGGGGGCCGGTGTAGTTGAAACGCATCTCCGCGACGCCCGCGCTGCCGGAGCAGGGCACGAAAGCGACCATCTTCTCGGCCGCGTCGACAGAGGCTCCCATGATTTCGGCGACCTTGGCCGCCGTCTCCGCGCCGCCCGCCACACACTTGTTGCAGGGGGCCTCGCCCTTCGCGACCGCGGCGGCATAGCCGTCGCAGCCGGGGTAGCCGCAGCCGCCGCAGTTGGCGCCGGCCAGGACCTCACGCACAGCAGCCTGCTTGGGGTCGACATCCACATGGAAGATTTCGGACGCAAAGGCGAGCAGGCCGCCGAAGATGCCGCCCAGCACGCCGAGGACCAGCATGGAAAGAAGGATAGAAGTCATACTCGCTTACCTCCTCATACCGGGATCGCCATGCCGCTGAAGCCCATGAAGGCCAGAGCCACCAGGGCGGCGGACACAAGGCAGATCGAGAAGCCGCGGAAGCACTCGGGGTACTCGGCAAACTCGACGCGCTCGCGTACGCTGGCAAAGAGCACGATGGCGAGCAGGAAGCCGATGCCGCCGGTGATGCCGTAGACCAGGGACTCGATAAAGTTGTAGTTGTTCTGGACGTTGAGCAGCACCACGCCGAGCACCGCGCAGTTGGTGGTGATCAGGGGCAGGAAGATGCCGAGCGCGGAGTACAGCGACGGCACCATCTTCTTGAGGAACATCTCGACGAACTGGACCAGCGCCGCGATGACCAGGATGAAGGCCAGGGTCTGCAGAAACTCCAGATGCAGGGCGACGAGAATGTACTCGTTGATGACCCAGCAGATGGCGGAGGCGAGACCCATGACGAACACGACCGCAAGGCCCATGCCGACGGCGGTGTCCACCTTGTTGGAGCAGCCCAGGAAGGGGCAGCAGCCGAGGAACTGGGAGAAGATGAAGTTGTTGAT
>CADAAM010000001.1 GCA_902785905.1 Oscillospiraceae bacterium | reverse complement strand
CCGGCGCTTTGCGATGTTCGATACCTTTTTTGTGAAAAAGAGATGGAGAAGCCCGGCCCTGTTCGCCCTCATCCTGTCCGCCTTCGCGGCGGTCTGCTTCATGGGGCGGCGGACGCATGAGCAGGCGGTGCTGCTGGGGGGCGTGCTGCTCGGCGTCGGCCTCGTGCTGCCGCTGGTCTGGGTCGGGATGTACGCCCTGTCCGTCAGCCGCCAGGCAAAGCGCATGGGCCTTTCTGCGGACAGGACCCAGTACTGTGTGACGCTCTCGCCGGAGAAGATCCACGTCGAGAAGGGGAAAGAGGCGGCGGACTTTTCCTGGGAAAACGCATACCGGGCCTGGCGCAGGAAGGGCTGCATCTACCTGTATGTGAGCCCGACGCGCGCCTTTCTCCTGCCGGACTGTGAGAAGACGGAGCGTGCCTGGGCGTTGATCGCCTCCAAGCTCGGCGGCAGGTCCTGAGCCGCAGCCGTTCAGCCCAGAGCCTTGCGGACTTAAACCCGCTTTGTGTTTATGCGGCGAAATAATGGGAGGCCCCGCACGGGGCCTCCCTCAGATCGCAGACAAACCCTTGAAAACCAAGTTGGTCTTGTAAGGGGGAACTGTGAAGGGGGACGGAGAGTCCTCCTTCACGTACAATTCATACAAAAATGGGGACTTTTTCGGAAGTTCCCATTTTTGCCACTTATGCTGTATCGTTCCGTATTATTTCACCTTTGCCAGGGCCTCGCCCGCATGCTCGACGATGAGCTGACGGACGGCGGGGAGCTGGCCCAGGCCCTCGACCACGCAGACGACCTCATAGCCCGCAGCTTCAAAGACGCTCTTCCAGGAGTCCTCCTCGTCGCCGGCCATGTCGTTGTTGGCGTGGTCGCCGGCCACGATCATCAGCGGACGCAGCACGACGCGCTGATAGCCGCCCTCTCTGACAGCCGCCAGCACGTCCTCGACGGAGGGCTCGGCCTCGACGGTGCCGACGTAATAGTGCTCGCACCCGGCCTCGCTGAGCACGGTCTGCATCTTCGCGTAGACCGCGTTGGACTCAGCCTCGGTGCCGTGGCCCATGAAGCAGATGGCGGTCTTGCCGTCGTCATAGGCGGCGGTGGCCTCCGTGACGGCCTCGGCGAGCATGTCATAGTCACGGTCGATGGTCAGCAGGGCGTCGCCCAGGATGATCTGCTCAAAGGCGTCGGCGTACTCGGCGAGCTCGTTCTTGAGATCGTTGTACTCAAAGCCGCTCATCAGATGGGTCGGCTGCACGGCCAGGACCTTGACGCCGTTTTTGACCGCGCGCTCCAGCGCGTCGTGCACGTTGTCGATGATCTCCCCGTCACGCTTTGCCACATGGTCGATGATGATCTGACTCGTGAACGCGCGGCGGACGCTCCAGTCGGGATAGGCGTCCTGCAGGGCCTTCTCGATCGCGCCGATGGTGAGACGGCGGCTGTCGTTGAAGCTGGTGCCGAAGGACACGACCAGAAGTTCCTTCTCGCCGATGCCGTCTGCGTTCAGGGGATCGTCCAGAGAGGCGTCGCCGGTGCTGTAGTTTTCCTCGTCCTCGGCGAAGGCCGCGCCCGCCGAAGCGGCGAGAAGTCCCGAGACCATGCAGAGGATGAGAAGCATTGCCAGAAGTTTTTTCATTGTTCTTCTCCTTTGTTATATAGATATGGCGCACGCGCGCCTGTTGGACAGAAAAAGAAAAAAACGTGCTTTTTTCAAAGCACGTCAAAAGCAGACGCCGTGTGCGCCTGTCAACGTGCCTCCGGTTCCGGCAGAAGCACATCCCCCTCCCATGTATCTGACTTATCCTCTGCGTAAACAGAAGGCTTCACAGTGACCGACTCGCCGGGCGTTTCACCCGATTCCATGCGCCGCGTTCCGCGGATGAAGGGGGAGGTATTCAGTTGTTGAGTTGTTAGCTTATGACGCGCTGTAGACGCGGCAGCCGCGTCCGCCGTCCTGCTTGACCCGGTACAGAACGGAGTCCGCGCGTTTAAATAGCTCCGCCCAGTTCTCCGCCGACGCGCCGTGGGCGACCCCGACGCTGACGGAGACGGCGGGCAGATCGTCGGCCGCCGTAGCGGCGAGCTCCCGATTGATGAAGCGGATCTTTTCACTGACCCTGTCATCTTCCAGTGCCCCGACGTTCACCATCAAAACCGCGAACTCGTCCCCGCCAATACGGCAGACATAGTCGTTCTGCCGGAAGTTCCCCAGGAGTGAGCGGGAAATTTTCTGCAGTACCCGGTCGCCCATATCATGGCCGAAGCGGTCGTTGATGCCCTTGAACTTGTCGGTGTCCACCAGCAGGAGGGTGGTCGTTTTGAGATCGAGCTCCTCGAGGAGCCTGTCGTAGCCTGCGCGGTTGTAGAGACCGGTCAGTTCGTCGGTCTCGGCCTTGTTGGCAAGGCTGTGCACAGACACGCTCGTAAGCTGCACGACCGACAGCATCCCCCACACGAGCAGCCCGAAGGCCAGAAGACTCAGCACGATCTCAACCGGGGACACCATGTCGTGCGGCAGGTCGAGCAGGCCGGGGCGGTGGAAAAAGCGCAGGAAGACCAGCACGTAGACCGCAAAATTCACTGCCGCCGTGGGCAGCGCCGGAATGAACGGCAGCTTCATCGAGCGGCCCAGGTACTCGCCGAGAAAGATCATGGCCGTCAGCCCGATCAGCGGGATCTGTAAACCGGCGCTCCAACCCATGCAGAGCGCGGAGACCGCCAGATGGATCAGCTCCGTCAGATAGACCGCCAGTATATGGAAGCGAATCTGTCCCTTTCTCAGCTTGTACAGACCGAACGCGCAGGAGAGAGCGCATACCGCGTTTACCGCGAGCATCAGCGGTACGGAATGAATGGCATAGTAGAGCGTCATAATCAGGTGCAGCAGAATCAGACCCTGCGACGTGCGGTCAAACAGACGCTTGGCCCATTTCTGATCAGGCAGACCCATGACAGTTTCCTCCTTCGTTTCCATTCGCCGGTTCCCGCGTTGTCCATGCCGACGCGATTATTTCTTATCATACCATGAGTGACAGGAGCAGGCAACAGAATTTTTTTGAGAAAGTCTTTTTTTGCGCTTGACAGGAAAAAATAAATATGATAAAATATATTTGTATCAAACAAGAAAGGAGGCCGAGCAATGGAGTATGATTACCGTGAGACCATGAAGCTGGCCAATCAGCTCTGCTTCCCGCTGTATGCCGCCGCGAGGAACGTGACCGGGCTCTATACGCCCTGGCTCAAGCCGCTGGGCCTGACCTACACACAGTATGTGGTTTTTCTGGTGCTGTGGGAGAAGGACGCCGTCCCCGTCTCGGAGATCGGTGAAAGGCTGATGCTCGATAACGGCACGCTTTCGCCCCTGCTGAAAAAGATGGAGCAGGCCGGCTATGTGGAGAGGCGCCGAAGCGCGGAGGACGACCGTGTGGTTTTGATCACGCTCACGGAGAAGGGGAGGGCCCTGCAGGAGCAGGCAAAGGACATCCCGCAGAAGGCCGCCGGATGCATCGACCTGCCGCCCGAGAAGGCGAGGGCGCTGTACACGCTGCTCTATGAGCTGCTGGAAAAGCGCGGCTATCACATGAAATGATAAAATTTTGAAAGGGGATAATAAAATGAAAACAGTGTATGATTTTACCGTAACGGACAGAGAGGGCCGCAGCATCAGTCTCGCGGACTATCGCGGCAAGGTGCTGCTGATCGTCAACACCGCCACGGGCTGCGGCTTCACCCCGCACTATGACCCGCTGGAGGCCATGTATAAGGAGCTGCGCGACCGCGGCTTTGAAATTCTGGACTTCCCCTGCAACCAGTTTGCCAACCAGGCCCCCGGCAGCGACGACGAGATCCACTCCTTCTGCACGCTGAAATTCGGGACGGAGTTTCCCCAGTTCAAGAAGATCGACGTCAACGGCGAGACGGCGGACCCGCTGTATGCCTTCCTCGCGGAGGAAAAGCCCTTCGAGGGCTTCGGCAAGGGGCTGAAAAACGCGGCGCTCAACAAGTTCGCGGACATGAACAACAAGAAGTACGGCGACAAGGCCTATATCAAATGGAACTTCACCAAGTTCCTGATCGACCGCGAGGGCCGGGTCATCGCGCGCTTTGAGCCCACCGCCGACATGCAGGCGGTGCGGGAAGCGGTCATCGCCGCCCTGTAAGAATCCGAAAAAGAGAGCCGCGGCATTTTTGCCGCGGCTCAACAAATCCTTACAAGACCAAGTCGCTCAGTGCTTCGGCTGATACTGCCGCACGGGGATGTCCGTACCGGCGTCACCGTCGGCAAAATCCCACTTGTTCTGCCAGACCGCTTCGATCTTCTCCCTGACGGCCGGGCGGATCAGCCAAAGCCCCGCAGCGCTCATCGAGAGGTCGACGACGCACGAGAGGATGACCGCGGCCGTGACGCCCATACCCGCCATCTCACCGCTCTGCAGGGCGGGATTCGTGACAAAGTACATCCAGTCATACAGGGCGTGCATGAGGACAGGGACGCAGATACTGCCCGACCTCAGAAAAACGGCGGCGTAAAACAGGCCGCTGCCTATGGATGCGACAGCCTGTACGATCCCTATGGCGTTGCCGCCCTTGGCGTTGCCCAGGTGCGACAGGCCGAACACGACGGAAGTGACAAGGGCTGTGAGGAGGATTTTGTTGCTGCCCTTGAGGTATCGCATGCCGATCGGGACGGCGAGACCCCTGAACATGGCCTCCTCGCCGAAGCCCGCGGATAGCGCCATGGCGACGCTCAGCGCCGTCGCGCGGAAAAACAGGCCGTGATCCATCACGTTCAGCAGCCAGGACAGGAGCAGCTGAACCAGAAACGGAACAGACATCAGCGCGATTTCTCTCATGGAAATCTCCGCTTTGAACGCGCCCTTGAACGCCGGAGAAAACCACCACTTCTGCGCGAGCAAACACAGGATGCCCGCGGCGCTCATCAACAGATACTGGACAAAATCGGAAGAGCTGAAGGTCGCGGCCAGACCGCAGACAAGGAATGCCGCGGCAACCGAGAGCAGCATGGACAGCAGGGGGCGCTTTTCGCTCAGCGCATGATTTCTCTGCTTGCTTTCTTTGTTTTTCATAGAAGTTTTCCTCCTTTTGGTGACGTGGCGCGGCCCTATGCTGCCGCTTCCGCCAGGGTGCTCATGCCGCAGAACATCGCCGTCTTCTTTCTGAATCGAATCAGCACGACAAGCTCAAAAATCAACAGGCCCGCATAGCCCGCGAGCGCCAGCGGTCAGCCTGCCGAATCTGGCCCTGCCCAGAAACTCGGCCATGACCATGTTGAACGTCATGTGCGCCGGAACCGAGATCATTCTTGCGACGAGGGAGACGTAATCCTCGGCGCTTGCTTCGGCACCGAAGTCGCCGTAATAGAACTCCTCCGCCAACGCAAAGCCAAAGCCGACGGCCGCGCCGATCAGGACGTATTCATAGACGTTTTTGACCCTGGATTTCAGGATCGCCAGCGCAAGGAGGATCATGAGCAGCTTTGCCGTCTCTTCCGTAACGCCGGCCATGAGAAAGGAACGAAACAGCGAGGAGCCGAATCCATTGTTCCCGCTTATCATATTCGACATGCCCCCGAGGGCTTTGGCAAGCAGGACGGTGGCAAGCCCCCCCATAAACATGGAGACGACGCCGAGCGCGAGCGGGACCAGAGCCTGAACCGCCCCGATCCGCTCCGGGGTCTCTCTCCTGATCATCCGCCAGTACAGCAGACCCAGAATAACGATTGTCATCGCCGCAGCAAGAATGTCCATGATTTCCTCCCTGAATGTTCAAATTGAGACAGGCGCGCGGCGCGCCGCTTTTGTATTCATATTACTCGATCCGCCCCAAAAACGCAAGGGAGAGAGCCCTTAAAACACGGGTGTTTCATAGAAACGCCCGCGCCGAATCGCCCGGCGGGTCTTGACCCCGCGCGCCGCGCGGGGTATACTGTACACGCAAATCTTCATTGATAACGCCCGATTGGAGGACGATAACCATGTCCGAAGCCCTGCGCATTATCCAGGACCCGACCCTGACCTATAAACAGGAGCTGCTCGCCCTGGCCCGCCTCGGCGAGAGCACCGACGACTCCCTGCGCTATTCCGACGAATACTACGAAGCCAAGAAAAAGGGCGCGCTCTGCGACCTCAACGAGGGCGTCATGCCCTACCGCCCGCGCTATATCTGCCCCGACTACGAGCTGCTGTTCAAAAACGGCTGCAAGTTCCTCGACCTCGAGCCGCCGAAGGATCTGCTCGAGGCGGTCAACGCCCTCGAAATCTTCTACTGCCACGTCCCGTCCATCACCTCCTTCCCGGTCTACCTCGGCGACCTGGACAAGCTGCTGGAGCCCTTCGTGGTCAAAGAAGACCGCGCCTTCGCCAAAAAGGTGCTGGGGCTCTTCCTGAGAAACATCGACCGCGTGCAGACCGACTCCTTCGTCCACGCGGACATCGGCCCCGAGGACAGCGTCACCGCGCGCCTCCTGCTGGAGCTGACCGAGGAGATGCAGCTCGCCGTGCCGAACCTCACCCTGCGCTACGACCCCGAGAAGACCAGCGACGACTTTGCCCTCGCCTGCGTCAGATGCATGCTCAGGACCGCCAAGCCCTCCTTTGCCAACCACCGCATGTTCGTGAAGGAGTGGGGCGAGCGCTACGCCATCGCCTCCTGCTATAACGGCCTGTCCATCGCCGGCGGCGGCTACACCCTGCCGAGACTGCGCCTGTACGAGTGCTCCCTCGGCGCGAAGGACGTGGACGACTTTCTCACGCGCGAGCTGCCGCGCCACATCGACCTGCAGCTCGAGTACATGGACAAGCGCGTCAAGTTCATTGTCGAGCAGTCCAGCTTCTTCAAAACAAACTTCCTCGTCACCGAGGGCTTTGTCAAGCAGGAGAACTTCACCGGCATGTTCGGCGTGGTGGGCCTCGCCGAGTGCTGCAACCACCTGCTGGGCATCACCGACAAAAAGAAGGGCTTCGGCATGAACAGGGAGGCCACCGCCCTCGGCCTTCGCATCATGGACGCCATCGACGCGCGCGTGAAAGCCCACGAGGCCCCCTACTGCGAGGCCTACGGCCACCGCTACCGCCTCCACGCCCAGGTCGGCATCGACACCGACGGCATGGACGATTCCCCCGGCACCCGCATCCCCATCGGCGTGGAGCCCACCATGCTCGAGCAGCTTGAGGTCAACGAGAAGTTCCACCCCTATTTCCCGACCGGCACGGGCGACATCTTCAAGTTTGAGGAGACCTGGCTCAAGACCCCCGAGGCGGTGCTGGCAATCATCAAGGGCTCGCTGCAAAACGGCCTGCGCTACTTCTCCGGGTATCTGGAGAATAACGACGTGGTGCGCGTCACGGGCTACCTCGTCAAGAAGAGCGAGATCGAAAAGCTCCGCGCGAAAAAGCAGTCCCTCAACAACGTGACCGTCTTTGGCATGGGCGCGCAGGACGGCGGCCACGCCCTCGACCGCCGGGTCCAGCACCATGATGAGAGCGCCGGTCAATAAGATCATCCCGTTTTCCAACGTGGACGGGCCGGGCAACCGGACCTCGATCTTCTTCCAGGGCTGCCCCTTCAACTGCCTGTTCTGCCACAACCCGGAGACGATTCATCTCTGCAGGGGCTGCGGCCTCTGCGTGCAGAGCTGCCCCGCCGGGGCGCTGCGCATGGAAGGGGAGAGCGTCGTCTGGGACAGCGCCAAATGCGTCGGCTGCGACACCTGCATCAGGCTCTGTCCGCACGACGCCTCGCCCAAAATCCGCTGGATGACGGTGGAGGACGTGGTGGAGGAGGTCCGCCGCGCCGCCCCCTATATCGAGGGGATCACCACCTCGGGCGGGGAGTGCACCCTGCACAACGAGTTTCTGATCGAGCTCTTCACGGCGGTGCACAGGCTCGGCAAGACCTGCCTCATCGACTCCAACGGCTCCTTCGATTTTGAAAAGGACCCCCGCGTGCTGGCGGTCTCGGAGGGCGTGATGCTCGACGTCAAGGCCGTGGAGCGGCATTGGAGCGACGAGCTGATCTCCCACCCGCGGGATGTCGTGCTCAAAAACCTCGACTACCTGCTCTCGGTCGGCAAGCTCCATGAGGTGCGCACCGTCATCCTCCCGAACCGCGACAGGGAGAACGAGGAGACCGTCCGCTATGTCGCCGCGCACATCGCCGACGGCTGCTTCTACAAGATCATCCGCTACCGCCCCTACGGCGTGCGGGAGAGGTATCAAAAGCTCCTCGGCGAGTTTGAGACCGACGCCGCTTATGCCGAGCGCTACGCCGCCCTCGCCCTGGAGCTCGGCGCAAAAAAGGCGTATGTGGTATAGACAGAAATAAAACCCTCCGATCCGTTTGCGTACAGATCGGAGGGCATTTTTTTACGCGCGGTGCTCCTGCGCGTGGCGGCGGATCGCGTCGAAGCTCTCCTCGCTGAGATCGTGCTCGATCTTGCAGGCGTCCGCCCGCGCCGTCGCGGGAGAGACGCCGAGACCGATCAGCAGCTCGGTCAGAAGCCGGTGGCGCTCCAGAATTTTTTCCGCAATTTTGAGCCCCGGCTCCAGCAGGACGATCATCCTCGCGGGATCATAGGCGATATAGCCGTCCTCCCGCAGGCGCTTGGTGGCATAGCTGACGCTGGGCAGGGTCACGCCGAGCTTTTCCGCCACGTCGACCGCGCGGACATAGCCCCGCTCCTCCTTGAGCATGAGCATGGCTTCCAGATAATCTTCCGCAGATTCGTGTATGTTCATCATGATCACCGTTTTATCAATCCATGTATTGTGACGGCGCAGCGTTCACAGCTACAGCATACCATGGAGCCAAGAAAAAAGCAAGGGCAACACCGCACGATCCGCCATAGCCGCCTCCCGGAAAAAATGTCAGTTAGCCATTGACAACGCAGATTAAAGGCGTTAAACTGCATCCAGGTTAAGAAAAGCTAACTCTTTTTAATCTCATCAAATTAGCGTTATCTAAACAAGAATAGAATACTTGAAGGGAGGCGGGGACCCATGATGCCCCTGACATTGACGGATCCCGGCGAGGAGGCTGTGATCAGGCGGGTCGGCGGAAATCCCGAGACCAAAAAGCATTTGGAGGATCTGGGCTTTACCGTTGGCAGCTCCGTCACGGTGATGAACACCATCGGCGGCAACCTGATCGTGAAGGTCAGAGAATCCCGTGTGGCCATCAGCCGCGAGATGGCGGCGAAAATTTTCGTTTAATCAAAATGGGTATAAAGGAGAGATAAGGATGAAAACACTCAGAGACGCAAAGGTCGGCGAGACCGTTCAAGTTGTCAGGCTCCACGGCGAGGGCGCGGTCAAGCGCCGCATCATGGACATGGGCATCACCCGCGGGGTGGAGGTCTATGTGCGCAAGCTGGCCCCGCTGGGGGACCCCATCGAGGTCACCGTCCGGGACTATGAGCTCAGTCTCCGCAAGGCGGACGCTGAGATGATCGAAGTCGAATAAGGAGGCGGAAACATGGATAAGCAGATACGCATCGCCCTGGCGGGAAACCCGAACAGCGGCAAAACCACCCTGTTCAACAAACTGACCGGCTCCGCTCAGTTCGTCGGCAACTGGCCCGGCGTCACGGTGGAGAAGAAGGAGGGCCGGCTCATCGTCGACAAAGAGGTCATCCTGACCGACCTGCCCGGCATCTACTCGCTCTCGCCCTACACGCTGGAGGAGGTCGTCGCGCGAAACTACCTCATCGAGGAAAAGCCGGACGCGATTTTGAACATCGTCGACGCCACGAACCTCGAGCGAAACCTCTACCTGACCACCCAGCTCACCGAGCTCGGCATCCCCGTGGTCATCGCCCTGAACATGATGGACCTGGTGCGCAGAGCGGGGGACAGCATCAACGTCAAAGAGCTATCCAAGCAGCTCGGCTGCAAGATCGTCGAGATCTCCGCCCTCAAGGGCGACGGCGTGACCGAGGCCGCCAGGGCCGCGATCGACGCGGCGAAGAACGGAAAGACCATCCCGCAGCACAGCTTCTCCGGCCCGGTCGAGCACGCCCTGGCCCACATTGAGGAGGTCACGGTACATAATCTCCCCGAGGAGCGGCAGCGCTGGTACGCCGTCAAGCTCTTCGAGCGCGACGAGAAGGTCATGGAGAGCCTGAAGCTCAGCGACGAGATTAAGGCCCATATCGAAAACGACATCCGCGCTGCCGAGAAAGAGCTGGACGACGACGCCGAGAGCATCATCACCAACGAGCGCTATATCTATATCGGTCAGCTTCTCAAGGGCATCTACAAAAAGAAAGGGAAGGGGCAGCTCTCTTCCTCGGACAAGATCGACAAAATCGTCACCAACCGCATCCTCGCCCTGCCGATCTTCGTGGTGGTCATGTGGCTGGTCTACGCCCTGTCCATGGGCAGCTCCATCGCGGACGGCGGCCTCTCCGTCGGCACCTTCCTCACCGACTGGACAAACGACGTGCTGGGCGGCGCGTGGCTGACCGACGGCTCCCGCGCCATCCTCGAGGGCTGGAACGTCGCCCCCTGGCTGGTGGGCCTCATCTCCGACGGCATCCTCGCGGGCGTCGGCGCGGTGCTCGGTTTCGTGCCGCAGATGCTCGTGCTGTTCCTGATGCTCTGCCTGCTGGAGGACTGCGGCTACATGGCGCGCATCGCCTTCATCATGGACCGCATCTTCCGCCGCTTCGGTCTGAGCGGCAAGAGCTTCATCCCCATGCTCGTCGGCACCGGCTGCGGCATCCCGGGCGTCATGGCTTCCCGCACCATCGAGAATGAGCGCGACCGCCGCATGACCGTCATGACCACGACCTTCATCCCCTGCGGCGCGAAAATGCCCATCATCGGCCTCATCGCGGGCGCTCTCTTCGCAGGCAGCACCTGGGTCGCCACCTCCGCTTACTTCATCGGCATCGCGGCCATTGTCCTGTCCGGCATCATGCTCAAGAAGACGAAGATGTTCGCGGGCGACCCGGCCCCCTTCGTCATGGAACTGCCCGCCTACCATCTGCCCGCCTGGGGCAACGTCCTGCGCGGCACCTGGGAGCGCGGCTGGTCCTTCATCAAGCGCGCGGGCACGGTCATCGTCGTGTCCTCCATCGTGATCTGGTTCCTCACGAGCTTCGGCTCCGTCAACGGCAGGTTCGGCATGGTGGACGCCCTCTATGAGGACGAGACCGTCGTCACCGACGAGTACGTCGCCGTCGTGGCTGACCGCATGGGCATCCCCGAGGACGAGGTCGAGCCCATGGACGACTCCATCCTGGCCCGCGTCGCCCAGCCCGTGTCCATCGTCTTTAAACCCCTGGGCTTCGGCGACTGGAAGCCCACCGCCGCCACCGTCACCGGCCTTGTCGCGAAGGAGGAGGTCGTCGCCAACTTCGGCATCATGTACGCCTATGACGATCAGGACGGCGAAGAAGAGCTGGAGGAGAACGGCGATCAGATCTGGGACCGCGTCGCCGAGGACTTCAATGCCTTCTCCGGCGGCCACGGCAAGCTCGCGGCCTACACCTTCATGATCTTCAACCTCCTCTGCGCGCCCTGCTTCGCGGCCATCGGCGCGATCAAGCGCGAGATGAACAGCCGCAAGTGGACCTGGTTTGCCATCGGCTATCAGTGCTGCTTTGCCTGGGTCACGGCCTTCATCGTCTGGCAGCTCGGCCGGGTGTTTGCGGGCGGCATGAACGTTGTCGGCCTTGTCCTCGCGCTCGTCATGCTGGCGCTCATCCTCTGGCAGCTCTTCAAGCCCTACAAGGAAGCGCAGAAGCTCACCGTCAAGTAAATCCTCTCTATTCTTTCTCCTAATGGCAGCGCGGTGCGGGCAGTACCTCCTCCCTCACCGTGCTGCCGCGCATCCTAAAGGAAGTGATCTTATGTTCGCGTGGCTCACCGCCAATCTCATCAACATCGCGCTGATCGCCGTGATCGCGCTCGTCGTCGGCCTCCTGATCCGCAGCATGATCCGCGACAAAAAGGCGGGCAAATCCTCCTGTGGCGGCAACTGCGCCTCCTGCGGGGCCTGCGGCGGGTGCGCTTCCTGCGGGCAGAGACCCGCAAACGATATGACGCACACATTGAGCAGATGATTCTCTGCGCGACCCTGTCAGCGTGTAAATGATAAGAAACCCCATGGTAAAGACTGATGATCTTTGCCGTGGGGTTTTTTTCCTATCCGGCGGGCGCTTCTCTCGGAGCGGCACGCCTGTCACAGAAGGATGTGAACCATCATGCTGCTGCAGTCTTTCGGACTCTTATCCTCTGAGCTGGAGAAGTTTCGTAATATGCTGTACGCATCGGACGGTGCACTTCTCCCGACCCGGACGCTCCTCCGGGGGCTTTTGACATTTTGGGGATAGAATTATTTGACGAACCATGGTATTATATATCAAACGAATCGTTTGATTTCTCACATTAAAGAGTCGAGAATCGCCATGCCGAAAAACAAAATCGAACCTGATGTAAAACCCGATGTATCGAAAAAAGGATAAGCCGACAGCAGACGATATCGGTACATCATAGCCCTGCGGCTTAAGCCGACCTGGATGAAGGGAGCCCCCCTATGAGTTGTATAAGCTATGAAAAGGACAGAAATACTATAGAAGAACAGGCCGCCACGATCCGTCTTCTTACTGATCTGACAGAAGCGGGAAGCTGGGTTATCAGCTTTTTGCCGAATGGCGCTTTGGCCTCGGTACAATGGGGCGATGGCTTCCGCAGACTGATGGGATATCATGATCAAAATGATTTTCCAAATGAACTTGAATCATTCGTGCGGGGAATTTACCCGGAAGACAGGGACGCTTTCCTTGCTGAAATGACGGCCAGTATTTTTGATAAAAACATCATGCGTACAACGGGCAAGGATTTCCGCTTTATCAAAAAAGACGGCTCTGTTCGCTGGTTTCGAAGCAGGGGATTACTGTCCCGTGATCCTGAAGGCAGGCCGGTAAAGTGCAGAGGCGTGACGATCGACATAACCAACGAGAAGGAACATGACGCTCTGTATGATGCGCTGCAAAACGAAGCGGCGTCGCTCGACACCATTCATGAGATGCTCGGTTCCGGCAAATGGACAATGGATTTTGATGAAGCGGGTGCGATGGTCCGGGTCAGCTGGAGCGACGAATTCCGAAGAATGCTCGGGTATCACGGCACGGATGATTTTCCGGACGTACTGGAATCCTGGTCCGACCTGCTCCATCCTGACGACAGGGAGCACGTGCTGAAGGAGTTTGGCGAGACGATCTCCGACTACACCGGTCAAAAGACCTATGACGTTGAGTATCGTCTGCTGACAAAAAACAGTGGGTATCGCTGGTATCAGGCTGTCGGCAAACCCATACGCCGTCCGGATGGTTCGCCTATCAAATATATAGGTGTGTTCATAGACATCACCAAGCAAAAAGAAATGATGCGGGAACTGGCGCAGCAGCGTGAATCACTGAGTGTCGCGCTGGAAGAGGCCAATCAGGCCAACAAGGCAAAGACGGCGTTCCTGGCGAATATGAGCCATGAAATCCGCACGCCGATGAATGCGATCATCGGGCTGGACCGCATCGTGCTGAATGATCCCAGCATCTCTGAAACAACACGAGAGCATGTTGAGAAGATCGGGCTGTCTGCCCAGCATCTGCTCAGCATCATCAACGACATTCTTGACATGAGCCGTATTGAGTCCGGCCGTATCATCGTGAAAAACGAGGAGTTCTCTTTTGAGAATGCGCTGGCCCAGGTCAATACGATCATAAGCGAACAGTGCAGGGACAAGGGCCTTGAGTATGAATGCCGGGTGAAAGGCGCGGTCGACGATTATTATATCGGCGACGACATGAAGCTGCGGCAGATTATGATCAATATCCTCGGCAACGCGGTCAAGTTTACACCGCCGGGCGGTACGGTCACCTTCGTCGTGGAAGCGGCGGCGCGATTCCATGGAAAATCCACGCTTCGCTTTGTCATCAGCGATACCGGCATCGGGATGAGCAAGGAATATCTTCCCAAGCTGTTTGACGCGTTCAGTCAGGAGGACTCCTCCAGTACGAGCCGCTTTGGAAGTACCGGCTTGGGAATGGCCATAACCAAAAGCTTTGTTGAGCTGATGCACGGAACCATTTCGGTGGAGAGCGAAAAGAATAAAGGAACGACGTTTACGGTCACGGTCACGCTGATCGACTGCGATCGCAAAAACTCCGGGGAAGAGGACAGCATCCTGCAGCCCCATGAAATATCCGTATTGGTGATCGATGATGATCCGATCGCCTGTGAACATGCCCAGCTCGTGCTCGGGCAGGTGGGCGTGAATTGTGATAAGGCCCTGTCCGGTGCGGAAGGCCTGAAAATGGTGGAAGTTCGCCATGCCAGACGCGAGCCCTATACCTTGATCCTTGTGGATTGGCGTATGCCTGAGATGGACGGGCTGGAGACGACCCGCCGGATTCGCTCTGCCGTCGGAGACGAAACGCCGGTGATCATTCTCACCTCCTATAATTGGGATGAAATCGTGGAAGAGGCGAAGGCGGCGGGCGTGGATACATTTGCCTCAAAACCGCTGTTCGCCTCGACCGTGCTCGATGAGTTCAGGGAAGCCTTCAAAAAGAAAAAAACGAAGCCCGTCCGGGAGAAGGCGGATCTCAAAAACCGCAGGATCCTGATGGCGGAAGATGTCCCGGTAAACGCGGAAATCATGAAGATGGTGCTCTCTATGCGCGAGATGCAGGTGGATCACGCGGAAAACGGGCGTATCGCCGTGGAGATGTTCGGGGAACATGAAGAGGGCTATTATGATGCCGTCCTGATGGATATGCGGATGCCCGAAATGGATGGCCTGGAGGCGACACGAAGGATCAGGGCTATGAACAGATCGGATGCGAAGGATATCCCGATCATAGCCCTGACGGCAAACGCCTTTGATGAGGATGTTCAGCACAGCATGCAGGCTGGTCTGAACGCGCACCTGAGTAAACCGGTGGAACCGGACATCCTGTTTGAAACGCTGGAAGGGCTTTTGCGTTAGCAGTGGCAAACAAAACACAAAAGGCTGCGTCCCGGACAGCCATATATGGAAAACGAGTGTCTCTCAACTTGAAGAGACGCTCGTTTTCCATCTCTCTACTGTGAAAGCTCCGCTTCCACAGTAAAGATTTGATTGAAACGCCTGTTCCTCGCTGCAGGCGCGGAAACCGAAACAGAAGCGAAAATACCCATGTGTTATGAGCTTTCATGTGCCGTGGCGCGATTTACAGCGCATGGGTGTTTATACTGAAATTCAGCGAATTCTTTCCAAACAGGAATCCCGGGTATGTTCAGCTGTCTTATCATTTGCTGTTATTTCGCGAATAACCCTGCAGGGATTGCCGGCAGCAACAACTCCGCTCGGTATATCCTTGGTAACAACGCTGCCGGCACCGACAATACTCTCATCACCGATAGTAACTCCGGCCATAATTTTGACATCGCCGCCAAGCCATACTTTATTTCCGATATATACCGGCTTACCTGTGCAGCCGCCGTTTATCCGTTCCTCCGCATCAATAGAATGATTAACGGCATATATCCCTATATTGGGACCAAGCAAGGTGTTATCCCCAATGTGAACTTCTGCGCAATCAAGAATGATACAGCCAAAATTGATATACACATTATTCCCAATTGAAATATTGCTCCCGAATTCACATCTGAAATCCGGTTCTATCCAGTCATTCTTTCCGATGCTGCCGCACAATTCCGTCAGTAATTTCTGCCGCTTGTCCACCTCTGAATCATCGGTTTTATTGTATTCCTTAAATATTTTCTTTGCGCGAATTCTGCGTTTAAACAAATCATTGTCAAAATCATTGTACATAAGACCTTGCTTTAGTTTTTCCCATTCAGTCAAAGAATCACCCCCTGGTTTTCGGATTTGTTCTGCAGTTATCTGATCTATCCCGATAAATCCCGATGTGCCGAGAGAATCCCATCACCCATCCGCAACGGAAAAGTCCCGAGCGACTATGAACGAATATCGCCGTGTCTGCGGCGCGTCAAAGCTGCGCCATGCGGCGGTACTCCTCGCCTGTGTTGCAGTTTGACAGGAGAAGCGCTTGCGTTTCACAGTGCAGGGACGTAAAGTGCGCCGCGCCGAAAAGACGTTTTACGGAGCCCTGCCCGCCTTTGAGCAGCTCCTCGCAGGCGGAAGAGAGCACACGGTCATACACGCCGATCAGGGGCTCAGTCTGCCCGCCGTGCTCAACGACCGTGATCCCGCCCCGATGCTGCCGCATGAGCGCGAAAAGAACAGCCGGGGGGACCAGCGGCGCGTCAACGCTCAGGACAAGGCAGCTTTCGTTTGCCGCCGCCGGGAGTGCCGAGGCCAATCCCCCGAGAGGCCCCCGGTGCGGGAGCTTGTCCGGCACCGTTCGCCCGCCCGAGACGGCGCCGCCATAACCGGAGATGATCACATCGTCGATCCCCAGCATGGAGAGCCGTTCGATCTGATGGTCGAGCATGCGTCTGCCGTCAAAGGGGAGTTCAGCCTTGCTGCTGCCCATGCGGGAGCTCCTGCCCCCCGCGAGCAGGATTGCGGAATACCTTTTCCCCAGACGCGCAAAGTCTGCCAGATACGCCGCCACAGACGCGGGATCCTCCGGAGAAAAGACAGGGAAGCCCGGCTCGGGGGGCGCCGCGTCCGCTATAAAGGCAAGCCGCGTGGAGCTGTGACAGACAGCCCCATCCGAAACGCCGCTGCGCAAAAGCTCCAGCTTCGGCCAGCTGGAGTGCTTAAAGCCCTCCAGCAGGATGAGATCCGCATCGGGAAACTGCGCAAGCAGCGCGCTTTCGTCGACCTGTGCGCGGCGTATGAGCTGGAACTTTTCGCCGTCAAAGACCGCGGTGCCGACCGCTCCGGCGGCGAGATACGCATGGCTGTCCGTCCCCGGGCGGTCTGCCTCAAAGCGGTGTCCGTCGTGCTTGATGACGGCGACGCGCAGACCGCGCGCCGTGAGCTCCGGGACAAGCCGGGTGATCAGGCGTGTCTTACCGCTGTTTTTGACGCCCGAGACGGCGACGACACAGGGCCTGGGTTTCATTCTGCCGTTCTCCTTCCGATTGAATAATCATTATGATTGTGATATGATACTGAAAAAATCCCCCATGCGCTGTAAAACTCGCCACGACGCATGAAGGTTCATCCACATGGGGATTTTTGAGCATGTGATTCGGCTGCCCCGTAAGGGGCGAGAATCACGCGCTTTATCAAATATTTACTGTGGAAGCGGAGCTTTCACAGTAAACCTGACAAAGGGTGATTTCCATGACAACAACCATGCCATACCGCGAAGCGAGGGCCGTACTCCTGGCCGCCGCAGAGCCCGTCGGAACGGAAAAGCTCGCGCTCAGCGCCTGCGCCGGGCGTGTGCTTGCGCAGAGGCTGACAGCCGCCTGCGATGTGCCGCCCTTTGACCGCTCCGCCTTTGACGGGTATGTTCTCCGCGAGGAGGATACGCGCGGTGCGTCCCGCGAGCATCCGGTCACGCTGCGTATCCTGGAGGAAATACCGGCTTCCTGCGTGCCGCGCTGCGCGCTCGATCCCGGCGAGGCCTCCAAAATCCTGACCGGCGCGCCGATCCCCACAGGCGGCGACGCCGTCGTCCCCTATGAGCGGACAGATTTCACCGAACACGAAGTGACGCTGTACGCGCCGCTGCGGCAGGGGGAGAACATCGTCCGAAAGGGCGAGGATGTCCGCCTCGGAGCCGTTCTGGCCGAACCGGGGCAGCGCATCGACGCTGGCCTGATGGGTTCCCTCGCGGCACAAAACGTCGCGGAGCCCCTGGTTTTCCGCCGGCCGCGTATCGGTATTCTCTCCACCGGAAGCGAGCTTACAGAGCCCGGGCAGCCACTCCTGCCCGGCC
Organism: Oscillospiraceae bacterium; assembly: GCA_902785905.1. Lineage (GTDB taxonomy): Bacteria > Bacillota > Clostridia > Oscillospirales > Oscillospiraceae > Limivicinus. The sequence goes on along the minus strand of CADAAM010000001.1, from coordinate 125,671 downwards.
GGATCCACGATACCAACCGCTACAGTCTCCTGGCGCTGCTCGCCCGTCTCGGGGCGGAGCCTGTCCTGTTCGACAGCGTCCCCGACAGGCTGGACGAAATCGAAGCCGCCATGGATCGGGCCCTCTCCTCCTGCGATGCGCTCATCACGACGGGCGGCGTCTCGGTGGGAGACTATGACCTCACGCCCGCCGCCCAGAAGGCCATAGGGGCGGAGATCCTGTTTCGCGGCGTGGATTTGAAGCCGGGTATGGCCTGCTGCTATGCGCGGCGGGACGGGAAGCTCCTCTGCGGTCTGTCCGGCAGCCCGGCCTCCTCCCTCACAAACCTGTATGTCGTCGCACTTCCGGCGCTGCGCCGTCTGTGCGGCCTGCGGGAGTGCGAGACAAAGGAATTTCCCGTCACGCTGACGGAGGATTTTGGGAAAAAAAGCCCGATGAACCGCCTGCTGCGCGGCTTTTCCGACCTGCGGGACGGGACGGTGAGGCTCATACTCTCCTCCGGACAGGGCAACGTGAAGCTCAGCGGTCTTGTCGGCTGTGATCTCGCGGCCATGATCCCCGCGGGCAGCGGTCCGGTAAAGGCCGGAACGGTGCTCCAGGGCTTCTTCCTGGCGCCGTGATCACAGAGCGGCGGGATCGCAGTCGGCGGGAGAGGCGCGCAGGAGCTTGAGCTCCCGCAGGCAGGGCTCCCCGCCGCGCTCCTCCAGGACATTCACGGACAGGGCAAGCTCATACCTCCGCCCGACAAGGCGCGCGGCGTCGGCCGGGTGAATCTGAATATAGCCGCTCCGTTCATCATGGAGATACCGTCTGCTGCCGCGTTTGTCAAAGAGCTTTTTGACCGCAAGCGCATCCTCTCCGAAGGCTTTGACGGTTTTGAGATAGTAGTCCCGTTCGGAAAACAGGACGGTGGACGGGATCAGCGCCGGGTGATTGTTCTGCTGATACATCTGGCCGAAGTTTTTATTTTCGAGCGAGCAGTAGTGTACCCCGAGGCCGAGCTTCCGCTCCGCCGCGAAGCGGAGCAGGCGCAGGGCCGACGACTCGCTGCCGGAGACCGGCAGGCCGCCCGCATACCAGAAATTGTACAGTGTGCGGTAGGGCGGATATCTCAGGCGAAAGCCGCGCGCGCGAAAAGCCTCCGCGTTGTGATAGGGAAAACAGAGCTCCAGAAGGTTGACGCCCCAAATTCCGATCGCATCCAGCCGAAGGAGCAGCGCGCGCATTTCCTCCTCCATGTCCGGCATGACCGGCATCTCCACCATGACGGCGGGAATATAGTCCCGCGCCAGCGCCATGTTGGCGAGAACCTTCGCCTGAAGCGCGGGATCGTCCTCCATTTTATAGCTGAAGCGGATCTCGTCCAGCCCGGCCGCGCGCAGTCTCTCAAGCTCCGCCGCGTCAAGCAGGTCTCCCGAGGTATACAGGCGCAGGTGGGCGCCGGGCCAGTATTCACGCGCGAGACCGAAAAACGCCTCACACTCCCGCGGATGCAGCAGTGGCTCGCCGCCGGTGAGGGCGATGTGCGTGAGCGTCTGCCCCGCGCGGCGATAGGCGTCCAGCTCCGCCCGCCAGTCGTTCTCCTGCGCAAGATGCGCCTCAAAATTCTCCTGATTGGGATTGAAGCAGAAAAAACAATGCCGATGGCAGCGGAAAGAGATGTGGCTTGTCAGCGTGTTGACGCCCTGCCTGCAAACCTCGCACGCAGGGGAGAGGCGTTTGTATACAAGGCTCGCCCCCTCGCAGCGCGGCGCGATCTCCGGGAGGGTCCGCAGCGCGGCCCGCTCCTGCGCGATCTGCGTCTGCGCTGCGGCGTCGGTCTCAAAGGGCAGGCCGAACTGTCCGACCTGCTCCAGAAAGCTCTCGTAGATATCCACGTAGATCCGAGCGTAGTGCCGAAATGTGGAATTGCGGATGCTGCCCAGGTTTTGGCGTGTGATTTCTTCCAGCATGTGCATCCCTCCCGGCGCTATTCTACTCTAAATTCTCCTTTCGCGCAACTGAAATGAGGTGATCCTGTGGGCTTTCTGAGCGAAAGCGTCGGCAGTGCCATGGATTTTAACAGCCGTCCGGCGCTCAGGGCCGAGCTCTGTCTGAACCGTCTGCAGCGCCGTGAGCCCTGCACGCGCTGTGCGGAGATCTGCCCCCACGGCGTCTTCCCGCTTAAAAGCGGCGGGGCCATGCGCTGGGAGTTGTGTACGGACTGCTCGCTGTGCGTCTCCGCCTGCCCGACGCGGGCGCTGATCCCCTCCGAACCCACGCGCCGGGACTATACGGAGGCTCTGGAGAGTGCGCAGGTCCGCATCACCTGCCGCCGGGAGGCTGCCGTCGGTACGCTCTGTGTCGGCTGCCTCGCCTCCGTCCCGTGGGAGCTTCCGGCTGTGTTCGCGCTGCGCGGAAAGCTCTGCCTGTATACGCGCGCCTGCGCCTCCTGTCCGCGCGAAAAGCAGAGGGCGGCGGTGACGGCCGCCGTTGAGGCGCTGAAAAGCTTCCTCGGCCAGGAGCTTTTTCGTGAACGGGTTCAGATCGTTGACGGAGAAGACGCGCCGCCCGCCGTTCCGGAGGAGACGCCGGAGATGCCCGCCGTGACAAGGCGGGAGCTCTTCGGCGGCATACGCCGCCGCGCCGAAAAGCGGCTTTTCAGGGAGGCGGAAAAACGTCTCCCGCTCCTGCTCGGCGAACAGGCGGAGCCCCTCGCCGCGCGCAGGCTGCTGGCCGAAGCCGTCAGGGATGAGCGCCGGGAAAACCCTGGGCTGCATGTTGTTCTGCCGCTGCCGCGCTTCAATCTCAACTGCTTCGGCTGCGGGATCTGCGCGGAGGTCTGCCCCCATCAGGCCCTGTCCCTCGTGCGGGAGGAGGGCGGTACGCGCCTTGTGTATATCGAGCCGTATAAATGCACCGCCTGCTCGCTCTGTGTGGGGCTCTGTCCGCATAAGGGCCTGGACGGTCTGGAGGCGCTGGCGCTGCCGCACCTGGAGAAGCTGCCGCTGGTGCGCGTAAAAAGCCTCTCCTGCGAAAGCTGCGGGGCGGTGCTTCTGCCGGGGACAGATCCGCCGATCTGCCGACGCTGCGCAAAAGCGGCGAAAAGCCGAAAATAGAGACTTTTTGTGCTTGACAAAAGCGGGCCGCAGCATATATAGTATACTTGATCATTACCATATCGGTTCCAAGCTGTCCCTACCCTCCGGGCAGGTTCAGCCGATGAGTGGCGGGGGCAACCGCGCCGCTTGCCAGATTTGCGAAGGAACACCGAAAGACCCGCCGAAAGGCAGGGTGCGTCGGTGTTCTTTCTCTTCTTTTCGGGAGGTGAATGTGATCGACAGGAACGAAGCCTGTGAGCTGCTGCTCGTCAGCCGGAACTATCTCTATCAGCTTCTGTACAAAGCCTTCGCGCGCGAGCCGGACAAGGCCTTTCTGGAGCTGCTGACGTCGGAGACGACCCGCGGCTGCTTTGAGCTGCTCGGGGTCGGGATTCCCGAGGAGCTCTCCGCCGGACTCACGCGCCTGCGCGGGAAGGCGGACGACGCCGCTTTCACGGAGCGCCTGCGCGAGGAGTATACGCGCCTCTTTGTCGGCCCGCTGGAGATGGACGCCCCGCCCTGGGAGTCGGTCTACGTGGGCGAGGAGGGGATGCTCTTCCAGGAGAGCACTCTGCAGGTCCGGGCCTGCTATCGCTGCTTCGGGCTGCTGCCGGAGGAATACCCAAGGGTGGCCGACGACAGTCTGGCGCTGGAGCTGGGGTTTATGGCCGAGCTTGCCCGGCGCGCAGCGGACGCCTTCGGGGCGGGGGACGCCGAAACGCTTGACGCAGCGCTACGGGGGGCGCGGGATTTTCTGAAGGAGCACCTGCTGGTCTGGGTTCCGCAGCTTGCGGAGAGAGCGGGAAAAACGGGGACGGCCCTGCTCTATCCGCAGCTTCTGCGGATTCTTGACAGCTTTTTGAAACAAGATCGTGAAACCCTGAATGACTTATTATCGGAAGGAGTACATGCACATGATTGAAGACGTTCTGAATGCAAAGTTCAGCCGCCGCGATTTCCTCAAGGGCACGCTTGCCGCCACCGCGGCGGCGGCCGGTCTCGGGATCGCAAACGGGGGCGAAAACCGTCTCAAGGCCTCCGCTGAGGGGACCGCGCCCGCGGGCGCGCCGGTCGTCAGCGACGCGGCCGAGGGCGGCAAATGGGTCGCCGCGCCCTGCTGGCACAACTGCGGCGGCAAGTGTCTTGTCCGCGCATATGTCAAGGACGGCGTCATTCTCCGCCAGGGCACCGACAGCTTCAACACCGACGACGAGGTCAACCGTCAGCAGCGCGCCTGCCTGCGCGGCTTTTCCCAGCAGTATCAGGCGAGGGGCCTTGACCGCCTGAAATACCCCATGAAGCGCAAAAACTGGAGCCCCGACAATCCCAATCCCGAGCTCAGAGGTCAGGACGAGTGGGAGCGCATCTCCTGGGACGAGGCCGCGGCCTACATCCATGACGAGATCGAGCGCATCAATTCCACCTACGGCGACAACGCCATCCTCACCTTCGGCGGCGGATGCTCCAGCCTTCTGAACAAGCTGAACATCAACTACCTCAATTCCTGGACCACCAGCTCCTGGGGCACCTGGTTTGCCCCCGGTGTCTTCGGCTGGGGCGACGGCTGCAACTACTACGACTGCAACAATGACCGTCTGGACTTCATGAACTGCGACTATGTGGTGGCCTTCGGCTACAACCCCGCCTGGGCGGCCCTCGGCAACGCCACCAACTACGCCGTCGCCTGGAAGAACGCGGGCGTCAAGTTCATCATCTTCGACCCCATCTACACCGATACCTCCGCCATTCTGGACGCGCAGTGGGTCCCCATCCGCCCCGGCACCGATATGGCCGCCATGATGGCCATGTCCTATGTGCTGCTGGAGGAGGACAAGGACGGCTCTCTCATCGACTGGGACTTCCTCGACCGATGCTGCGTCGGCCAGGACAAGGATCACATGCCCGCCGACGTCAAGTCTGACGAGAACTACTTCGACTATCTGCGCGGCGAATACGACGGCATCCCCAAGACCCCCGAGTGGGCCGAGGAGATCACCGGCGTTCCCGCCGACACCCTGCGCGAGGTCGCGCGCATCCTCGGCAAGGACAACAACGTGGCGCTTCTCTCCTCCTGGGCCAGCGCCCGCACCTATGACACCGAGCAGCTTCCCCAGACCGCCATTGCCCTCGGCGCCATGGGCGGCCACATCGGCAAGAGCGGCAACAGCGTCGGCCCCACCGCCTGGAACCACACCAACAACTTCGGCCCCCGTCTTGTCAAGGCGGGCTCCGGCGGCTCCTCCGGCGCGACCGGCGGCACCGGCGCGGCCACCCCGATCTGCGACAACCAGATCTGGAAGGCCGTCAAGGGCGAGGCCTTCAACCCCACCGGCATTTTCACCGCTCTCAACGACGCGGGCCCCGACGGCTGGAAGGACGTGGTCTCAGGCTATGACCTGACGAAGAAGGTCGAGTACATCAAGGCCCCCATCAAGATGATCTGGACCACCAACAAGGCCAAGCTCACCACCTGCGAAGGCGCCAAGGAGGGCGTGGAGGCCATGCGCTCCGTGGAGTTCGTGGTCGGCCAGGGCCACTTCCTCACCGCCACCAACAAGTACGCCGACATTGTCCTGCCCATCACCACCAACTGGGAGCGCGAGGGATCCTACGTCTGGGAGGGCTACATGAACCGTGACATCCTGCTCATCAACCGCGGCATGCTCGACCCCTTCTATGAGTCCAAGAGCGACGACGAGGCCATGATGACCATCGGCGCGAAGTTCGGTCTCGCGCCCGAGATGTGGGGCACCGTGTCCGAAAAGCAGCGCCTGTTCAACGCCGTCGCCACCTCCACGGTCATCAAGGAGGACGGCGAGAGCTGGGAAAACCTCGTCTCCATCACCGAGGACGATATCAAGGAATGGGGCGTCGAGGGCGAGCCGCAGGAGGGCCGCGTTCCCATCGCCAAGTATATGGAGGACGGCCTCTACCGCGTCGACCGCCACATCGGCGACAACTTCGGCTTCATCCACAAGAAGGAGTTCCGCGACGATCCCGAGGGCCATCCCATCACCACCACCTCCGGCAAGATCGAGTTTGCCTGCCAGGCCTGGGCCGATATCCTCAACTCCCAGGGCTATTCCGAGGAGGAGTACAGCGCCATCCCGAAGTACCGCGTCCCGACCCAGGGCTACGAGGAGACCTTCGTGGACGGCAAGCTCGGCGGCGAGAAGAGCGAGTATCCTCTCCAGTGCATCAACCCGCACTACCAGCGCCGTTCCCACTCCATCTTCGACAATGTCCCCTGGCTGCGCGAGGCCTGCCCGAACCCCGTCTTCCTCGCGAAGAAGGACGCCGAGGCGCGCGGCATCGCTGACGGCGACACGGTGAAGATCGCCTCCAAATACGGCGAGACCCTGCGCAAGGCCTATGTCACCGCCCGCCTGATGCCCGGCGTGGTCGGCCTGCCCCACGGCCCGTGGATCCGCGTGGACGAGAAGACCGGCATCGATCAGAGCGGCTCCGAGAACTACATCACCGGCCAGGTCGCCCGCGGCCTCGGCTGCAGCGGCTACAACACGCTGAACGTCGAAGTGAGCAAGTACAGCGAGGAGATCCCCGACGACAAGGATGTCCCCCAGACGATTCTGTTTGACTGAGTGAGGAGGGTAAAACATGGCACAGTATGGATTCTATTTCGATCAGACCGTGTGCGCCGGCTGCCACACCTGTCAGATCGCCTGCAAGGATAAAAACCGGCTCGACGTCGGCACGCTCTACCGCAAGGTCCGCACCTTCGAGACGGGCGAATACCCCAACCCCGGCATCTATCACCTGGCCACCACCTGCAACCACTGCGACAACCCCGCCTGCGTGGCGGCCTGCCCCACCAAGCGCACCGTGAAGGACGAGGAGACCGGGCTTGTATGCCATGACGACAACATCAAGTGTCTCGGCGAGATGTGCCAGATGTGCGTCAAGGCCTGCCCCTACGGCCACCCTGTCTTCATCCCCGAACGCGAGGCGGTCGGCAAATGCAACGGCTGCATTGAGCTTGTCCGCAAGGGCGAGGAGCCCGCGGGGCCCGTTGACGAGCTCAAGGCCCTGTACGGCGATGATCTTGTCACGGAGCTGCCGTGCTTCCCCGACGGCGGCACCGGCCCCAATTTCTTCATCAAGGCCAGCAAGTTCGCCGCCTCCGCCGACTTTGAAGAAAAGGAACCCTGATCGCGCGGGCCGTCCGGCGCCCATAGAGAAAAGTTGGCCGGATGAAAAAGAATAGGAAACGAGATATCCCTCTGGGCGATTATGCTCAGAGGGATATCTTATACTAACTGTCAATAGAAACAAGACAATCTTTGCGGCCGGAATTGCGCCATGCTTCGTTAAAGCCCTTGACCATATATCTCCATTATGCCTTGCGGGATTTGCCTCGCCGGACACAATTCTGTCTCGCAAATCTTTGTCTGCTTTCTGTTGAAAATTAGTATTATTCCGACGGATGTTTCCGCCCTCTCTCAAAAAATCCCCCGGAGAGTGGAAAATCCGGAACGAACCCTTGAAAAACCGCGGGAGTTGTGACAAAAAATTGAAAAAGTATGGGCGGCCCGGGAGCAAAGGGGCTGCCTCACAAGGCAGCCCCGCAGACTGTAGACAACCCCCCGCAAACCAGGTTGGTCCTGAAAGAGAAGAATAACCACAGCCGTATACCTTCGGTCAAGACAGGAATACCAAAATGCATATGTCCGGTGTCATACTGATTTTCATTAAAAAGTAGACAAGATCTGCGCGCGTTGAAAATCGTATGAGACGTCAGTTGCGTCAGCAACTGTATGCCGCCGCAGGCGGCATCTTTTCAATAAAAAGTGTCGACTTTTTATTGAAAAATAGTATCATTTGCTCGACGACAAAAGTTGTGCGTTATAATATATAAAATTGTTCACAAATTGTTCATGCGAGAATTAGCACTCACAGCTTGACAGTGCTAAAAAGAGTGATATAATCATAATCGAACAGAGGAACGAAGATCGAATAAATGACCTCCATCCCCCTTGCTCAGGTAACAGACAAAATGATTGCAGTATTTGAAGGAGGCATGACTTATGTTACCGAGTATTTTTGGAGAGAGTTTGTTTGATGACTGGATGGGCTTTCCGTTCAGAGACTTTGGATCTGACATGGACCGCAAGCTGTACGGCAAACATGCCGCGCATGTAATGAAGACAGATCTGAAGGAACATGATGACGGCTATGAGCTGAAGATTGACCTGCCGGGCTTCAAGAAGGATCAGATCGAACTGCAGCTGCAGAACGGCTATCTGACCATCAGCGCAGCTAAAGGGCTGGAAGAAGAGGGCAAGGACAAGAAAGGCCGTATCGTTCATCAGGAGCGGTATGAGGGCTCCATGACGAGGAGCTTTTATATCGGCGAGAATGTGAAGGAAGAAGACGTTCAGGCCAAGTTCGAGGACGGCGTCCTGACGCTGGACTTCCCGAAGGAGAAGCCGGTGGCTCTTCCGGAACGCAAGACCATTCAGATCCAGGGATAATCCTGATATGCAGCGCCCCGCCAAATGCGGGGCGCTTTTTTGGTTGAGGAGACGGTAAACGTTCAATAAACATAAAAACATGGGAAAAGAAGCCGAAAGAACTTGACGCGGCGGGGAAACAGTCCGTATAATAATCAAAAGAGACTGCGGCATTTTTTCAAAGGCTCGGCGTTCATACCATAGACAGAGAAGGTATCGACCATGTATAAGATGACCGTTAAGGGCTGGCTCAAGCACTTTGACTTTATCCTGCTTGATCTTTTTTCCCTCCTTCTTTCTTTGCTGACGGGAATCTGGGTCATCAGGCAAAACGGGCAGACTTTTTCAGATCCCAATATTCCCGGCTTTATTGTCATGATACTCATGATAGATCTCGGCGTCCTGATCGCTTTTGACGGGCTCGGTCATGTGGTGACGCGCGGATACCTCGTGGAGCTCGGCATGACGCTGCGGCATGTGCTTCTGGTGATCGGGCTGATTTCGGTGGCGATCGTGCTCCGTTTGGAGAAAATGACCTATCCGGATGGCTTTTTTATCCTGGTTCTGATCCTATATTTTCTTTATTCTTACGGGACGCGCATTTTCTGGAAAGGTTTTCTTCGCCGACATCCGATTCCCGAAGAGACGAAGAGCCCGATCCTGATCGTAACAAAAAGCCTGTATGCTCAGGAGATCCTGGATCGGATAAGAACCCATTCCTTTCTCCGCTATAATGTCATCGGCTTTGTCTTTACGGATCGGGACGCGGAGGGAGAGATATTTGAGGATGTGCCGGTAGTCGCGAATCTGGGAAATGCGGCGGATTATCTCTGCCGGGAATGGGTGGATGAGGTCCTTTTCTTCCGCTGCTCTCTGGGCGACAAGACGCAGACGCTGATCGAGCAGTGCCGTCAGATGGCCCTGACGATCCATCTCTCTGTTGCGGTGCAGGGTATCGATGAGAGAAAAATCACGATCGGATATATCGCGGGGTATGAGGTGCTGACGGCGAATATCAACTTTATGAAGCCGCTGGACGCCTTTATCAAGAGAAGCTTTGACATCGTGGTCGGCTTTTTCGGCAGCATTGCCGCGGTTCTGCTGCTGATCGTGTTCGGTCCCTTCATCTGCGCGGCATCCCCCGGCCCGCTGATCTTCTGTCAGAAACGCATCGGCGAAAACGGGCGCAAATTCAAGATGTACAAAATCCGCTCAATGTATATGGACGCAGAGGAGAGGAAAGCGGCGCTGATGGCGGAGAGCTCCCACGCGGACGGCATGATGTTCAAAATGGATTTTGACCCCCGCGTGATCGGCAACCGCATTCTTCCGGACGGGACAAAGAAAAAGGGGATCGGCGCCTTCATCCGGGAAACAAGTCTGGATGAGTTTCCTCAGTTTTTCAACGTCCTCAAGGGGGATATGAGCATCGTGGGTACACGCCCGCCGACGCCCGACGAATGGAAAAAGTACCAGTACCGTCACAGGGCGCGCATGTCCGTCAAGCCGGGGCTGACCGGCTTGTGGCAGATCAGGCTCGACAAGGACACCATGAGCTTTGACGATATTGTCGCGCTTGACACCGAATACATAGCCAACTGGGGGCTGGGGCTGGATCTCAGAATTGTCATAGAGACGGCGAGGCAGTTCCTGCGGAGACTGATCTTTGGAAAGAAGGAAGACGCGTCGGAGCAGCGCGGCGAGACGAAAGAAACCGTTGTGAAATAATACTGATTTTCAATAAAAAGTGTCGACTTTTATTGAAAAATAGTATAAAACAGGAATACAAAAAAGCGTTCAGGGCCGATCCCTTGATCGACCCGCCGACCCGCAGACAGCGGGTCAAAGGCGGGCGGATGAAGGCATCGGCCCCGAGCATTTCATATGACAAACATAAGGTACTGCGGTATACCGTGCCGCCCTCTGCGGTGACAGAATACAGCAAAATTTTGTGAACGGTATCAAAAGCTCTTTTCCAGCTCGCCGCTGATCTTTTCCTCGATGCGCCGAGCGGCTTCCTCATTCTCCGCCGTGACGCTGATATAAGTTTTGAGCTTGGGCTCCGTCCCGGAGGGACGGATCACGACGGAAGCGTCTTCGGTAAAGAATTTCAGCACATCGGATTTCGGCAGGCCGTTCAGACCGAGACTGTAGTCCTCCATACGAAGGAGCTTTTTCCCGCCGATGCGGTCCGGGGCGCGGCGAAAAGCAGCCATGATCGCGCGCATCTTTTCCATGCCCGCGCTGCCCGGAAACTCGTAGGAGTGCAGGGTGTTCATGCAGTAGCCATAGTTCGCATACAGCTCACGGAGCTTGTCGAGAAGACTGACGCCCCGGGTTTTGTAGAACGCGAACATCTCGCTGATCATGAAGGCGGCGTTTACGCCGTCCTTATCACGGACATAGCTTCCGGTCAGATAGCCGTAACTTTCCTCAAAGCCGCAGATGTAATCGGAAACTCTTCCGGCCTGTTCCAGCCGACCGATCACCTCGCCGATGAATTTGAAGCCGGTGAGGACGTTGACCGTCTCCACACCGTAGCTTGCGGCAATTCTCTCCGCCAGATCCATGGTGACCACCGTTTTGACGAAGACGGGATGCGCAGGCATTCTGCTGTGACGGATACGCCGGGAGCAGATATAATCCAGCAGGAGAAGCCCAACCTCGTTTCCGCTCAGAAGCCGATAGCTTCCGTCCGGAGCCTTTACCGCGATGCCGCAGCGATCGCAGTCGGGGTCGGTGGCGAGCATGAGATCGGCGCCGGTTCTCTCGCAATATTGAAGCCCCAGCTCCATCGCCTCCCGGATTTCGGGATTCGGATAAGGGCAGGTCGGAAAATTGCCGTCCGGCTCCCGCTGTTCTTCCACGACGGTGATGTTGGTAAAGCCGGATTCAGAGAGAGCGCGCGTCACCGGCTTGAGTCCTGTCCCGTTGAGCGGCGAATAGACGATCGCGACGTCGCGGTCGATCTCGTCGCCGAACAGCACGCTCTGACGCTTTACCTCTTCCAGAAACGCCGTGAGAACGCCGCCGTCAATCTGCTGAATCCGGCCTTCTGCCAGCGCTGCGTCAAAATCCATGCTTTTCACGTCGGTGAACAGGTCGACCCGCATGATCTCGGCGAGAATCTCTGCCGCAGCTTCGGTGGTAATCTGACAACCGTCCGGCCCGTAGACCTTGTAACCGTTGTATTTTGCGGGATTATGGCTGGCAGTGATCATCACGCCCGCGCAGGCGTCCAGCGCCCTGACGGCGTAGGACACCGTGGGAACCGGCAGCGGCTCGGGCCAGAGGCGGACAAGTATGCCGTTTGCGGCAAAGACACCGGCAGCGGTGCGGGCGAAAAGATCGCTTTTGATGCGGGTGTCGTATCCGATGACCACGCTTGCACCTTCGCCGAGCCAGTTGGCAAGTCCCTGACTGGCCCGTGCGACCACATGGATGTTCATGCGGTTCGCGCCCGCGCCGATGGTGCCGCGCAGGCCGCCCGTGCCGAAGGCCAGATCGCGGTAGAAGGCGTCCTCCATTGCGGCGGCGTCCATGGAGCGCAGCTCGCTCAGCAGCTCCTGATCCGTGACGTGCGCAAGCCAGCGCTGATATTCTCTCTGATAGTCCATATTATATCCTCAACAACTGATATCCAGAAACTGGGCCTTGCCGTGCAGCTTCATGGGAATGCTCTCCGCCGGGACAAAGAAGCAGTCGCCCTTGAAGAAATTCATCGAAAAGCCCTCGCCGCTGATACTGCCGCAGCCGTCGAGACACAGCAGCGCGTGAAAGGAGTTGGGGCCGGTCTGATAGGGGACAAGAGAGCGGTGAATTTCCGTGTTCAGAAGCATGCGTTCTACCTGAAAATATTTGCAGCGGGTCAGCAGCTCGGACGCGCGGCCCCGGTGGTAGCGGAAAACGCGCATCGGCTGGCGCGGCACCGTGGAGGAGCGGAGATTGGCCGCCTCGAGCGCTTTTTCCACATGGAGCGGCCGCGGCTGCCCATTGGCGTCAATACGATCGTAATCATACAGGCGGTATGTAAGGTTGGAGCTTTCCTGGATCTCCGCAACCAGACAGCCGGCGCCGATGGCGTGTACCGTGCCTGCTTCAATATAAAAAATATCGTCCTTATGCACGGGAACATGGTTGAGCAGGGATTCGATGCTGCGGCTCTCCAGAGCCTCACGGACGATCTCGGGTGTGACGTCTCGATTAAAGCCGTAAACAAGCTTTGCCCCCGACCGCGCTTTGAGCACATACCACATCTCGGTCTTGCCGAGCGAGCCCTCATGTTTGAGCGCGTATTCGTCGTCCGGATGTACCTGCACGGAGAGATTGGTCTTCGCATCTATGAGCTTGATCATGATGGGCAGCTCTGGTCTGCCGTGCGTTGTGGCGAGCGGATGTGTGCCCAGCCACTCGGGGTGACGGGTGAGAACCTTGCTCAGCGTCTCGCCGCCTACATGGGATTCCCCGTCCGGATGGGTGCTGCATTCCCATGTCTCCGCAAGAGGGATGAGGTCGATCCCTTTCCCAAAATCATCATTCAGTCTTGTTCCGCCCCAGAGATAGTCCTTGGCGGAAGGCTCCAAAAGAAACGGGAGTCTCATAGCTCGAACTTCTGCTTGTCAGCGGAGTCAATTTCGTCGCCGAGCTGAATCTCGATAAGCTGAAGCCCGTTTTCTCCCGCAACAGCGGTATGGCGGCAGCCGGCGGCCATCGTCACGACGTCGCCCGGCTTGATCGGCTGCTCCATCCCGTCTACGATCGTAGAGCCGGAACCGCGCAGGATCGTCCAGATCTCATCGCGCCGCGCATGACTGTGATAGCTCATATGGTGTCCGGGATTGATCGTGACCAGCACGACCATGGAGCCCTTGTCCGCATCCATTACCTGATAGCTGCCCCAGCTCTTCTCGGCAAACATGATCTGCTGGTTGATGGCTTCTACATATGGCTTGATCCGGGCGGACTCGTCCATCCCCGAGATCAGGATTCCGTCGTGGCTTGCCGCGACTACGGCGTCCTTCAGCCCCATGACGAGGATCGGCAGGTTCAGCTCGTTGACGATATGGACGCGCTCACAGCCCTCGCCGAGGATGCCGCGGCCGATCACAGGCTCTTCCATCGCCTCGGTAAAGGTGCTCCAGGTGCCGAGATCCTTCCAGGTCCCGTGATAGGGCAGAACCTCAATGCCGGGTTCCTTCTCCACAACGGCATAGTCAAAGGAAATTTTCGGGAGCCCCGCGTAATTCTGCAGAAGGACCTGATAGCTGTCTGTCCCCAGAAGTTCTCTGGATTTGCGCAGCACGTAGGAGAGACGATAGGCGAAGACACCGCTGTTCCAATATGCGCCCGCCGCGATATACTCGCGCGCCTTCTCCCTGGCGGGCTTTTCCGTGAAGGTGTAGCCGGTGGATCCGTCGGGATGCTTGAAGGGCTTGATATACCCGTACTTCATCGACGGAAATGTCGGCTCTATCCCCATCAGGACAAGATTGCTGTCACCGCGCCGGGCAGCCTCATAGAGATCGCGCACGCAGCGGAAGTAATCGGCGTCCACATAGGGATCGACCGGGCAGACCACAACGGCGTCATCCGCGGAAAGCTCTTTGATCTCGTGGAGATAAGCGGTGGCGAGGGCGATGGCGGGGAAGGTGTCCCGGCGGCACGGTTCGACCGAGATGCCCACGTCCGTGCCGAGCTGGTTGTAAATGGCGGAAACCTGGGATTTGGACGTCGCAACCGTCACCTCTGCCTCGGGGTCGACGCTCCGGATCTGCCGGTAGACGCGCTGCACCATGGATTCATAGCTGACGCCGTCTTCCGGAGCCGCGCCCTTTTTCTTGAATATTTTAATAAACTGCTTTGATCTGACCTCATTGGACAGCGGCCAGAGGCGTTTGCCGGAGCCGCCTGATAACAGAACGATGTTCATGACATTTCCTTTCCCGGTATGCTGCTGCTTTTTTATCAGTTTACACCAGAAACATAGGAAAGTAAATAACAGGATAGATATTTATGCGGTATTTTGTGAGAATCTTTCGCTTGGAATTGCTATGTGACAGAAACTGTGATATAATGAGCAAAAACGTTTTATATGGATTACCGATTTCTGAAACAGAGAATAAAAAGGAGAAGAACGATGAATATCAGCATTTTCGGTTTGGGCTATGTGGGCTGCGTTGGCGCCGCCTGCCTTGCAAAGCTCGGCCATCGTGTGATCGGCGTCAACCATACCCAGGGCAAGGTCGATCTCATCAACGCAGGAAAGCCCACCATTATCGAGGCAGAGATTGACGAGCTTGTCAAAGAGGCCCATGACAGCGGCATGCTCACGGCGACGACGGATTATATCTGTGCCGTGAAGAACAGCGACGTCTCCTTCATCTGTGTCGGCACGCCGAGCGGGAAGGACGGGCACCTGAATCTGAGCTATATTTTCCGTGTTGCCAGGCAGATCGGCGAGGGCATTCGGGAGAAGGACAGCTTTCACATCGTCGCCATACGCAGTACGGTTCTGCCCGGCACCAACCAGAAGGTGGGCGAGATCATTGCGGAGGCCTCCGGCAAGGAGCGCGGCAAGGACTTCACCGTCGTCTCCAATCCCGAGTTTCTGCGTGAGGGTACCTCTGTCCGCGACTATATGAATCCGCCCCTGACGCTGGTCGGCACCGACAGTGAGCGGGCTGAGGCCGTTTTCCGCGTGATCTACAAGGATATCCCGGCGGAATTCGTCTGCACCGATATCCGCGTGGCCGAGATCATGAAGTATGTGAACAACACCTACCACGCCCTCAAGATCGTCTTCGGCAATGAGGTCGGCAATATCTGCAAGGCGCTGGATATCGACAGCCACAAGGTCATGGAGATTTTTTGCAAGGATAAGCAGCTGAATATCTCCCCGTATTACTTTAAGCCCGGTTTTGCCTACGGCGGCTCCTGTCTGCCGAAGGATTCCAAGGCGCTGCGCACCCTGGCGCATGACCTGTATGTGGATGTGCCCGTCATCAACAGCATTGACGCATCCAACGAGATCCAGAAGAAGCTGGCTGTCGAGATCATCGAGAGCAAGGGCCAGCGCAGAATCGGCATCCTCGGCCTGAGCTTCAAGGCCGGCACGGACGATCTGCGCAACAGCCCGATTGTCGACGTGGTGCAGACGCTCCACGGCAAGGGCTACGACCTGATGATCTATGACCGCAACGTGCGTCTGTCCCAGCTCACGGGCACCAACGCCGATTTCATCCGGGCAAAGCTTCCGCACCTGCACCAGATTATCACAGACGATCTGGATGCGGTCTGTTCCAATTGCGACGTGCTGGTGGTGACAAACAAGGAGGCCGAGTTTGCCGACCTGCCCGAGCGTTACCCCAACAAGTGCATCGTCGATCTGGTACGGCAGTTCAAGTCACTTGATTACGACGGCAACTATGAGGGCATCAGCTGGGCCAACGTCAACGACAATCCCGCCCAGTACAAGCCCCTTGAACGCAGGATGCTGACGACGGAGTATTGAAAACCTGCCATAACGGGAGGGCAACACAATGTGTGGTATCGCCGGATTTTATAACAGCCGCACCGACCGTATGGAGCTGATCCGCGCCATGACGGACCGCATGCGCCACCGCGGGCCTGACGCCGAGGGCTTCTGGCTGGACGAGCACTCCGGCTGGACGCTGGGGCACCGCCGCCTTTCGATTCTGGATCTGTCCGAATCGGGCGCGCAGCCTATGCTCTCCGCCTCCGGCCGATTCGTCATGAGTTACAACGGGGAAATCTACAATGCCGCCGTTCTGCGCGACAAGCTCCTCTCCGAAGGGCGCGTCACGGCTTTTCGCGGACATTCGGACACGGAGATCCTTCTGGAGGCCATCGAGGCTTACGGGCTGGAGGAGACGCTGAAGCTCTCCAAGGGCATGTTCGCCCTCGCCGTTTACGACAGGGAAGAGAAGGTGCTGCGGCTGGCAAGAGACCGGGCCGGAGAGAAGCCCCTGTATTACGGCATGGCGTACGACGGAACGGGGAATCCCTACTTCACCTTCGCCTCCGACCTCGCCCTCTTTCTGTGTATCCCCGGCTTCCTGCGGGAAATCGACCGGGACGCGCTGGCGGCGTTCCTGACGTATAAATACGTCCCCGCGCCCAAGTCGATTTACAAAGGGGTCTATAAACTCCCGGCGGGCTGCATTCTCACCCTGAGGGAGCCCTTCAACAGTCCGAAGATCCAGGCGTACTGGTCGCTGGTCGAGACTGCGGTTTACGGTGAGACACACCCCTTTGCCGGCAGCTATGAGGAGGCGAGGGAGGAGCTGGAAGCCCTGCTGACCGCCTCCATCCGGGAGCAGATGGTGGCGGACGTGCCGGTCGGCGCGTTCCTTTCCGGCGGTATTGACAGCCCCCTGGTGGTGTCCCTGATGCAGAAGCTGTCGGACAGACCGGTCAAGACTTTTACCATCGGCTACGACGATCCGCAGATCAACGAGTCCGAGGCAGCTAAAGAGATCTCTCGTCACCTCGGCACCGAGCATACGGAGCTCATCCTAAGCGAGCGGGAGATGAAGGAGCTCATTCCCGAGCTGCCCTATTATTTCTCCGAACCGCTGAGCGACTCCTCTCTGATCTCCACTTTTTTTGTGAGCAAGCTTGCCCGCACAAAGGTCACGGTCTCCCTGAGCGGCGACGCGGGGGATGAGCTTTTCTGCGGATATGAGCGCTATTGGGAGACGCCGGAGCTGTGGAACAAGATCAGCGCCGTACCCGGTGTTCTGCGCCGCCCTGCCGGGGCGATGCTGGAAGGATTGGGGCTTACGAAAAAGCCCTTCTTCTACAAGACTGACGCCTGTCTCAGAGCAGACAATGTCAACCAGATCCGCGAGATGATCCAGTACCGCCGGGATATTGAGACGCAGCACCTCGTCCCCGGAGCGCATATCACGCCGCTCTCTGCTGTCGGCGTAAAGCTCAAAAATCCCTATGCCGCCATGCAGCTTGCGGATATGGAGTATTATTTTACCGACGATATCCTCTACAAGCTGGACCGCGCCAGCATGGCCCACTCGCTGGAAAGCCGCATTCCCATGCTGGATCGGGACTTTCTGGAATTTGCCTGGACGCTGCCGCAGGATTTTAAGTATCATAACGGCGTCAGCAAGCGCATCCTGCGGGATCTTCTGTATCAGTACGTACCGAAGAGCCTGCTGGACAGACCGAAGCAGGGCTTCTATGTTCCGATCCGGAAATGGCTGCTGGAGGGGAGCACCTTCGAATATGCAAGAGAACTCCTGGAGCACAGCCACCTCGCCCGCGACGGATGGCTGGATGAGAAAACCGTACTCTCCGTCTGGGAGTACTTCCGGAAGAATCGGAAAAAACACCAGCTCACCTTCAACATCCTGATGGCCGAACAGTGGTACCGCAGCCAGCAGGAGCCGGGATTGCAAAAAACATCCTGAGACATACAGTCCAGGATGTTATCTTCAAACTATTGTGTCATTCTGTGCGAAGCAAAGAATCTTTTGCCCCGTCGTATACCGGCGGAAAGATCCATTGCTTACGTTCAGGATGACATGCTTTTTATCAGTCATACCGGAACCTCATGAAAACTGTTAATTCCTTAAACATTTTCATAGCGCCATAAGGCGCGCAGAGATTCTTGTATGAGAAGAGTGTTCGGCGTTTCACGCTGAGAACGCCGCAGGAACAGCGGCTTTCCTGATGAAAGAATTTGATCAGGAAAGAGTATCAAACTGCCCGGTGAAGAACTTTTCGTAACCTTCAAGAAGGGCCTTGCTGGTGTTGTCCCAGCTCAGCTCGTTGACAATGCGCTCGTGTCCGAAGCGGCCCATGCGCTCACGAAGCTCCGGATCAGCCAGAAGCTGACGGATTTTTTCCGCCATGTCGGCAGCGTCGTTTCTCTTTGCGTACAGCGAGGCCTCCTGCGCGGAGTAGCGCCCCTCGGTCAGGTCGAACTGCACGATGGGCTTGCCCAACGCCATGTATTCCAGCACCTTATTCATGGTGCTCTTGTCATTCATGGCATTATAGGTGTCGCTGTTGACGCAGACATCCGCCGTATTCAGATAGCGCAGCATCTGATCGTCCGGCACGCGCCCGGTGAACTCCACACAGTCGTCCAGGCCCATGGCATGGGCCTGCTTTTTCATGGCCTCGAGGTGCGGGCCGCCGCCGACAATGCCCCAGAAGACGTTATTCTCCCGCTCCTTGATGTACTGCGCTGCCTGCAGGATGTATTCGACGCCTTCCTGCTGGCCGATCACGCCCAGGTAGCCCGCCATATAGGGATAGCCGCGGCGGATGGAGGGGTCCGGCGGGAGCTGCTTGAGACGCTCCAGCTTCGGCCCGCTGCGCAGAACGATCACCCTTTCGGGCGGCATACGGTCGCGCTCGATGGCGATCTTACGGTAGCTCTCATTGGTCACAAAGGCGAAGGTGCAGTGCTTGTAGGTCTGCCGCTCCAGCCATACCTGGCTCTTGTAGAGAAGACCCTTCGTGCTGCCGAATTTTGCCTCGAAAAGCTCGGGGCAGATATCGTGGTGGTCAAAGACGTATTTTACGCCGTACTTTTTAAAGCGGGAGGCGACCATATAGATATCGTCCGGCGGATTGCAGCCGTGGATCACGTCAAAGCCGATCTCCCGGTAGATCTTTTTCGCCAGCCGCAGCTCCTCACGCAAGGCCGAACCGTACTCGCGGAAATAACCGATGGCGCCGTTGCCTTCGGGCGGCAGCGTGTGGCGGAAAATATGTACGCCGTCCAGCGTCTCCTCCTCCGCCGTATAGCCCTTGCCGACCGGACAGATCACGGAGACGGTGTAGCCGTTCGACGCCAGGGTGACAGCCTCCTGCCAGACGCGGGTATCGAAGGGTACGGGCAGGTTTTCCACGATGATCAGGATTTTTCTCTCTTTTTCCATTGCTTTCCGACCTCCCTCAGGCTGATTGCACGTCAAAAACATGCATCCACTTTTCCAGACAGATATAGCGGAACAGACCGATATCGTCCATGCCGCGGGTCAGGCTGTCCCAGTCGTTTAAGATCTTCGCGGAATTGATATAGCGTCCGGCTCGGAAATCCGGATTCTCGAAGACGGCGCGGTACTCGTCAAGGTGAGCATCCATCCAGGCTTTCTCCGGGGTGTAGAAGCCGATCTTGTCGCGGCGCTTTCGGATGATCTCCGGCATATCCAAAGCCTTTCGCATGATGGCCTTGGAGTAGCCGTCCGCGATTTTCGCGTTGAGCGGCAGATTCATCGCGTATTCCACCAGGCGGAAGTCCAGGAAGGGCAGCCGGTCTTCAATGGAGAAGGCCATGGAATTGCGGTCCACATAGCGAAGCAGCGCCGGAAGCACGATGCGGTCAAAGTCGTTGAGCAGGAAGCGGTCGTTCTCCCGATAGCTGTCTCGCAGCGTCCTTTTGGCGAAGCTGTCCTCCAGATAGCGGTGGCGGATATCCGTACTGCTGGTCTTGCCCAGAAACTGGCGGATCATGTTCAGATCGGCGAGCAGGGAGACATTCTTTCCCTTGCGCATGTACGGCAGATAGGCAATCAGTTCCCTTGAAGCCCGGCCGAAGCGCTTCGCTCCGAGCAGGCGCTTGATGTAATAAACGCGCGCTTTGCGGTAGCCGCAGAGGATTTCGTCCGCGCCCTGCCCGTCCAGCAGCACCTTGGCCCCGTTTTCGTGGGCCAGGCGCATCACGCAGTAACCGGCGTACATGCTGGTGGAGACAAAGGGCTCGTCCTGCGTGTAGATCAGATGCTCCAGATCTTCGTACAGCGTGTCGCCTGTGGGATAGGTAAAATGCGCGTTTACGCCGGTCTTCCCGATAACGGCGTCCATGAACTTCCGTTCGTCGTTCGGATCGCCTGCATAGCAGGAGGAGAAGGTCTGCTGACCGTCTCCGCCGCCCATGGCGCGAAGCTGCCGATTGCTCTCGCATACAATGGCGGAGGAATCCAGCCCGCCGGACAGACAGCTTCCCACCGGCACGTCCGCCCGCAGACGGAGCGCGATGGACTGCTCAAAGAGCCGCCGGAATTCCCGGATCATCGTGCAGCCCACCGGCTCCACCAGGCTCTCGCGGTAGGGGAGCTCGTAATAGCGGCGGATCTGTTTTTCCCCTTCCGGGTTCAGGCGCATGCAGCAGCCGGCCTCCAGACGATAAACACCGTCGAAAAAGGTCTCCTCCGTGCAGTCGACGAAGCCGTTGACCAGATAGTCAAAGATCGCCGCGTCATTGGCGATACGCTTCACACGCCTGTCCGTCAGCAGTGTTTTGATCTCAGAAGCAAAGAGCAGATAGCCGGGCAGTTCCGTATAATACAGGGGCTTGACCCCGTAGCGGTCGCGGGAGAGGAAGAGATCCCCGGTCTGCTTATCATAAACGGCAAAGGCCCAGAAGCCGTTGAAGCGGGTCTGGCAGGCCTCGCCCCAGTGATCGTAGGCCGCGAGCAGAACCTCGGTGTCGCAGTTGGTGCGGAAGATATAGCCCGCTTTGGCAAGTTCCTCGCGCAACTCGATATAATTATAGATCTCACCGTTGAATACGACGGTATAGCGATCCCCGTAGTGCATGGGCTGGTGTCCCGCGCTGGAGAGATCCAGGATCGACAGCCGCACATGTCCGAGGCCGACCGGCCCGTCCAGATAGACGCCCTCGTCATCGGGGCCGCGGTGCTTCTGCGCCGCGTTCATTTTTTGAAGCAGCGCCGCCTTCTCCGGCAGTTTTTTGTCCGGATCGTAAAATCCGCAGATTCCGCACATATCAATTTCACCCCCGTCGCGCCATTTGCGCTTCGATCTGCTGAATAAAGGCTTTCGCGCAAGGTCTCCACGAAAAATCCGTGACGATCTTTTCCGCGCTCTCTGCAAGCTCCTCCTCCGGGGGATAAGGACCGGTGATCCAGTCCTCAATCTCCGCGTCGCTGTCGCAGAGCTTGTGGCCACGCATCCCCTTGAGCGTGAGCGAAGGGCCGATTGCCCGCCGCGCCGCCACAGAGCAGCGGTAATACATGGCCTCCATGATGGCCATGCCGAAAATTTCCACCTCGCTCATGTTCAGGTAGTAATCCGAAACCGTGTAGATTTTCCACATGTCCGTATACGGGACCCGGTCAAAGATTTTCACCTTGTCCCCGATCTCGTATTCCACAATCTTTTGATCCACCGCCTGACGCAGCGCACCCTTGCCCACCATCAGGAGGCGGAATTTCTTCTTGTCTCTGGTGTTCATGAAGACCTTCAGGAGATCGAACGGGCGCTTGTCTTCCTCAAGGCGCGCGACGTTGCAAAGGATCACATCGTCCTCCTCGAAGCCCAGCTCCCGGCGCAGCGCGGCGCGGTCGGCTTCGAGAAAGTCCTTTTTCAAAACGCCCGTGTCCAACCCGACCGGAGCGAGGGAGATGAGGCTTCCGTCCACGCCGAGGGCTTCCAGCTCCTTTTTGGCGGCCTCTGTCTTGGCGAGAATGGGAATCCTTTTATACAACCGCAGCGTCGTGCAGGCAAAGGCCGTATCCATGACCCTGCCGCGCAGGGTGTTGACATACAGGCTGTAGGTGGTACCCACATAGGGGACAAAGACGATCCCGTGCCGTTTGCACCAGGCCGCGACGTGCGGGAGAAAAATCTGCTGATCCGCAAAGCAGAACAGCCCGTCCAGATCCTTGTCCAGCAGGGAAGGGAAGAACCAGCCGTGCGCCCCAAAGTAGGGCATGAACATATAACGGATGGTCAGCCCGTCCTGAATCTCGATGGTCTCGGCCTGTTTCCGATCCTTGACGCCCTTGTATATCATGACCGTGTGTCCCATCTCGGCCAGCGCCCGCCCGAGACCGATCTCCTGGCTGTTATAAAAGCCCTTCATGCCGAAGCGCTTCATCATTGTGCAGAGAATCGCAAGCTTCATGTCAAAACCCCTCTTCTTATGGATTTTGTCCGTCCCGGCCGCGGTGTCTCCCGACCAGAAGCGTCTCCATCTCTTCCAGATCGGAGATGTCCTCTGTCGGCACGGTGTAGGTCGGTTCCGGCTTTTCCCGCTTGACGACACGTGGGGCAGAGAACTTCTTACCCTGAAAGGCGGCCTTCATGATACCGGTCACGAGCTTGTACAGCAGCGTCATCGCAATGCCGAGCGCACAGGCAGCCAGAATATGAACAAGAGAACTGCCGAAGGAACCGAGCTTATCGTACAAAAGGTCGAAGACCGCCTCGGTGTTGTCGCGCCAGAAGCGTTCAAAGAGATAAGTGCCGAAGGTGCCGGCGGAAAGCAGAGCCCACCTGGCTGCCGCGCGTTCCGAGACAGGGTGGCGGGTATACCAGAGCTTTGCAAAGAAGAATACTGTAATGCTCGGAACAGCAATGAAGGTATTAAGGAAGGCCTGGGAGTTGCTGGACGTCCAGACATGGAGGTATGCCATGCGCCACTGCGTCAGCAGATAGGTAGCTCCGACAGAGAGGGCGCTGAGCATGACAAGCACCGTGAGCGTTTCCATATTCAGGCGTTCCTTCTTCATGACACGCTCAATGTAAAAGCCGAACAGGGAGTAGACGACATAGTTCTGACTGGTAAAGAAGCGAAAATCGGAACTGTGGTAGTTCTCCCCCTGGAACCAGAAAAAGTCAACAACACTGAGAAGCTGCGTCACGATAAAGAATCCCAGCAGCCAGATATAATCCTGATCGCGCATGCAGCGGGCGAGCTTGCGCAGAAACGGCAGCGACAGCAAAAACGCGAGGTAGGCATAGAGGTACCAGAGCGGTGTGCGAACAGAGCCGGTATAAAGGCGGGAGATAAAGTCGTAGAAGGAGAATCTTGAACTGTCGTTGTAATATTGGAGGTAGTTGATCGCTGATACGATCAGCAGGATCAGCGCGAAGCGCCGTACGCGGTGGGTGAGCAGCTTCCGCCAGCTCTCCTCCCGCCCCAGCAGCAGCGCGCCGGAGCACATAAAGAACAGCGGCACGGCGATCTTGTCAAAGATGGAGAAGCACAGGTACAGCATATGCTGCGGCATGTCGAGCACGCGGTTATAGAGATCAAAACCGGTATCGGTGTGGTTCCACAGCACGAGGAAGATCGCCAGCACCTTCAGCACATCCAGATAGGTTTTGGGCGTTTTGGGAATGGGGATAAAGCGCGTTAAAAAGCGGAGAACTGGGCCGGGCCGCTTTTCCTTGCCCGTATCGCCGACAGTTTTTTCCTCCGGCGGCAGCTCGGAAGGCGGCTGGCCGGGATCAAACTCGGTTTCTCTGAGCTCATCCTCCGTCATGGGGCGAAGGATAAAGTGGAAGGGCTCGCGTTCCTCAAGGCGCGACGCGGCGGCGTTCGGATTTTCCGGTGACCGGCAGGATACCGCGTACAGTACCCACGCGGCGTTCAGCGGCGCCGCGGCAATGAGCGGGTAGCCGTAACGGATATTGCCGTTGACATGGCTCATCAGCAGCCCCAGCATGAGCACGACGGAAGGCGTAAGCCCCAAAAAAGCCAGCCAGGATTTCTTCCGGACGCAGTAGGCAATGGCGAACAGCAGAACCCAGGCGTACAGGCCGGTTCCGAGAAACAGGCGGAGCACCGGAATTTTCAGACAGTCGAGCCACAGCTGGTTGAGCGTAGTGTGCAGTCCGCTCCTGTAATCGACCGTGAGGAAGTCGTCTTCCCGGGAGATATAGACATTGTAACTGATATCTTCGATCCAGGGATTAAAATGCTCAAAGGAGCCCATGACAGCGGCTTTCACGAAAAGCATGGGATGACGGCGGAACATCTTGCGATAGAGCTGCCAGAATTCGGCGTGGTCAGTCCCGTCATCAATATAGGTGCCCTTGACCGGGTCGGAGATCATGGGCGTATAATCCCGCACGATCGCGTCAAAATCGAGCGTGCTGTCGACAGTGGCGATTTCGTCAATGCTCATCTCGTCCTTATAGGTACGGCAGTAAAGGGCAACCTGCTGGAACTGCAGGCTGTAGTTATCGCTCTCCCATTCCTTTGTGATGCCGAGACGGGGATAGAGGATGTTGTTGCTGAACCAGAAGAGGCTGACAAAGACCCCCAGCATCGCAAGATAGGGCAGCAGGAAGGTCCGCCAATGCCAGAGCGCGATCACAATGATGCCGATTACCGCGAGATAGAAGGTCGCTTTACGGGTATAGGCCACGAGGACGGCCGACAGAAACAGCAGCAACACGTTGCGCCAGCTTTTTTCCCGCTTGCGCAGACAGTTGAGATACACACACACGAAAAGCAGAAAGCAGCCGGTATGCAGCACATCCTTGAGCAGAACCTGCGCGGCGCTCTGCCACACGGGCAGCAGACCGAAGAAAACGATCGTCACCCAGTACCAGTTTTTCGAGCGCGTATAACGGTAGACATACAGCGCGGCAAGAGCCATGGCGGCGGAGACCGCCAGATCCTGGCAGAGCAGGCACAGAAAGATGGCCTTCTCCTGCCCGCCGATCATGTTGCCCAGCTGATACAGCGCGCCGTAAAACACTGTCGTCAGGATCGGGTGAGACGCCGTGATCCGTACAAGCCCCAGCCAGCCCATGATCTGGTAGCGGGTGTCATTGTGTACGCTGCCGGGATAGCAGCAGTACAGAATCGGCAGCCAGAGCAACAGAATACAGGCGAACGCGCCAAAAAAGATCTGCAGGCCGTCAGCGGCATCCGGCCAGATCCGGTAACGGGTCTTGTCGTCACAGCGCAGGAAAATAAGCTCCATGCATGTATAGATGAGCAGCGCGAAGCCCAGGAGTACGGCGGTATTGCCAACCGGACCGCAGGGGAGGAGAAGCTCCCGCAGGGAGCTGTGCTCCATGGACAGCGACACCAGCATGTTGAAAGCAAGCGTCAGAGCGACCGCCGCGCCGCTCAAATGCCGCCAGCGGATTGCGTGGAAGGCGAAGAAATAGAACAACCAAAGGCCCGCCGCCAGCACCAGTGTGCCGAACGAAAGACTGTGCTTCAGCAGGCCGGAAAGCTCCCCGCTGTAGTATTTTTCGACGTCGGGGAGAGCGCGCATGCAGCAGAACACGCTGATGCTCAGCGCGCTCAGCAGTGCCGCCGGTACAGCCAGAACGCACAGCGGCCACCGCAGATTTATATACCCGAACCGTATTCTCCTGTTTCGCCGTTGTGCGGACATTTCCCTGATCCTCCGGATGCTTATCCATTCATAGTGTTTACTGATTAAATCCCCATGCGCTGTAAATCGCGCCACGACACATGAAAGCATTCGCATGGGGATTTTTGCGCATGTGATTCGGTTGCCCCGTAAGGGGCGAGAAGCACGCGCTTTAATCAATTTATTACTGTGGAAGCAGCGCTTTCACAGCAATGATTCCATGTATTATCAGTGAGGCATCGCGCGCCTGCGTATCAGACGCCTGGTCGCGCGTTCCTCACACAGCTCTGCCGCATGAGGGCAAAAGCTTGTACTTGCCAAGCAGGGGTGAAAGAAGTATACTTAAGGCAATTCCGCATAATTCGGTGAGAGCGAATCCTGAGAAAAATTGGGTTCTGATGAAGGCAGTTTTTTGCAGGAATACTTTGTGTATTCCAAGAAAAAGTGACAAAATCAGAGCACAATTTTTCCAGGAGGCGCCGAAGGCGGATTGTGCGGTGTTGCCTTAAATCCCCGAATCATAAAGAGGTGAATGCAGTATGCCGTACCCCGGTCAATTTGTAATCCTGAAAAAACCGCTCACCCTGCCCGGCTTCCGGACGCTTCCGCTGTCAGGCGGATGGGTGCTGAGCTGTCATGAAGCGCTGAGAGTGTTTTATTTGCCAAAGCACGAAGTGCTGCTGCTCGGTCTGGCCTGGCAGACGCTGCCGGGGAAGGCATCTCCCGAGCGGGAGCTGGAAGCCCTGTCGGAGTGCTGCGAAGGCCCTCTCAAGGATGACCGGCTCATGGAGCTGGAGGAGAGCTGGTGCGGCCGCTATGTGCTGATATGCGGTGATCGCGTCTTCCTTGACGCCTGCGGGCTGATGCCGGTCTTCCGCTCTGCGGCGGGCGTCTCCTGCAGCCTGACGCTTTTGGCCGAAGCGATGGAACTGGACACAAAAATCTACGAGCCCGGCAAGGTCATGAACTGGATGCCCGGGCCTTTGACGCCCTATCCGGAAATCACGCGCGTTATGCCGAGTCAGATCTGTTGCTTCGACAGCGGGGAGACGCGTCTGCGTCCGCTGCTTGCGCATGCCTGCCCCGACGTCGCCGATGAGGAGGAGCGCGTGCGCGTCTTTGCCGACGTCTTCGCAAACTCCCTGCGCAATATGCGGGAGAAGCTGCCGGAGCATACATTTCTGCTGGCGCTGACAGGCGGCTACGATTCCCGCACTCTCTTTGCTTTGGCTAAATATGCGGGCCTGGATTTTGACGCCTATACCCTGGAGTATGACGGTATCTATCTGGAAGATACGGAGCTGCCAAAGGAGCTCTGCCGTCTTACCGGCACGCAGCACCATTTTATCCCACGCGATCACAGCCGTTACTCGGCCGAGCTGGAGGATGAATATCTGCGGCATACGGCAGGACTGATCCGCGATGCCGACCGACTCTTCTATGCGCACGGTCAGTATCAGGAGCTGGCCGCACCCTATGGCGAGACGGCGCTGCTGCGAGGCTCCATATGGGAGACAGCTGTGGAGTTTTACGGCCGGTCCTTTGACGGCAGCGGACCGAAGGAGGACTTCTGCGACTGGTTCTGTGTGCCGGAGAAATCCAGGGAGAAACAATCCCTCGATCAATACTTTGACTGGCAGAAACATGTCTCCAGGCCGGGGCTAGCCCCCTGCGACGCATTCTACTGGGAGCAGCGGGCTGGTTGCTGGCTCTCCGCCATTGAAGACGGCTTTGACCTTCTTGAGCACACTGTTTCGCTGCAGCCTGCCAACTGCCGTCTGCTGATCTCCATGCTGCTGAAATTCCCCCGTGAGGAGAGAATCGTAAAGGAGCACCAGGCGCGTATCATACGCTTTGCCTGTCCGGCGATCGCGGACGTCCCATTCGGGAAGAACACCGTGCCGGATCAGACGATTCTGAAAATCCTGGCGCACAAGCTCAAACGCCTTGGCTGCCGCATTGAGACACGCGGCCTGCTCCGTACGCTGAGTCTCTACATCGGCATGATGAAGAAAAAGAACTGATACTATTTCCCGAAAGCACCCCGCCGCAAGCAGCCGGGGTGCTTTTGCTCTGTCAGGCGGCGGGCAGATAGGGCGACTGCCGCAGCAGCTCGTCATAGCTGTCAAAGAAGCAGCCGTCTATGTTCTCGCCCCGTTCCGCTTTATCCATCAGA
The DNA here is from genome assembly GCA_902785905.1 of Oscillospiraceae bacterium. Lineage (GTDB taxonomy): Bacteria > Bacillota > Clostridia > Oscillospirales > Oscillospiraceae > Limivicinus. The sequence continues at coordinate 97,809 of CADAAM010000001.1, read as the reverse complement.
TCGGCAAAAACCGCCGTGAAGGTCTCGGCTCCGCGGCTGCAAAGATGTCCGCCGTCCCGGAAGGATTCCTTGTCCGAGAAAAGCTCGTAACGGTCACGAAGAAGATTGAAGTCGTAGAAGGGGCAGCCCTGCTCCCGGCAGAACGATTCGAGCCAGAGGCGGCAGTCTTCCTCGCCCTCCGTCTTCCACAGATGCTTGTCCGATACGGGCAGCACCACGATCACCGGCTGCACATCGGCATCCCGGCAGATCTGCAGCAGGGCGGTGAGCTGATCGATGTTCTCCGGCCTGTAGTCCGCCGGAGAGATCCGGTCAACACCGCGGCTCCGTTCCGCCTCATCGGGTGTCATGCTCACGTCTGTGCCGCTCTTGGCATAGTAGCCGCGGGCGGCGTAGTCCATGGTGCTCTTGCCCCGCAGGATCGCGGCTGCAGCCTGGAAACCCCGAAGGAGCGCGCGGGAATAGACATTGACACAGTCCTCAAAACGCAGGAACTGCCTCATATAGGAGAACCGTTCCCCCCAGGAGTCGAGGCGCGCAATGGCGATCTCGTCCCCCTCGGCATAGTCCCGCTCATTCGTGCGGGTCAGGGTGTCGTCGGAAAGCTCAATATACACGACCTTGAGCGGATTGCGCCCAAGCTCCTTTTCCAGAAAATAGCGCTTGGCATACATGGGAAAGACACCGCCCGAGAGATTATAGGTGCTGCTGTGCAGCCGCTCATCGAATATGGCGGGAGCAAAGCCGTTCCATGCATGGGAGGAGCCGATCATTAACCGGTCCAGACTCCCGGCGAGAGAGGCCCGCAGATTCGCGTCCATGATAATCAGGGTCTCCGAGCCGTAATAGAGCCCGAGACTGAGTCCCGCGATCAGGGCGAAGGTCAGCAAGAAGCACAGCGCCGAAAGCAGTACCCGTTTAGAATTGCGCATACAGGAATCCGCCTCCTTCCCAACTGTTTTGAATGCCGAAGGTAAAGATCAGGAAAAACAGGCATCCCAGCGCAGCCGCCCGAAGGGGCATCGGCCACTTCTCGGTATAGCTGCGTACCGGGCGGCGGCGCTCGATCAGCGAAAAGAAGAAGAGGCAGACGGTTCCCAGCATGGCCATGCCAAAGTGCGAAAGGGTAAACAGAGACGACCAGTCAAGGAAGGGGAGAAGCTTTTGCAAACTGCCCGGAATTTCATGGTTCGTGAAAATGCGCATCCAGAGTCCCCACCCCTCGGAGAGCGTACCCACCTCCGGCAGCACCTTGATAAAGGTGACGAGGACGAAGGTGCGCAGCGTCTGAAACACGCGCCATAGCCGGGCGTTCTCGTTGATATGGAGCTTTGCCCGGCAGGCGGCATAGACGGGATCGAGCCAGAGGCCGAGGATGATGAACAGGCCGTTGACCAGACCCCAGACGATGTAGGCCCAGCTCGCCCCGTGCCAGAGACCGGTGGCCAGCCAAACCACCACCAGCGCCACCGAAGCGGGCAGCATGTCGCCGAACTTCCTCCCGAATTTTTCCCGGGAGACCTTGCCGAGACTGCGGTTCCATTTGGAGATGCCGATAGGATAATAGATGAAACGCTTGAACCACACGCCGAGGCTGATATGCCAGCGCCGCCAGTATTCGGCGACGGACTTGGAAAAATACGGCCGCTCGAAGTTCTCGGTCAGGCGGATGCCCATGACTTCGCATAGGCCGCACATGATGTCCATATAGCCGGAGAAATCGGTGTAGATCTGGATGCTGTACAGAAAGGCGCCGATGAGCGTGGTAATACCGGCATACGAGCCATAGTGGGCAAACACGTCCGCCACCAGCGGGGCCAGGGTGTCGGCGATCACCATCTTCTTGAAGAAACCCCAGCACATGCGCTGCATGCCCCAGGAGTAATTCTTATAGGAAAATTCATGCTCGGCGAAAAGCTGCTCGGCCAGGTTCCCAAACTCGCTGATCGGGCCCTGGGTGATCTGCGGGAAAAAGGAACAGAAGAGCAGTGTCTTGAAAAAATTCCGCTCCGCCTTCACGTTATCCCAATACACGTCCACCAGATAGCCGATCATCTGGAAGGTATAGAAGGAAATGCCGAGCGGGGCGATCAGCCGGAGCCGGTCCTCAATGGGCTGTACGCGCAGAAAACGAAGCACGGCGTTGAGCTGCTCGATGGCAAAATGGGCGTATTTGAACACGCAGAGAACAAGGAGATTTGCCAGCAGCGCAGCGAGCATGGCGCGCTTTTTCAGCTTTCTGTTCTGCGCCTTGACGCGGTTTTTCTCTTCCTTCTCAAGCGTCCTGCCCTCACTCTTGAGCCAGGCGCGCTGCCTGTCCGTGATCCCCTGCATGTAAACCGCGGCAAAATACACGGTGACAGAGGTAAAAAGGACATAGAGGATGTACTGCGCCCCGTAAGAGAGGTAAAAGGCACAGCTTGCAATGAGCAGCACGACCCACTGGAATCTTCGCGGAACAAGGAAATAGAGCAGGAGCACCGCGCAGACGAAGAAGAAAAATGAAAAGCTCGTGATCGACATGCAGCTTTACTCTTCTTCCCGGATTGCCTGGATCATGTCCCAGATCTTCTGTGCGCTGTTGAAGTTCTCATTGCGCATCCACTTGGGACCGATCTCAATATCAAAGGTCTCGCAGATCTCATTGATCATCTGTATGATGCTCAGAGAGTCGAGCACCTTGCCGTCGATGAGATTGTCCTCGGTTTCATAATCCACGTCGGGATTGATGTCCTGTAAAATTTCGAGAAGTTCTTCCATCATTCGCTCCTTCTTTCTTACATCCGCCCCTTGAGCGTCTGCCGGTCCAATTTTCCGTTGGGGCTCAGGGGCATTTTATCCAGAATGACGACTTTGCGCGGCAGCATGTAGTCCGTCAGCTTTCCCCGCAGAATGCTGCGCAGCTCCTGACCGCTGAGCGCGTATCCGTCCGACAGCTCCGCAAAGAGGTAAATCCACTGCTTCTCAGGGTTATACAGACAGCAGCACATTTTGATCTCATCAAGCGTCGTGGCGATGGCTTCGATCTCGCCGAGCTCGATGCGCCGCCCCATGTGCTTGATCTGAAAGTCCGACCGCGCGGCGAAAACCAGATTTCCCTCGCCGTCGTACTGGGCCATGTCGCCGGTTTTGAAACAGCGCACCATGCCCTCACCGAAGTCCTTCGTGAGGAAGGAAGAGGCGGTCTTCTCCGGATCGCGGAAGTATTCCAAGGCCAGCGCGTCGCTGACGATATAGAGCTCCCCGATATGGCCGGGCTCTTGAACAACGGCTTCCCCGTCGAGCAGATAGACCCGGCAGTTTGGCAGCGGCTTGCCCATGGGCAGCACCGCCTTGTCGTCCCACTCGCCCCGCACCTCAAAGCAGCAGCACACACCCGCAAGCTCAGACTGTCCGTAGAGATTCACATACTGGATTTCCGGCAGGGCGCGCCGCCATTTGTTGAGATACTTCATGGGCATGACCTCGCCGACGAAGAAGACACGTTTCAGATATTCCGGCTTCACCAGGGAGAAGGGATTGAGCTGCGCGACGATAGAGATGGCGGTCGGCACCCAGGAGATAAAGCTGACGCGCCGCTCGTTCATGTATTCCATCAGCTCAGTGGGGAAAGAGAAGAGCTTGGTGGGCAGAATCTCCAGCGTGCAGCCGAGCCAGATCATCATATACAGATCCTTGCCCGAGGCGTCGAAGAAGAAGGGCGTCTGATTGCCGATCACCTCGTCTTCGGAAAGGCCGAAATAATCGCAGCAGGTTTCAATATAACTGATCTCTGCCCGGTGGCTCTTGAGGATGCCCTTGGGCTTGCCCGTGGAGCCGGAGGTGTAGACCATGTAGAGCGGATCGTTGTCCCCGACGTCCGGCAGAGCGGCGTATTCCGAATCCGGCATGTCCTGCGTGAGATAGACCCCGTCAAAGCGCAGAGCTTCAAGCAGGGCGCGGTTTTCCTCCGTGCCGAGGATGACGGTCATTCCCGTTTCGTCCAGAATTGCCTGCTTCTTTTCCGGCGGCATGTCGGGGTCGATGGGTACATAGTAATTCCCGCTGTACAGCGCCCCGAGGAAGAAGGCAGGCGTGCGGATATCCCGAGCGGCCAAGACACCGACGGGGCGGTTTTTCTCGCCTGTCCCGATCGCCGCGCCGACGCGGCGGGCAAGATCCCGCAGTTGCCCAAAGGTAAAGCTCTCGCTTTGATCCGCGATCGCTCTCTTCTCCGGCAGCCGCGCGGCTGTCGCTTCAAATTGGGTCAAAATATTTCGCATTGTGCATGGCTCCTTCATTGTTCAGCGTGAGCGCCGCTTGTCCGCCAGCCGACGAAAGATTTCCCGGTACTGCTCCATGATGGCTTCCACGGAATAATCCGTCTCCATCAGCTGTTTCAGCGCCCGGCCCTTTTCGCGCAGTAGTTCTGGATCATGCTGCCAGTCGGCATAGGCGCGTTTCAGCGCAGAAAGGAATATTTCATAGTGCTCGTCCGGACTGTCGTAATGATACTTATAGATCAGCGCTTCGGGGATCGCGTTCATGGAGGGAATATCGGGCGTGATGACGCTGCGTCCGTAGGAGAAGGCCAGACGCCCGGTACCGGAATTTGCGGCGCTCCGGGTATCGTAGGGCATGGCCAGCAGATCGGATACGTCGAGGATCGCCGCCATCTCGGAATCCGGGATCAGACGGAAATCCGCGCTCAGATTCTTGCAGGGGGCAGCCAGCGCCTCCAGCTTCGCGCGGTATTCCGGGGAGACCGGCTCCCCGCAGATCAGGAAGGCGATGTCCTTGTGCGCCAGCTCCTTCGCGGCCCGGATGATGAGTTCAACATTTTTATACGGTGAAATCTTGCCGAGAAAGCAGACCAGCAGCTTTCCGGCATTTTTTTTTCTTGTTTCATAGGAGGGCGCGCCCGGATTGGACGGATACGCCCCAATGTAGTTGAGCGGGCGGATGACCTCGGTCTTCTCCCCAAAGCCCTCGCCCGGAAACAGCTCCTCAAGTCCCGCACCGGTCTCCTCGGAAAAGGTGAGGATCACGTCGGCCTGCTTTGCCAGCCTGTGGTACAGCGCCCGGCTCAGCTTCGGATAGCGCGGGTTGTGCGGAAAGCGGTTATGCATATAGAAGAGCAGGGAGAGCCCGGCCTTTTTGATCCGGTGAAGCTGCAAAAGTCTTCTGGCATAGCGCAGCGGGGGCATAAAGGCCTGCCCGCCGTCGATGTTCTCAAACCAGTTGAGACAGATGGCGTCGGCGCCGGAGAGATCTCCGCGCAGCAGATCGTCATTATAGACGTCCCTGACCTCAATGCCAAGCCTGCGGAACATCTCGATGTTTCTCTGAAGGTGTACATTTTTGTCCGTCCGGTTGATGCGGTGCATCAGCAGCTTCATTTATTCTCCTCCTTGTATTTGGGCGCACGCCTGACAAGAGCCTTCAACGCTCCCAACTGGTCTCTGCTGCATACGATCAGCAGATGCAGCGGTGCGCCGAACAGCGCACAGAAGCCGCCGAAAAGGATAAGCGTCAGCCAGCTGTCTGGCATATAAAGACGGCTCAGACCGCAGAAGAGGGAGGTCAACACGCCGCAGGAGAGTACGTTTCGCAGAATGTCGGGGTAGAAGGTGGAGGGCGGCATATGCAGCACATACGCCATGTAGAGGGGATTTGTGACAAAGTTGATGAAGCACATCACCGCCACCGTCGTCCAGGCCACGGCATATACGCCCATCCCGGCGTATCGTATGAGAAGGTACATACTCGCCACATTGATCAGGCCGCCGATCACGGTGATGAAGCAGGGCAGCTTTTGCTTGAGGGTAAGCGTATAGATATAGTAAAGCGGCTGCATGGGGCCGCTGGGAATGCATGTAAGAATGGTGATGATCGTCAGCACATAGATCACACGGATGTCCTGCTCGGGAATCCAGAGTTTGTAAAACGCAAGCCCGAAAGCCGCAAAGCAGGCAAAAATCACATTTGCCAGCATGCCGGAAACCTTCATGGCGAGCTTCAGCTCCCAAATCACTTTTCCCGGCGCGTCAGTGGCGTAAGTCTTGAGAAAACGCGGAATGAAGGTTTGATTGACAATGTAGTATACGCCCTGCATGATGGTCTGCATGGTTTTTGCAATCGCAAGCTGACCCATTTCCAGATTGGTGAGCATCTGGTTGCAGACGAGCAGGTCAAGTCCGCTGTTGAGAATATCCCCCACCATATTGAAGGAGGCCCAGAAGCCGTTCAGCACAAGCTGTTTGACGGCGCCGAAGGAGAAATTCCGGTGCGAAACCGTGATTTCGGGCAGATACTTCCGGCTGATGCCGAAATCGGAAACGCCTAACAGCAGCGCCGCGGCAAGCATACCCAGCGCCATATACCAGGCCCGCGGCGGGAGAAGGAGATATGCCGTCATCAAAAAAAGAGCCTTGACGACATAGGAGGCCGTTTTGAACACGCCGACCAGATCCATACGGTTGCTGATATAACCGGCCGAGCCGAACACCGAGAAGACAGTCGTCACGCCGAAGCTCACGAAGGTGAAGAAAAACAGCAGTTTCACGTCGCTCAGCAGTGAGGGCGACACCACCAGAACGGAGTCCAGAAAGTGAATGAACACCAGAATCCCGCTTAAAATGCTGATCGCCAGTGCCACGTTGCCCCAGAACACCGAGGAAAAGTAGACGTTCGCCTGATGCAGATCCCCTTTGTGGTAGGAGAGCCCGATAAATCGCGCGGCATAGGTATTCAGCGCCATCGTCAGGATCGTCGCGTATTGGGAAAACTCCTTGGCAAGTGTAACAAAGCCGTATGCCTCAGCCCCGATGGTCCTGGTGATAAATGGCGTGAGCACAAGCAGAATCCCGTAGTTGACAATGTATGCGATGCCGGATAACAGCAGGGTTTTTACAGAATGAAGCAGTTGCTGCTTCCCGCCGGATTCTTCTTTACCCACTTGCTTTTCACCTCCCGCTGAAGCTTCCGCGGATGTACGTCATCCGGCGTCTGACAGAGAGCTGTCAGACGCCTCATGGATGACGGCGCTGCCGCTGCCGCGCAGGGCGTAGACGGAAGCGGCGCGCTTGTTGCAGCCCATCGCCATCACCAGAAACAGCACCAGCGTCTTGTAATCGTAGTTGGAGGCGAGGCATCGCTCGGTCAGGCCGTTGATCATGAGGAAGATCATCATGACGCAGCTGAAGAGATAGGGGCTGTTCTCCATCTCTTCCACACGACGGAAGGAACCGAGCAGCGCAAAAAAGTATTCCGCGACCCCCAGCAGTCCGACGTTCAGCCACATCTCCAGCAGCACATTGTGCGCGCCCGAGGTAATACTGGCCATAAAGTCGTTGTGCCGGCGGTTAAAGCCCGTATGGATCATTTCTACCGCAATGGGATCGCGCCAGAACATGCCGTAGCCATAGCCGGTCATGGTTTTATGTGTGGACATGACATCGATAATCTGCCGCCAGAGCGGAATACGCCCGGTCAGGGTCGCATCCTTCCCTATGGCCTCAAGAAGACCCTCAAACAGGGGCATCAGCGTGAGCATCGCAAAGAGGAACACCACGTTGACCGCTATGTACAGCAGACCGAGGGGCAGACGGAAGCTGCGGTGCAGCAGTGCCGGAACCAGGGCGATCACCAGAGTAAACAGCGCGCCGGTCGCATCTGCCATCATCAGCAACACGAACTGAACCATGACAAGGGTGACCCAGCGCATGAGGGGCCGACGGCGGTGATGTTCGGTTCTTATGACCAGGATCGTGACAAGAATGCCAAAAGCCAGCTCGGTGGCACAGCCGTTCTTCGTGCCGAGTATACCGCGGATCGCCCCCGGCACTTCGGGATCGTAGCTTAAATAGGAATAGCGAAGCATGAAAAACAGTGTCAAAGCAACAAAGGTACCCTGCGCGATGGCAATGAGCCTGAGCAGATTTTCCGTAGAATAGAACTCCTGCAGCCAGATGGCAAACAGCAGCGTCACGATCCAGCGAAGGCAGGTGATCATCTCCTCGGAACGATCGCTGGTCACCAGCATGGAGACGACCGTCACAGCGCCGACATACAGATAAAGAACGGCATACTTCCGCTTGAGATTCAGAAGCTCAATATCGCCCAACTGCTTGGCGTTGGATGTGAGGATCAGCAGGATTTCCGCGAAAAACGCCCCGTATTCACAGAGCTTATCGAAGCGATCCCCGTAGATTTTCGTAAATTGTCCCGGAAAGCCCAGAGAGATGAGGATGCAGAATACGACGATCAGTTCGACATAGATATCACGCTCGACGGCTCTCCTGTTCTGCATATCGGTTTCCCCCCCTCCGAATCAGATCAGCACGGCTTTTCAGGCCCGGGACTGGAAGCGCCTGTACAGGCGAAATAACAGCAGCCCCACACAGGCCCCCATGGTGTTGGCGATCATATCCTCCAGATCGCACTGGCCGATACGCAGCATGAGCTGCGTCGTCTCAATCAGCGTTGTCAGAAGCATGCCGAGCGGGAGTACATAGGATAACTTGTTAAGGTGCTGTGGACAGATCGCGGGAAAGAGCATCCCGATCGGCACAAACATCGCAATGTTGGCCCACAGATGCTGAAGCGGCTCCAGCGAATGCCGGCGGAGAGCCTCCTCGACGGAATCGAATTTCAGCAGGATGTCCGTCTGCACACGCCCGCGGCGCGAAAAAACGGTGACATAGCTCATCATCAGCAGATAGAGAAGAAAAAGCAACAGCATCCCTTTGTTGATTTCCCGGTAATGCTTAAAAACAAAGTGAAAAAACGCGATGACACCGATGAAGGTGGCGAGGATCAGCAAAGCCAGGAAGGTGAAGCTCAGGTCGCCCATCTGACTGATAATCAGCACAAGCGGCAGAGAAACCAGCAGATATACCAGCAACAGGACGATTGCCAGCAGCGGGACAGAGGAGCGGCTTGCCGCCCGCTTCGCCACTGCCTGGAAGAGGAAGAAATAGCCGCACAGAAGCAGGATCACAATCAGCAAAAGCTGCATGGCGTCAATATTTCCGAAACGCGCCATTCTCACGGCTCCTTTCTGTCAAATTGTCATGCCCCGCCGTGCAGCAGGGGGGCGAAGACGGTATGCAGATAATCCGACACGGCAGGGAAAACCGTACGCCAGCGTTCTCCCGCCTCCTGTATCACAGTCCGTCCGATCTGAAAAGGTCCGGCACCGAGCAGGATGCCGGCGGCAATGCTCACTATGCTGAGAAAAGCGAGAAGTGAAAGCACAATGATGAATAGTTTTTTTGTTCCGTTCATAGCGCGACCTCCTCAAAGCACCATCTGTTTCCGAGTGCGGTCACGGTCCGGAAGAGCGCAGGGATCCCCCGCGCGGGTACCAGCACCATCAGCCGGAAAATGGGAAGCGCAATTACCAGCGACAACAGCGCAAGTCCGAGCGCGACCAGCTTTTCTTCAGTAAGCTGAAAGGTCGTAAGAGCCGACAGGAAACAGGAACCGCAGAAGAAGACCAGGGCGGCCCCGGCGGCAAAGATTCCGGCGGCGACAGCCAGCAGGAGCAGAACGCCCGCAAGCGTCAGGGGAATCGCCAGCAGGATGAAAAACGGCAGCTTCCACGTTGCCTGTTTTTCGACGCGCACCCGGGCAGATGCAGGCGTCCCGGCCGGTTCCGGCTCATCAGTGCCTGAGGGATCTTCCGCCGACTCGGAGACTGCGGAAGACAGCTCTTTCGCTTCTTCGGCCGGAACACTCGCTGGCGGAGAAGGATGCGAGACTCTCTCTTCCGACTCTTGATCGGCGTATACGGGGACCGTCGGCTCCGTCGGAGGCTGGGACGTCTCTTCTGCGGCCGAACTTTCGGACTCCGCGGCCGCAGAAGAGGGAAGCGGCACTTCCTTTTCAATTCGGATTTGCTGCTGCGCTTGAGCAGTCTGTGCTTCCGTTCCCCAGCTGCCCTTGAGTCCGATCTCGACAAGCTCCTGCGTGACGGCATTCGCGTCCATCGGAACAGGCTTTGATTCCGGACGATTCATGGAATCTTCGTAGACGTTTCGCCGCTGCGCGATTTGGCCGTCGCTGTCCGGAATGGCTGCCGCGGGGGCCTTCTTTTTGCCGAGAAGCTTCGGGCGCGTGCGCTTTCGCTTTAAGACCGGCGTGTTGTGACTTGCGTCGTCAAAGCCGAACTTTTCCTCTTCCTGCTTCTTTGCGCGAGCTTTCTTGCTGATGTTTTTCTTGTAATCGTCCGCCGTCTGCTTCATACCCAGCGCGCCGCCCGTGACGACGTTGTTGACCACGCAGCCGAGCACCCGGGTGCCGGATTTGTCCAGCTTCTCAAGAGAGCTCTGAATCTCCGGCAGGGTGGAAATGTCATAACCGATGACGAAGAGCACATTGTTTGCGATCTGGTTCAGGCTGAGCGTACCGGAGACCACGCCCACGGGGGGCGCGTCAAGGATCACATATTCATAATTCTGCTTCAGCTTGTCAAGAAGTTCGATGAGCGTGCTGTCCACGCTGATAGAGTTGTGCTCCAGCACCGCGGGCAGCAGATCCAGATAGCCGGACAGCGTCGTGATGGCATCATCCTCGGTAGCGTCGCCGCGGTAAAGGGCGTTGAGCGAATGGGCATAGTCGACCTTGTTCAGAAACAGTGCGCCGAGTCTGGGATTGCGGGTATCGAAGTCGACCAACAGCACATGGTGCTCCATGTCCGAAAGCTGAATGGCCAGATTCGCGGCGACCGTTGTTCTGCCCTCGCCCAACACGGCGGAGGTGACATAGAAGCAATGGTGTCCCTCTTTCGTGCCAAGACGATTGCGGAGAATATATGCCGCCGCAGAGAAATTCTGCGCCGCAACAGAGCTGCCGATATCCTCCTGCGTCATGATAGAGCCCTTGTGTTTGTAAAACTCTGGTTCGCGCGGGACGATGCCGATGGTTTCCAGACCGAAGACGGTCTCCACGTCGCGGACGTTGTTTAGGGTAGGGTGCATCAGCAGTTCAATGATCGCAAAGCCGACACCGGCCGCAAAGCCCAGCAGCGTGAGCAGCACGACTTTGTTGTTGCCGCTGCCGACAACGCCGATCTGTTCGGCCTGCGGCTCGTTGATCACAGCGAGGGAACCGAGCTGCAGAGTCTCGGGAAGAATGTCGCTGGCACATTCGACAATGGCATTCCAGAGGGCGACGCCCTCCTCCGCGTTGCGCCAGATAATCTTCATCTCAAGAACCTGCGTCGTGTTGTACTGCGTCACGGTGATGGCGTTGCGCAGCTGCGGGATGGTATAGCCGAGCAGCTCGTTCCGGTTAATGACCTCGCCCAGGACATGATCGCTGCGAATCACGTAGCGAACCGCATCCACCATATCCTCGGCCAGATGGAAGTCGTTGATGTTCGGAACATCATAGCCGCCGACATATTTGCCGTTGACGTTCTTGGACGTGACGGCAAAGGAGCCGGAGACATTGAAGGTCTGATAGGAGGACTGTATCACCGTCATCGCAGACAGAATCAGACCAAAGGTAAGCCCTACAAGAGAAAGCGCAACAATGACCATCCACCGCTTTTGGAGCGCGAAGAGCAGATCGCTTACACGAACCCGTATCCCGCTGCTTTGTGCTTCCGTTTCCTGCAAGGATCGTCACCTCCTGATAGTTAAGCTTGGCTTTCGGACGCGAAAGCGTCCTGTTATGCGGCGCTTTGCCGTTTTTTTCTCTTCCTGCGGATCCGCGTGACCAGAAGAATGATCAGACCGATCGACAGAAGCAGCGCTGCGCCGTAGATCACATAGTGTACCGTAAAGCTGTCGTGCAGCATGATCTGCTGGACTTCGGCGGTATCCAGTATGCGGATATCATAGCGGGTTTCCTTGTCGGAGCCCTTGACAACATAGTAGGAACCCGGTACGAGGGAATCGAAGACCGCTTCGGTCCCGGTAGTGGTCCAGGTGCGGATCAGCTCATTCTGGGGCGAGTACAGGGCCAGATTGATGCCGGGGATCTGTACCTTGCCGAATTCGGGCGTAATGCCGATCTGGACGCGGATCATGCGGTTGGTACCCTCAACAACGCTTTCCGCCTCCCCGTCGACATAGCCGAGCGGGTCGATCTGGACAATGGTTTCCGGCGTCGTGATGCGATAGCTTCCAACCGTATCAAGCTGGCGGATGCGATAGTTTGTCCCTTTGTCGAGGGCGTCGAGCGTGAAGCTGCCGTCCGCAGCGGTTACGGCTTCCAGATGCTCGCCGCGGCCTGAGACGATCTCAAAGGGGACGCCGGAGATGGGGGAGGCATTCAGCTCATCCGTCAGCTTAAAGCGAAGCCGCATGCGCGCACTGGAGACAACCTCCGGCACGGCCGCAACCTTGGATGCCTTTTCGACCGCAACCGGTGTCTCCTCCAAAATCCCTGCGTAGTACTGGGGGATCTCACGCTGCCGGAGAACGTATTGTCCGAGATAGAGAGGCGTGCTTTCGGCAAATCCCTCTTCATCGCAGACAAGCTCGTCAACTACCTGCCCCACACGACAGCGCAGCGTGCCGTCTGCGGTGATGATGTTTGCGGCTGCAACGACATCGAAACTGCCGCCGGAAATGCTGCGCCCTGTCGCGGCGTCCACCATGTGTATGCGGACGACATTCTTTGAGGGCATCACCGGAACGCGCACAACGAAGGGATCCTCCCAATCATAGGTGTCCGCCAGAAGGAAAGGAATGTTCTGGGATATGTCGTAGCCCTCCGGCTCGGAGAGCTCGTGCAGCTCATAAGAGCCGAGCATCAGCTTTTCCGGGAAGAAGAAGGTCCCGGCCTCGGTGGTCTCATAGAAACGGAAGGAGAGCCGTTCAGGATAGTAGGTGTTGAGAATCTGGAGGGCGTTGTTTTCACCGCCGTAAAGCTCGAATTGCACATTCGGCTCCTTGATGGTGCGGTCTGTTTCCGCGTCTACAAGCATGACGTATACGGCGGACTTGAGACCCGTATCCGGCTTGTCGCCGGGGCCTTCGCCCGCTCCGTTTCCGCCGCCGGTACCGCCGCCGCCTCCGCCGCCGCTGCCGGGGAGATCGGGAGTTGGCGTAGGCGTCGGTGTGGGAGTTGGCGTGGGCGTGGGTGTCGGCGTCGGTTCGGGTGTGAAGGTGTGCCCGCCGCCCCCGTCGTCGTCCGACCAGACGATCATGGTGGGCGTCGGGCGTCCGTCCTCGTCCCAGCTGCCGCCCTCCTCATCACCGTACCAGGGATCAATCTGGCTGTTGTCGGGAATATGTACAAGATAAAGACAAAGAAGCAGAATGATCAGCATCAGGATCATCATCAGCGCGCTGAACATATCGGATGCCGGCTGCCAGAAGTTCAGCCCCTCGTCATTATGATTTTTCTTCCGCTTCATTTGCCGCTTCCTCCGGTAATCTGCTTTTCAAACTCATCCAGGGGAAGCGGCTTGGACAGATAGAAACCCTGCCCCTCCGAGCAGCCGCACTTGCGGAGCATGGACAACTGCTCCATGCTTTCGATACCTTCCACCGCGACAGACATTTTCAGTCTTCTGGCCTGGTCAAACACGGCGCTGAGCGCGCCCTGATTCTGCCGCCCGTCAAAGCGGCGAAGATCGAGCTTGAGGATATCCGCCGACAGCGACTCAATCGCGCTGAGGGAGATGTAATCCCCGTTGAAGCCGTCCACGATGACACGGAAGCCCGTTTGACGCAGTTTGGTCTCCGCCTCAAGAACGGATTGCGGGGACTCGAGATATGCGTTCTCCGCAATCTCAATCTCAAGACAGCGCGGCGGAATGCGGTACTTTTTGATCATTTCTTCAAAGAAGCCCGCAATGTCCATGGCCAGGACATCGGTCTTGGTGGCGTTGATAGCCAGGGGGACCGGACGTATGCCGTTGTCTATCCAGCGGCGGATGGTGGCGCACACACTCTCCCAGATATATCGGTCGAGCTTCGTGATATAGCCGTTGTTCTCCAGAATGGGGATGAACACGGAGGGCGAGACCATGCCGAGCTTGCCGTGATTCCAACGTACGAGAGCCTCGCCGCCGATCACCCTGCGCGTGTTCAGATCATATTTGGACTGCAGAAAGAAGATAAACTCGCCGTTTCGCAGGCCGTCAAGGATCTGAGGCATCAGGATCTGCTCATTCCCGCTGTTCTGCACGTTTGCGCCGCCGCCGATCTGACCGCCCGCGGCCGAGAAGCCCTGGTTCTTCGGCAGACGCTCCAGCAGCTCGGTAATCTGCTTGGCCTGCTTCTGGTCGCGGTAACGGATCTGGTCGCCCACGGGCGGAATAACGTTCTTATGAAATTCGTCGATGAACAGCCCCAGATTTCTCCGAAGCATATTCCAGGAGATACGGTAGGTGATATTGAAGATCAGGGACAGGATCATGCCCGCGATGGAGGTATAGAAAGCCACCTGAATACCGGACAGAAGCGTCTGCACACTGGTCAGCGCAATTTCAACCGAGCTGAAGCCGATGCCGCGGATACCGATGATCAGGCCGATGAACGTGCCCAGGATGCCGAGACCGGTCAATGTGCCCGGAATCTGCGCGATAATGTTCTGCCAGCTTCTCAGCGCCAGCACATCCTCGTTGAGGTAGTCTTCAATATCAGTCAGAACCTGCCCGGAGTCCCGCTGGATCTGAATCTTTTCCTGATAGTCATGAAAAATATCGTCCATGGTGCGCTGATGGAAAAAGTCCTCAATCTGTGCCATGACCGACCAGGTAGAGCTTGTCTGTACCTCCAGCGCCCGCTCAATGTTCTCAAGTCCGATTTCAAGAGCGCGGTAATACTGCAGCACGGGGAAAATGCCGAGTATGACCCCGGCAAACACAATGACCTCCATCATCACGATGAACACGGTGGAGACATCATCCGGCGCATAGGCAGTCAGAATAATACCGCCGATCAGAATAAAAACGACAAGAATATAGATCAATCTTCTCATTTCATACCTCAAAACCATTTATATAGAGGGCGATCTCCGCATGTCGGCCCGAGGACAGGGTGCTTGTCCCTGTCCTCCGATGGCCTGGGGAAAAACAGACGCTTTCGGTGTGAGACGATTCGTTCTTCCGGGAAAGCAATCCCGCGGCAAAAGTCCCCGCTATATGCCGAATCACCCAACCAATCTGACATACAGAGGTGATAATACCATTATCACCCGGTATAAAAACGGAATATCCTTTTTCGTTCTCCGGGCAGACTTCATTCTGTACATGGGCGTATCCCGCGCGCAGACAGTACGGTGACAGCACGTCAAGTCTGCATACAAAACTAATTATAACATGCCGGGGCGTGCTTTTCAAGACAATGAGGCCTTGATTTTCCGCATAACGAACATGTTCTTGCGCCTTTGCGACTAACGTACAGGCCGGGATGTTTCTCAGGAATTTTGTATGTTATTATGACGTATGACGGCTTTACTTTTACAGAGAAAAGAGGTAAACTAAACAGCATAAATGAGAGGGGGTATGAGGACTGCAAAACGCTGTTTTTTACGAATCGGAGCGCACAGGGAAAGGCGGCCGGCTTCTGCGCACCTGTTTCGGCATTGCCCTTTTCGTCCTGGCACTGATGCTTTCAAGCTGCTTCGCTGCGGCAGAGGACGCGGTTTATGAGGCGGAGCAGGCGACCCTGACGGGAAGCAATGAGATTGTGGAGGACGGTGACGCCTCCAGGGGAAGGGCGGTCGGCCGATTCTCCTCGAAGGGTGACTGCGTCGTGTTTCACATTGAGGCGCCGCAGGACGGATTTTACGATTTGACCTTTATCGGGAAGGGGATCGGCAACGAAAAAATAAATTATGTATTTGTGGACGACGTTCAAATCGGAGAGATACGATGCCCGGATGGCGTGTACGGCTCCGACGTTCTGTACAGGACGGCTCTCACCGCGGGAGAGCATGAGCTGCGCGTACAGGAGGGCTGGGGCTGGTTTTACCTGGACAACGTCGCGGTGACGCGGGCAGAGCCTGTCCCTGACAGCGACTATGCGGTGACGTCAGCGCTCTGCAACTCAAATGCCACGGAGGAGACAAAAGCGCTGTACCGCTTCCTGCAGGACTGTTACGGAAAGTATACTCTGTCCGGACAATACGCGCCGGACGGGCTCAACAGCAAGGAGATCACCGCAATCCATGCGCTCACGGGGAAGCATCCGGCGCTGCTCGGGCTGGATATGGCCGATTATACCCCGAGCAGGCAGGCTTTTATGACAAGGCAGGGCGAAAGCGTGGACCGCGCCATCGAGTACCATGAGCACGGCGGGATCGTCACCTTTTCCTGGCACTGGACTGCGCCGCCCGATACGATACTGCCTGTCGGCCAGGGCGTAAGCGAGATACCGTGGTGGCACGGTTATTTGAAGGAGAACTGCACCTTTGATCTCGAACGCGCCCTGAACGGAGAGGACCCCGACGGCATGCAGGCCCTCCTGCAGGACATCGGAGCCATTGCCGTTCAGCTCAAGCGTCTGGAGGCGGCAGGGGTCCCAATCCTGTGGCGGCCGCTCCATGAGGCGTCGGGCGGCTGGTTCTGGTGGGGGGCGGCCGGACCGGAGGCCTATAAGCAGCTCTGGATCCTGCTGTATGAGATGCTTACCGACGTCTATCACTGCAACAATCTGATCTGGGTCTGCAATTGTCAGGATCCGGACTGGTATCCGGGAGACGACTATGTGGATATCGTCGGGGTGGACGTCTATACGCTGCCCCGTCAATACGGTCCTCTGACGGATAGATTTACGGAGCTGACCGAATATCCCGGGAAAGGAAAGATCGCGGCACTGACGGAAAACGGCGTTGTCCCGGATATTGATCGGTGCCTGCAGGCCAATGTCCACTGGTCCTGGTTCTGCACCTGGAATGAAGAGTATGTGGTGAAAAACGGTACGTATTCGCCAGAATATACCGAACCCGAAATGCTGCGCAAAGTCTATGACAGTGACGCCGTCCTCACGCTGGAGGACTTGCCGCTTCTGAGAAATGAAATAACCGGGGAGTGATTTGCTCATGCCAAAAAGAAAATGGACTGTTCTGCTGATCCTGCTCAGCATTCTGATCCAGCTCGGCTGCTGCCCCGCCTGTGCCGGGCAGGTGCCCGCAGAGGAGGACAGACATTTTGAGAACACGGAAAAGGTGCTGTTTTATGACGAGAGAGGCGGCCTGCCGCCCAGAGAATTTGTCGTGGAAATCAGTGAGAGCGTGGAGGGCAGCGGAACGCCTTCCCCGGACAATCCCCGCACCATCAACGGCTACAGGGCCTGTCAGATCATGCATGCCGGGGACGAAAGCGTCGAGACGAGGATTTACACGGTGGAATTTCCCGAGGAGGCGGGCATCGTTCTGGGGGGCACCTACGACGCGATCAACGGGCGGCTGATTGTTACCCGTGCCGGAAAGCTCCTGCAGGGGCAGGAGGATATTGCCGGCATCAATGCCGATCGCAGAATCGTAACCGTCAGGCTTCCGGGAATCGGTCTCCAGTCCCTGAACACCGACGAAGAGCTGAAAACCCTGCTGTGCGATCGCTTCTATACCTTGGAGACGACGGCAACCTGGGACAATTACGATCTTTTTATTTCCAAAACAAGCGGCGGGATCGACGTCTGCCTCAAGAACCAGGCCGTGTTTACCTCAAAGGAAGCGGCCGGCGCGTGGTTTGCCGAAAACCCGGTTATGATCAGCTACGAGCTGGAGGAGCCGCAGGAATATTACGTGGACTGCGTTCCGCTGTTGAGCAACCAGGGCGCCAACATCATTTGGGCGGATACGGGAAGAATCAAAAGCTTTACCTGCCGCGACGCCCTGCCGCTGGACCGGCAGATCCGCCCGGTACTGCGCATCCTGGCTTTCGGCAATTCCTTCACATACAGTACGCTGGAATACCTGCCGATGCTCCTGGAAGAGATGATGCCGGAGACGGAGATCGTCATGGGCATCTGCTATGACGGCGGCTGCACTCTGGCGCGGCACACGGAAAAATTCAACGGCGGCAACGCGGGACGCGGAATCCCGGCAGAGTACGAGCGCTACAGCGAATATCGCAGTACAGTGGGGAAGTGGGTCAGCGAGCCCGAACCCTATACCCCGCAGAAGGCACTTGATCGATATGAATGGGACATGATCATTCTGCAGCAGAGTGTGGAAAACCTTCATGACTTTACGGGCCTTTGCGATTTCGCCGCGCTTGTCACGGATTATATACGCTATCCCGCGCTGCTTGTGTATAACATTGCCCAGGCGCGCAAGCCGGGAGATCCCTGGCTGGATGACTGGATGGAGGGCGAAACGGAGATGGAGCGCTCCAACCGGCATTTTCAGATGATTGCCGACTTCGCTGAGAGGGCGATGGATACGCCCTACATCAGCGCGGTTCTGCCCGGTGGTACTGCTGTCCAGAATCTTCGCACCTGCTCCTTTGCAGCGGAAACCGGCGACAGCGGCTATTTCGCCAAAGACACCGGCGGACACCTGCAGCAGGGGATCGGACCGCTCGCAGCGGGTTATGCGGCGGCAGGCCGTATTGCCGAGCTGTGCAGGGAACTGCCTGCACTTTACGGTCTGCAGTTTATGCCTACAGATGAATGGGCGGCGGAAAAGGCGCCACCGGGAGGATGCGGCCCATGCGTCGGCGTGACGGAGGAAAACATCAGGCTTGCCAAACAATGCGCCATGATGGCCCTCAAGAACCCGTATGCCGTTACGGACTGTTCTGTATGGGAAAGGTAGACGGGGCGGCGTCCGGCGGAAAGCCGACAAACACCCTGGCAAACGGCTGAATTCTGTCCGGGTCAAAGAATATCCGAATAAACCTGACCGTGCCGCTGAAATACACTGTGCGGCTGCCGTCGTCATGCTCGTATTCGACGAAACCCGAGACAGACAGCGAGCGTGCGGTATTGTCTGCGGGATGATGGAGATTCAGGAGCGCGAAGATCTTTTCCGAGATCCCCTCCGAGCAGGTCAGCTCCGCAAAGAACGGGTCGAGCGCGACAGCCGGACTGATCTTCAGGACTTGTTTCAGAGGCAGCCGGGGAGACTTGTGCCTTTGCGGCGGACATTGTTTTCACCTTCCTTGAAAAAATAAAGGCACCCGGAGAAAAAACTCCGGGTGCCTCAGGCCGTAGACAAACCCTTGCAAACCAAGTTGGTCTTGTAAGGGGGATCTGTGAAGGGGGACGGGGAGTCCCCCTTCACGTACAATCCGCGCAAAAATGGGAACTATTTCGGAAGTTCCCATTTTTGCCTCTCAAGCTGTCGACACTTTGCCGACAGCTTGAGGCACCCTGAGAAAAATCTCCGGGTGCCTTATCCCGCGCCAATGCGAAACACACTTTCATCCATTAAAGCTGGAGCAGTATGCAGCCTGACGGCCTTCTCCATGTGCGTCCATAACGGAACCCATGTTGACGCACCGTTTCACTTCGTCCAGGATGGCAAGATCGTTGATCAGATCCCTTCGGACCGTTTTGTCGGACCCTGCTGGGTTTCACGTCATGATGGATTCGTCACAGCAGGGGCGGTTCAAGATCAAATTTGGGTGGTAGATATTAGATACGGGGGCACGATTAAAGGACAGTAACGGTTTCATCCAGCGATTTACGCTTGGAATGCAGGTGAGCAGGGTGGCTGTCTTCACCGGGGTATCCCAGTGCCAGCATCATAACGGGAATATGATTGGCAGGCAGATCAAAGGTGTCCATTACAGTCCTGGAGTCAAAGCCGCGGATCCATAAACTATGTATGCCCTGCTCCTCAGCTTCGAACATCATGCTCGCCGCGACGATGCTCGCGTCCTGCTCACCGGCGTTATAAAGCTCATAACAGCGATCACCGGGATTTTTCCAAACAGTTTTACTGTCATAGCAGACCAGAAGAGCGAGCGGGCATGAATAGAGTGAGGCCTTTGTTATACATGCCTTTTCCAATGCAGCCGGGCTTTTCAGGACATAAATGTGCTGTGGCTGATAGTTGCATGCCGTCGGTGCGATACGTCCCGCCTCCAGTATCATCTGAAGTTTTTCATCTTCTATTGGCCGCGAATCGAAATGCCTTTCCGAATAACGATTGCGTGCCAATTCCATAAACGTCATTGTCTTCACTCCCTCATAAAATGATCTGATTGATCAGCTGTATTATATAACGTGTCTGATGCGGGAACAAGGGATAAATGGATGGAAGAAAGCAGAAAAACTGAAATATACAATTCCTGAATCTGGCATTTGAGACTAAGGATGACTGTGGTATCCCGCATATTCCGTAAGGAATCCGGAATCAAATTCAAAGCTGTTTTCTCCTGCAATGCTTTTTAAGGACCAGTAATCCAGAATATCCTCTGTTGTCATACGATCATCGATCATTTTCTGAAGCTGCGCGTCATTATCGGCATTTTTGAACAGCGTTTCCTCTTCGCTTCCGAAAAGGATGGTTTTATTGCTGCTGCGCAGCGTTCGTCTGCCGTTTTCATCCCTGCCTTGAAGAACATAAAGCGTATCACCCGCGTCATTCGCCTTTTTCAGGTCATAACCGAGTGTTTCCTTTTGATACACCGCAAGCTCGGCAATCAGCCCGCCCCCATCGGTCACCTTTCTGTTCGCTCGGTTAAAGCATACGACGAGTCTGAGCGTCTCAAACTCTGTGCAGAAGTTGAAATCTCCCGTTGAATCCATAAAGCCGGCGATCGGGCCATGGTTGTTGTATTCGGGAGCAATGGCATTTGCGATCGCCGTAACCTTACCGACGCCCAGAGTCTGCGCCTTTGTCGGACGTTCCATACGAGTCCAGGAGCCGTCTTTGTTCGCATAAAAACCACAACCGGCTTCCGCATCAAATTCGGCAATATATTTTCCGTCGGCGTCTGTCTCGTTTGTCATGCCGAGCATTCCGGTACAGTAATCGTGCAGACCGAATGTGTCGATCGCCGCTCGGATCGCGCCTGTACAGGATGCGGAACATACCCATACATCAATACCGTTTATATCCAATGCGTGCCACAGCTCTCTGATGTTTTCCGTCACCTGAATACCGCTTGTCCACTCAAAATGCACGACACCTGTCTTAGACTGAATGCTTTCGGGACTGGTCCACGTAACGACGGAAGTGTCAACGTCCATGTACGCAGCGAATGCCTCTTTTGAAAGCTCGTATACTTCTTCTTCCGTCATCCCGGTAAACCAATATGTCACCCACGGATATGCGATAATCGCGGACTGCGCGTCATATACGAGAGAATAGAGCGCGCGCATTTTTGTCGAGAATTCCTTCCAGAAAGGATCTGCCTGAATTTCGGCAAGCTTGTCAGCATCAACTCCCTTTGCGGTAAACGGACCGTATTTTTCCCACAGTGCGCCATAGGCGTAATCAATATCGTCAACCCAGTCATTCAGCGAGCCGCTGCCATAGCCGAAATCCGTCAGATCCCTGTCAACATCCGTCAGCCCGCTGAGCAGCACCATTCTCAGATCATCCGGCTGAAGGGCGAATGCCATTACCTGGAGCTGATAAACGACAAGCTGTTCTTCCACATCAAAAATAGAAGAGGTGTTGTCAAAATCAAATACTGCATACGGACGGTCAGCCGGAGCAGTTCCGTCTTTTCCATAGGTCGCAATCAGCTCATTAAGTGACGATTTAACATCATCAGCCCAATCCTCGCGAACAAGGTAGGTGCTCGATTCATTCACACCGCCTGAAATGGGAGCCTGAAAGGTGCGGCAGCCGGTGGTCATCAGCAGACATATAATCAAAATCAGAGGAAGGAAACAGTGTCGTCTATGTTCCATAAAATCTCCTATTCCTTGTAGATGACAGGAGCATCGACATGATCAGGACTGTCACAAATACTCCCAGCATATGGCATATGATAGGAGTAACTCATTTCCATAAAAGGAAACAGTCAACAGATGTTTTGCCATTTGACACAAGAGAGAAATAGTCGGCCTGCAAATCAGAGTGTTTGAAAATTTCAATTTCATCTCCCTCGAAGGTTTGATTCCCATAGTGAATCTCAATCCCGGCAATCTCCCGCTCCAGGAAATTCTTTGCCGTGTAAGTGTTCAAAATAAAGCGCATATACTCAATATTGTTTGTATGGGAACAGTAGTCAAGATTCGTTGCCCGAACCTTTACTGTTTCAAGCGGGGTTAAGCTGCTTCGGGGAAAGCGGGTGAACGACAGCTCCGGGAGTGCCTCCTCGCAGGGCATATCATCCGAAACACCGACTGTTGCAGCTTTGCGGATACGAGCGGTTTCCAGATCCAGTGCGCACAATTCCAGCCGCGCATGAAACAGCGGCTTGCTATGCGCCATTGACCACAGCTCTGTGTCGATCAATAGTTTTGCTGCTGAATGTCCGGATACAAAGCTGCGAAGCTCATATTCCTCTCTCCACGCCGGACGCTGGAATACCTGCACAGCATTCTTGACAAATACCCACATCGCGTTGTATTCCCGCATGGCGGTGAGTCCGTCGATATGGAGATCTCCCATGAGCTCTGTAACCGCATCTTCCTCAAGCTGGAGCAGTGCCAACGGTGAAAGCTTTGCCCCACTGTCACACATGCTGGCCGGAACACGTCCTTGCTTTTTATAAATCACTGTTTGATGTACTCCTTCCGTGATTTCAACTGCTGAGCTGGCGAGTTTGACTGTATTATTTGAGGAGCTTTTCGCTCCGGAATCGCCTGATCAATGACCTGGAAGCTGGATCAGTGTATATAAAGCGCTTTATTGAATTCTGCGCATTCCCTTACTCCGGATCATACTCCCCGTATTCACAGCCGATGTGGGCAGCTTCCACTTCGTCCACCAACGTAAGCGCGCCGTCTCTCTTGTCATACAGCTTCATCGTGCCCCGACCGCTGCCGCAGTCCCACAGGCGGTTGTGGCGCTTGCTGCAGTCGGGGGCTTCGTAATTCACCGGCAGCATGCCAGACTTCCGACAGAAGACCTCCGTCTCCGTCACAGCGTGAATGTTCTCCTGACGAACCGTCCAGTGAACCACGTCATCGAGCTCATCAAAGGAGAAGTCCGTCTTGACCTTCAAATGGAGCTTGGAGAAATTGAAATCATACTCCTTGCCCTCGCAGCAGAATACCCCCGGCAGGCGGCGGTCCGGCGGCACAAAGCAGAGCAAGACTGGCGGGCATGTTCTATGCGCCGATATTCAGCAAAGGCCGGCATGATTTTTCTTTCCGCCTGTCAGAAGCTGTGCTCTGTCAGCCACGCCACTGCCTTTTCGACCAGATCGGTGATGTCTTTGCCGTCGGCTGTGATGACGGTCTGCTTTTCCAGCCCCTTGTGGAAATCCACATGCTCCTCTTCGGCAATGGCGTTTTTCAGATAATTGTTGTCATCTGAGAAGCCTGGGTTCGGCTGGATCTGGCAGATGCTCCAGGCCTGAAGGATCGCGCTGACGGGAACGCCGTGATACAGGAGCCCCTTGTAGCGCTCAATCTCACTCTGCTTGATGGGCGCACTCTCCCGATAAAGGCTCATCGCCTCCGCGAGCGCCTCCTTCTCCTCATCAGTCAGAGGCTCTGCGCTGTTGGCCGTTTTTGTGTTATCGAGAACGTGCTCCAACGTGCTCATACCGGAGAGAACGGCGATGACGTCCTCCTTCTCCCACCTCATAGCAGGGACCGGCCTGCACCAGCTCGCTGTCCCAGTCGATGGGGTTGAGCGCGATCTGGACAAACTCGATCTCCGGATGCTCCGTCAGCACGCGATCCAGCAGCTTGGCGGAGGAATGGAAGGAGATGCCCAGATGTCGGATCTTTCCGTCTTCCTTCCACTTCTTTGCATGGTCGAAGAGGTGCGTCGTCTTCACGATGCCGCCCTTGCCGTCATAACCGTCGTAGTAGACGTTCTGAATGTTGTGGAGCAGATAGTAATCGATATAGTCCACGCCGAGATTGTCCAGCTGACGTTGGAAGGTCTCTTCGATCTTCTCTTCCGGGATCAGCAGAAAGGTCGGGAACTTTGTTGCGACCGTAAAGCTCTCCCTAGGATGCCGCTCCACCAGCGCCTTCCGGGTCGCTTCCTCGCTTTTGCCGTTGTGATAGACGTAGCTAGTGTCAAAGTAGGTGTACCCGGCGTCCAGAAACGCGTCCACCATGCGGTTGAGCTGCTCATAATCGAAATCGGTGGGCCCCGAAAGCACCGGAAGCCGCATCATGCCAAAGCCCAGGTTCTTCATGTCATATTCCTCCTATGAAAATCTTAACCAGCCGATTGCAAAACCAGAGTTTCGCAATCAAATAAAATCTTAATACGTGGAAGCGCGGGAGCTGCTGATCTTCCAGCGCCCTTCTTCTTTCCTCAGGGTAAAGTCTCCCCGCAGACGCCAGCTGTGCTTCCCGCCGCCGTAGACCGCGGCCAGCACCCGGCTCTTGCCGATCATGCTTGCCCGATCACCGGCCACGGTGACCTCAATGCTGTCATGCTCTGCTGCGAAATAATTGAAGGTTCCATCCAGCAGGCCTTTCAAAAACGTCTCGGCAGACTGCTTCACGCCGGTCATGTGCTGCAGGGTATAGTCATCCGTCATCATGCCGCGCAGGCCGTCTGCGTCCTTTGCGATCATGCAGCGCCAGTATTCCCGGTACAGTTCACGAAGCATCTTTTCATCGTCCATTTTATTCCTTCTGTTCCGCCGGGTCAAGCATACGGATCACTTTTGCAGGGACGCCGCCCACAACGGCATAGTCCGGCACGTCCTTCGAGACCACCGCGCCTGCCGCAACGACCGCATAGGCCCCGATCGTTACACCGGGGCAGATCGTGACGTTCATGCCGAGCCACGCATTCTTCTTTACCAGCACTTTCCCGTAGGTGTAACGGGTGTGCCGCTGGTTCATGTCATGGTTGATCGTGGCGATCCGCAGTCCGGGCGCGGCCATGGAGCCGTCCTCGAACTCGATCCCTCCGGATGCTGACAGGATGGCGGAGTGATTGATGAAAACGCCCTTTCCGAACTTGACCCGATTCCCAAAATCGCAGATGAACGGGGTGAGGATCCGCACGTCATCCAGCTTCCGCCCGAACAGCTCTTCCAGATAGCCCACATAGGCGGGATCGTCGGGCATCGTGGCGTTTGCCTTGGCACAGAGCGTTCTGGCGCGCATCATTTCCTCTACAGCCTCTTTGAAATAGGCCTCCCGGGTATCCGTCGGCCCGCCCCGATCCATCAGCTCGTATACATAGCCTTTTCTATAGTCCATCTGTTTTCTCCTCACAGCAGGCCGTTTGCAGAGAGCCAGCGCTTTACGGCTTCTTTGGAATCGGCCGCGCCGCTGCCCGTGATGGGCAGTCCGCTCTTCACGACCGCGCCGGGGCATGTGCGTTTGATGTCCCGCTCGCTGCCGCCCATGCCGCTGCCCTCGTTGGTGCACAGCGGCAGGATGGTTTTGCCGGAGAAATCGTAATGCTCCAGGAAGGTGAAAACGGCCATCGGCATGGTGCCCCAGTAGTTGGGGTAGGCAAGAATGACGGTATCATACCCGTCGATGGAGTCCGGCAGGGAAGCCAGCTCCGGCCTGGCCTTTGCCCGCAGATCCCGCTTTGCCTCTTCAATGCAAGTCATGTAGACCGGCGAGTAGGAATTTTTCATCTCGATTTTGAAGCTGTCCGCCGGGATCAGCTCTTTCATGATGCTGCAGACGATTTCCGTGTTGCCGACTTTCACATAGCGCATTGCGCCGCCGAAGTAGTTCTCGTCCGCTCTGGAATAGTACGCGATCAAAGTTTTGGACATTGCTTTTTTCCTCCTGCTTTTGTTCTGACTCCATTATACGTGTTAACTATTGCAATGTCTAATTGAAATACTGTATAATCAATTGAAATCTTAAATAACAGGAGCGCGCCATGACCACGAAACAGATCGACTGCTGTATAGAGCTTGCCCATACCCTGAACTTCAGCCGGGCGGCGGAGAATATGTTTGTCAGCCAGCCGACCCTGACCTATCAGATCAAACTGCTCGAAGAAGAGGTCGGCTTCCCGATCTTTGAACGCAGCGGGAAGGGCGCGGCGCTGACGCCTGCGGGAGCACAATTTGTCTCTTTCCTGGCCGGCATGCGGGAGGATCTGAAGCGCGCCGTCGAACAGGGGCAGAATTTTAGCACAACCTACCGGGACAGCATCTCCATCGGCCTCATGGTCCGGCAGGCCGTATATTTTCTCCCGGAGGCCATACGGCTTTTTGCGGAGACAAACGGCGACATTCAGATCACGCCCGTATTCCGGTATGAAAACGGCGTCGAGTCCTTCTTGAGAAATGAGGTCGATATCCTGTTTGCGCTGCAGGAGCAGACGAAGCAGATCCCCGGGATCATCGTCCATGAATTGTTTGAAAGCCGCGTCTATCTGATCGCGGACAGAACAGATCCGCTTGCCGGGAAGAATATCATCCGGGAAGAGGATCTCTGCGGTCGCACCCTGATGGTCGGCGGCGGTTCTCCTCCTGCGCTGAAAGCAGTCCAGCACCGCTTGATCAATTCCGGGAAGATCCGGTATTTCAACAGCCCGGATCACGATACGACACTCACAAACGTTGCCGCCGGAAGAGGCGTATGCCTCGCCCCGGGTTTCCTCAACGACCACAGCGGCCAGTTTTCCTGGATACCCTATGACTGCGAAGAGACGTTTTCATGTGTCCTGTGTACCCATAAAGCGGATAAGCGTCCAGGCGTTTCGTCGTTTATTGCTGTTCTGAAGGGCCTGTATCGGGAAGCTGTGGCATTCCCTCTGTAAGTGCAAAGCGTTTCAGCAATAGCGTGGTTAGAGCGGCAGAACAATCTCCGCCGCAATCCGGGCAATGAATAATAATTGTTATGAGAATCAGACTTAATGACCGGAATGATAGAGTTGCAGCATACAGGTTTTATATAAACAATATTTTCAAAGTATTTGAATTGCCCGTTCTGTCAGAATTGGGAGATCTCCATGACAGATGGCGGGGACATGAGCAGAGAGGACAGAAAGAACTGTCTCCCTCCGGAAAAACTTGCAGAGATGGCAGAGGAACTGCTTGCACGAGGGAATATCGGTGCTGCCAAGAGATGCTGCGGCAATCGAGAGCAGCATGGAGAGCAGGGGAAGCTTTTCACTCAGAGTATGTTTTCTTTTCGTAACGCGCCTATCTTTTATCTGCCCGAAACGGGGCGTGTTTACACCGCGGACTCTGCCGCTGATATACGCATGCCGCAGAACTTCACCGTGTTCTTCCTGAACCGGATCAGCACCACAATTTCATAAATCATAAGCCCGACATAGCCTGCAAGCGCCATCAGGATGCCGCTCATCTCTCCGGCCATCAGCTTGCTGTTGAAGACCGTGCAGGCGTCATACAGCGGTCAGCCTGCCGAATCTGGCCCTGCCCAGAAACTCGGCCATGACCATGTTGAACGTCATGTGCGCCGGAACCGAGATCATTCTTGCGACGAGGGAGATGTAATCCGCGGCGCTTGCTTCGGCGCCGAAGTCGCCGTAATAAAACTCCTCCGCCACAGCAAAGCCAAAGCCGACGGCCGCGCCGATCAGGACGTATTCATTGACGTTTTTGACCCTGGATTTCAAGATCGCCAGCGCAAGGAGAATCATAAGCAGCTTTGCCGTTTCTTCCGTAACGCCGGCCATGAGAAAGGAACGCAGCAGCGAGCCGCCGAAGCCTCTGTTCGCCGCCGGCATATTCGCCATGCCCCGAGAGCTTTGGCAAGCAGGACGGTGGCAAGCGCTCCGATAAACATAGAGACGACGCCGAGCGCAATCGAAACCAGGGCCTGAAACCCTCCGATCCGCTCCGGGGTTTCTCTTTTGATCATGTGCCAATACAGGAAACCCAGAATAACGATTGTGAGTCCAGCAAATACTATCTCCATATATCCTCCTCAGATAAAGAAAAGAGAGCCGGTACCGCGTTCATTGCGGTATCGGCTCATGGTTGTGTCAGTATTGTGCGCGCGGAGGCTGCTGTCGAAGGAATCGGCTATGGCAGTCTCATCTCGGCCAGCAGCTCATAGATGAAATCATCATCAGAGGGCTGCTGGCCTTGCGTTTCTGCGGTTCCGGCAGAATTCATAGGACTTTCACTCTCCTCGTGATCATCAAATACGTCAATGACGCAAACCACAAAACAAAAGGATAGCACAAATCCGCCGTTTGGGCAAGCCCGGAAATTATCGAGTATCAGGCGGGGACTGTGAAGTAATTGAAAATATGCAGGGGCTTGACAACCGACCAAACAGGGAGTATAATTCAGCCAATTACTGTGAAAGCTCCGCTTCCACAGTGAATATTTGATGAAAGCGCGTGCTTCTCGCCCCTTACGGGGCAACCGAATCACATGCGTAAAAAAGCCACATGCGAATGAGCTTTCATGCGTCGTGGTGCGATTTACAGCGCATGGGGATTTAATCAGCAAACCGTTGAAGCGGGAGTAACGGCGATTATGCCTGTACAGAGAGCCTGGGAAGGTGGGAGCCAGGTGAGAAACAGATCGTCAAATGGGCCGCTGAGGGTGCATCGAAAGGCGATACGCCGCCGAGTAGAATGCAACGTGCAGGCATACGTCAGTTGCCGGGGATATGTCGGTATCCTGTTAAAGTGCATGGGGAAACCCATGAATGCAAGGTGGCACCGCGGATAATACACATTATTCGTCCTTGACAGTACAGATTCTGTCAAGGACGTTTTTTTATGAAAGGGATGACATCCATGATCAAAGACGGCATCGTAAAAATCGTAAACAAACAAGACCTGAGCTATGATGAGGCATACACAATCATGAACGAGATCATGAGCGGCGAGACGAGCGCTACGCAGAATGCGGCATTCCTCTCCGCGCTGTCAACAAAGAGCGCCAGAGCCGAGACCACGGACGAGATCGCAGGCTGTGCCGCGGCCATGCGGGATCACGCCACCCGCGTGGAAACCGGGATGGACTTGCTGGAGATCGTCGGCACAGGCGGCGACGGCGCGCACAGCTTCAATATTTCCACAACGGCCGCGCTGGTCGCGGCGGCGGGTGGGGCCAAAGTCGCAAAGCATGGAAACCGCGCGGCTTCCTCCAACAGCGGCACGGCGGATTGTCTGGAGGCGCTGGGCGTCAATATCTGCCAGAGCCCTGACCGATGCAGAGAACTGCTCGACGAGGTGGGCATGTGTTTCTTCTTTGCCCAGAAATACCATAGCTCCATGAAATATGTCGGCGCGATCCGCAAAGAGCTGGGCTTTCGTACCGTGTTCAACATCCTCGGCCCGCTGACCAATCCCGGCAGCCCAAAGTATCAGCTGCTGGGGGTCTATGACGAGTATCTGGTCGCGCCGCTTGCCCAGGTTTTGATCTCCCTCGGCGTTAAACGCGGGATGGTGGTCTACGGTCAGGATAAGCTGGATGAGATTTCCCTGAGCGCACCCACCACGGTATGCGAGTTTCAGGACGGCTGGTTCAAGTCCTATGTGATCACGCCGGAGGATTTCGGCCTGCGGCGCTGCGCAAAGGCGGAACTGACCGGCGGAAAGCCTGCTGAGAACGCTGAAATTACGCGCGCCATTCTCGCCGGCAAGGAGGGTGTCAGCCTGGCGGCGGAGCTCATTGACAGCGGCGCTGCCATGCGCGTGCTGGAGCGGCTGATCGAGGTCAGCAACCGACCGGAGGCCGAGTCATGACGATCCTGGATGAGCTTGCCGCCGCTGCGCGCCTGCGTGTCGATGGAGCAAAAAGAAACATACCGCTTGAAGGCATGCGGCAAACGGCGGAAGCGATGCCGAAAGGGGACGCCCCCTTTCACAAAGCACTGTCCGGTCCGGAGCTCGCGTTCATCTGCGAATGCAAAAAGGCGTCGCCCTCCAAAGGCGTCATCGCCCCGGTGTATCCTTATGAAACGATCGCTCGCGCCTATGAGTCGGCGGGGGCCGACGCGATCTCCGTTCTCACCGAGCCGACCCGTTTTCTCGGCTCGGAAGAACAGCTGCGCGAAATCGCCTCCACCGTAAAACTGCCCTGCCTGCGCAAGGATTTTACCGTGGACGCCTACATGATCTACGAGGCGAAAACGCTGGGCGCGGCGGCGGTGCTGCTGATCGTTTCCATTCTGGAGGAAAAGCAGCTTGTGGATTATCTGGCGCTCTGCCGTGAGCTCGGCCTCTCCGCGCTGGTGGAAGCCCACAGTGAGCCGGAGATCGAAACGGCCCTGCGCGCCGGGGCGGAGATCATCGGCGTGAACAACCGGAATCTGCACGATTTCACGGTAGACACGGACAACAGCCGCCGTCTGCGTCGGCTTATCCCGCCCGGGATCCTGTTCGTTTCGGAGAGCGGCGTGAAAAATGCAGAGGATGTGCAGCGCATGCGGGAGATCGGCGCGGATGCGGTGCTCGTGGGCGAGACCCTGATGCGCGCAGAGGACAAGGCTGCAAAGCTGCGGGAACTGAGAGGCGAAACATGACAAAAATCAAGCTCTGCGGCCTGACAAGGCCGGAGGATATCGAAGCGGCAAACGCTCTCGTGCCGGACTTCGTCGGCTTTGTTTTCGCGGAAAAGAGCAGGCGATATGTTGCACCCGAGATCGCGGCCGAGCTGCGGGAGCGCCTGAATCCCGAAATCCCGGCGGCAGGCGTGTTTGTCGACGCGCCGCCGGAGCGGGTGGCGGAGCTGCTGGAAAAGGGAACGATCCAGATCGCCCAGCTCCACGGACAGGAAGACGAGGCATATATCCGGGCACTTCGCCGCTTGACGGATCGGACGATCTGGAAAGCATTCAAGATCACCGCGCCCGGGGACCTCGCGGCGGCTGCCGCGTCAAGCGCCGATCTCGTTTTGCTCGACAACGGCCCCGGCGGGACAGGGGAGTCCTTCGACTGGGCGCTGCTGAGGGATTTTCACGCGCGGCCCTATGTGCTGGCGGGCGGTCTGAACCCGGAAAACGCCGCCGCCGCGATCGCCGCGCTGCACCCCTTCGGCCTGGATGTAAGCTCTGGGATCGAAACCGCGGGGAGAAAAGACCCCGGAAAGATGGAAAAATTTGTCCGCGCCGTACGGGAGGCGGACAGTCAGGAGGCAACACCATGACAAACCCAAACGGACGCTTTGGCATTCATGGCGGACAGTACATCCCGGAAACCCTGATGAATGCCGTCATTGAACTGGAACAGGCATACAATCATTTCAAGGCCGACCCCGACTTTAACCGGGAGCTGACCGCGCTGCTGAATGACTATGCGGGCAGACCCTCGCGCCTGTATTACGCGGAGAAGATGACACGGGACCTGGGCGGCGCGAAAATCTACCTCAAACGGGAGGACCTGAATCACACAGGCGCGCACAAGATCAACAACGTGCTGGGGCAGGCGCTGCTTGCCAAAAAGATGGGCAAGACCCGCCTTATCGCGGAGACGGGAGCCGGGCAGCACGGCGTCGCCACGGCGACCGCGGCGGCGCTGCTGGATATGGAGTGCGTCGTCTTCATGGGGGAGGAGGATACCATCCGCCAGGCCTTGAACGTTTATCGCATGCGCCTGTTGGGGGCGGAGGTCATCCCCGTGAAAACCGGCACCGCGACGCTCAAGGATGCGGTCTCGGAAGCCATGCGGGAATGGACAAGCCGCATCGACGATACACACTATTGTCTCGGCTCGGTGATGGGGCCGCATCCGTTCCCGACGATCGTCCGGGATTTCCAGGCTGTTATCTCCCGGGAAATCAGGCAGCAGCTTCTGGAAAAGGAGGGGCGCCTGCCGGACGCGGTGCTGGCCTGCGTAGGCGGCGGCTCGAATGCGATCGGCAGCTTTTATCACTTTATTGAAGACAAGTCCGTGCGGCTGATCGGCTGCGAGGCGGCGGGGAAGGGGATCGACGGCTTTGAGACCGCGGCCACGATCAACACGGGGCGCGTCGGCATCTTTCACGGCATGAAATCCTATTTCTGCCAGGACGAATACGGGCAGATCGCGCCGGTGTATTCGATCTCCGCGGGTCTGGATTATCCCGGCGTCGGACCGGAGCACGCCTGGCTGCATGACATCGGCAGAGCGGAATATGTCCCGGTCACGGATGAGGAGGCGGTGTGCGCCTTCGAGTATCTCTCGAAAACGGAGGGGATCATCCCGGCCATCGAATCGGCCCACGCTGTGGCGCACGCGCAAAAGCTGGCGCCCACGATGGGAAAGGAGCAAATCCTGGTCATTACGATTTCGGGCCGCGGCGACAAGGACTGTGCCGCGATCGCACGATACAGGGGAGAGAATATCTATGAGTAGGATACCGGACGCATTTGGAAACGGAAAGGCATTTATCGCCTTTATAACCTGCGGTGACCCCGATCTGGAGACGACGGGCGCCGTTGTGAGGGCGGCGGTCGAAAACGGGGCTGACCTGATCGAGCTTGGAATCCCGTTTTCCGATCCCACTGCGGAAGGCCCGGTGATTCAGGGAGCCAATCTGCGCGCACTTCGCAGTGGGATCACCACCGACAGAATTTTTGATTTTGTGCGAAAACTGCGCGAAGATATTGCCGTTCCCATGGTGTTCATGACGTATGCAAACGTCGTTTTTTCATACGGAGCAGAGCGCTTTCTGTCCCTGTGCCGGGACGTCGGCATCGACGGGCTGATCCTGCCGGATCTGCCCTTTGAGGAAAAGGATGAGTTTCTGCCCATCTGCCGCTCCTGCGGGGTGAATCTGATCTCTCTTATTGCGCCGACGTCGGAAAACCGGATCGCCATGATCGCGCGGGAGGCGGAGGGCTTTCTGTATCTCGTGTCGAGCCTCGGCGTGACCGGCACCCGCACGGAGATCACCACAGACCTGGGAGCCATGGTCAGACTGGTGCGTGAAAATACCGAAATTCCGTGCGCCATCGGTTTCGGAATCTCCGCGCCTGAGCAGGCAAAGAAAATGGCAGAGCTCTCAGACGGAGCAATCGTGGGCTCGGCCATCATTAAACTGCTGGAAAAATACGGCCGGGACGCGCCGCCGTATGTCGGGGAGTACGTGAAAGCCATGAAGGACGCGATGCGGTAAGTCATCGGGTATGCTGGGATTCAGCTTTGAACCGGCGCAGCTTCCCGGGGAGATCCATGGGATCAAAGGCTTTTTTGACATATCTGCAGCAATTCTGTCTTGTTGCAACCGGCTTGCTTGATTATAATGACAGTAATCTGATGAAAAGGTGTGATCCTATGTTATACAACGACTTTCAGAATGAAAAGCTGTCGGCGCTTGGATTCGGCGCAATGCGGCTGCCGCTCCTGGATGATGGAGCTATTGATCAGGCAGAGCTTGACAGAATGGTTGACGCAGCAATTGCCGCCGGCGTGAATTATTTCGATACGGCGCATCCGTATCATGGCGGTAAATCCGAAGGAGCGCTCGGTCTTTCCCTTCGGCGGTATCCGCGTGAGAAATGGAATCTGGCGGATAAATTCCCCGGCCATCAGAACGTAAAAGGTGTGCGCCCCGTGACACCGGAAGAGATCTTCGAGGAACAGATGAAGCGCTGCGGTGTGGATTATTTTGACTTTTATCTTCTCCACAACGTCAACGAGAACTCCCTCGCTTGCTACTATGGCAATCCGGAGAATCGTTTTCTTGAGTATTTCCTGGAACAAAAGGAGAAGGGTAGAATCCGCCATCTGGGCTTCTCCTGCCATGCCGCACCTTCGGGGCTTGAGCAGTTCCTTGCACTCTATGGCGAACACATGGAGTTTTGCCAGATCCAGCTCAATTATATCGACTGGACGCTGCAGGATGCAAAACGAAAGGTAGAGATCCTGCGGGAAGCGGGGATCCCGGTCTGGGTGATGGAGCCGGTACGCGGCGGCAAGCTTGCGTCTTTTGGCGCTGAAACAGAAGACAAGCTGCGCAGTATGCGTCCGCAAGACAGCATTCCGGCGTGGGCCTTTCGATGGCTCCGGACTGTGCCGCAGCCGACAATGATTCTGAGCGGGATGTCAAATCTTGCTCAAATGGAAGATAACCTCCGCACGTTTTCAAGTGATGAAAAGCTGAGTGAAGAAGAGCTGCAAATCCTCGATGAGATTTCCGCGAGAATATCCCGTCAGATTCCGTGCACAGCTTGCCGTTATTGCTGCGCAGGCTGTCCGATGGAGCTGGATATCCCTCTGCTTTTGAGTATGGCGAACGATATGGCTGTTTCTGACAGCTTTAATACAGTTTCACGATATTCAGCGCTCGGTGCCGGAAAACAGGCAGGGGCATGCATCGGCTGCGGACAGTGCAGCAATGCATGTCCGCAGAAAATCGACGTGCCTGAGCAGATGAGCCGTCTGGATAAACTCATGTCAAGTCATAAGAGCTGGGAAGAAATATGCCGTGAGCGTGCAGAAGCTGCGGAAAAAAGGTAAGCCCCAGACAGAATCTTTCCAATCGTGTAAACAGAATGAACGCATGATGAATGCCCCAGCCTCTCAGGAATTCCCACTCCTGGGAGGCATTTATATACCGTAAAAAAGAAAGTCGACACTTTTTATTGAAAAGATGCCACCTGCGGCGGCATACAGTTGCTGACGCAACTGACGTCTCATACGATTTTCAACGCGCCACAAGGCGCTGTTAAAAGAAGATGTTGTCTTCTTCTTCTTAATGAAAGTCAGTATGAGCAGTGCCGGCACAGTATAGAGATTTACACCATGATACGCCGAGTACAGAGAAGGTTATACAGGCGTATAAGTGAAAGAGACCTGCAAATCCGAATCGCTGATTGGTATACATACATTATTTACTGTAGAAGCGGAGCTTTCACAGTAAATCGGGGCTGTTGCAAAATAAGAGTTTTGCAACAGCCCCCCTTTTTTTACTTTACTGTTAACTGGAGTTTGCAGCTTAGCCGGTATAAGCATCTTCGGCTGTGTTTTTAAAATCTTGCTTTGCAAGCCACTCTCGCTCCTCATCATTATCCGGAATGTCAATTCGTTCAATCTTGAAAATGACCGGCCTTGTGCCATTATTGCAACAAGCGATCATGATACGGTCATCATTGGTCCAGCCTTTCATAATTGAGCCGCCTTGCAGCGCGGTATACACATATTGAAGAATGGACAGGGACCAGATTTGGGGTCGGCCAGGTATTGCTTTTGAAAATTGGCAAAGCATTTTTTGTCTATAACTGTGATTTTACATTCGTGCCGCATATTACTATCCTTTCATAGTTTCCAAATTTCGATTTAGCGATTTCCCGACAAACTGGAATCTAGCTGCCATATGCAGCGCTGAAAGCCTCTCCGCCGTTCAGTCTGTCAATCAGAGCCATGAAACCCTGCAAGCCATGCTTTTCCAGCCATTCGACAACATCATGTTTTGCATTCAGATAACGAAAACGCCGATCTTCTTTTGTACCCGAATAAAACTCCGCCGCTGTGTCCATATCTTCATGTGCGACAATTTTTTTACCGTTATCGGTCTGTTCTGCCCACGCTTCTGGCCCATATTGTTCACGGTAGTCATTCTGCAGGGCTATCCCCTCATTGAACCAGGTCGGAACCCGACGAAAAGCTTTGCCTGAGAGTCGTTCGTACAGCTCCGCGTGTGTAAGCTCATGGGCAAGAACGTCGACCGTCAGATATTCAGTCGAAACGGAAACATAACTCCTCTTTACGGGAAAAAGCGTAATGTGGTGTGTATCGTGATCTCCGCCAAGCTTTGCAAGCAGTTTATCATCGTCGCATATGATGATGACCGTATGATCCGGGCACATCAATGAGCCATAAAAATCCGCAGCACGTGATTTCGCTTCGTTGATCAGGCCGGTAATCTCATCTCTGTTCCCGGCGTAATCCCTGTTAATGAAAACATTGTCCGATATCTTTTGCGGTATCCGGTCGAATTGAACTCAAAAAACCAGACCATTGCAGCGACGATCAGAAGAATGAGCGAGAAGATAACGCTCAGAATCATTTTTCCCTTTTTGACTTTCATCTCCGGATGACCTTTCTGTTATTGAAATCCCGATGTATCCGCCTGAACAAGCACTCTAATTCTGCATCTTATTATAAATCATCGATGTCCTGTATTCAAGAATCATCCTGTGAGCACAAAAAAGCCTTGTCAGGCTTTTCATAGATGCGCCCATTATCCCGGCGAGAAGCTGCCGGGACCGCAAAAAGAAAAATTTGACAGCGGGAGCCTGATTGCATATACTTGTTGTAATCGGGCTCTCTTTTGAGAAGAGCAAGAGAGTATGCGATAAACCGGAGAATACCGACACTTACGGAGTTATATGAGATGAATATTCAAATATTCGGCAAGGCCAAGTGCTTTGACTCGAAGAAGGCTGAGCGCTGGTTCAAGGAGCGCCGGATCAAATACCAGTATATCGACGTGCTCAAATACGGCATGAGCAGGGGAGAGCTGAGCTCCGTCAAAAACGCGGTGGGGCTTGAGAATATGGCCGACCCGGCCGATCAGGACTATGAGCTTTTCCGTTACCTCGCCAGCGACGAGGCCAGGCTCGACAAGCTCTATGAGGTGCCGTATCTGCTCAAAACACCGATCGTCCGAAACGGGAAGCAGGCCACCGTCGGCTACTGTCCCGATATCTGGAAGGACTGGAAATAGGGGAGAAGCTCCGCTTGGAGCAGGTTCCGCCGCTTTGCCGCGGAGCAGAGAGGGAGAGTTAAGCATGGAAGAGATTCTTCGGCAGTTTCAGTTTGAGGGGCGGCCCGTCTCCTGCGAGCGCTACGGCGAGGGGCATATCAACCGCACCTATCTCGCCGTGACCGATACGGGGCGGCGCTATATCGTACAGCGCCTCAGCCGCGCCGCGTTTCACGATATCCCGGCCCTGATGCGAAACGTCGCGGCCGTGACGGCCTATCTCGCCGAGCGCAGCGGCGATCCCCGCGCGAGCCTGCATCTGATCTCCACGGCGGAGGGCGGGTTCTGGTATCTGGACAGAGAAGGGGAGTATTGGCGCGCCTACGATTTTATCGAGGACAGCATCTGTCTGCAGACGCCCGAGACCGCGGAGGATTTCTATCAAAGTGCCGTAGCCTTCGGCGGCTTCCAGAGGATGCTGAAAGATTTTCCGGCCGAAACCCTGTCCGAGACCATCCCGAAGTTTCACCATACGCCCGACCGCTACCGCATCTTTCATGAGGTTTTACAGGCCGACAGACTGGGCCGCGCCGCCTCCGTACAGCGGG
Source organism: Oscillospiraceae bacterium (assembly GCA_902785905.1). Lineage (GTDB taxonomy): Bacteria > Bacillota > Clostridia > Oscillospirales > Oscillospiraceae > Limivicinus. Next base: position 60,675 of record CADAAM010000001.1, on the reverse strand, counting down.
AGATCGACTTTGTCCTTTCCAGGGAAGAGGAGGCGGGTACTCTCCAGGCCATGCGCGAGAGCGGGGAGCTGCCGCTGCGCGTAACGCACAACGACACCAAGCTCAATAACATCATGCTCGACAAAAAGACAAGACGGGCGCTGTGCGTGATCGACCTCGATACGGTCATGCCGGGGCTCGTGGCCTATGACTTCGGCGATTCGATCCGCTTCGGGGCCTCGACCGCGAGAGAGGACGAGCGGGACCTGGATAAGGTCTGGCTCGATCTCGCGCTGTACCGCCGCTTTGCCGAGGGCTTCATCCCGGCCTGCGGAGGTCTAACCGGGGAAGAGATCGAGACCCTGCCGCTCGGCGCAAAGCTCATGACGCTCGAATGCGGGCTGCGCTTTCTCACCGACTACCTCGACGGCGACCGCTACTTCTCCGTCGCCCGGCCCGACCACAACCTCGACCGCGCCCGCACGCAGTTCAAGCTCGTGGCGGACACCGAGAGACGCCGGAACGAGGTGCAGGCAATCGCGCGGAGCTTTCTGCCGTGAGCGGCACATATTCGACACGGATAAGAATTGGCGGTTATAGGTTGACAAAAGCGTATGAAAAAGGGTAAAATCCTTGTAATGGGGTTTTGCCCCACAATCAGGAAAAAAGGAGGAAACGCCATGGAGGCAGGAAGCAGTACCGGCTCAACGGCAGGCCGAAGTCGATTGCGGAACGCACAGGGCGTTTCCGCAGTTTTATAACAGGAGGACTTCTGTCTGCCCGTCGGTTTCCCACCCCGTCAAAGGGGAAATGTTGAAGAGGAGGAATACCCGATGGCAGAGCATGTTGCCGCACTTGAGAAATCCCTGAAAAAGCTTCTGGAAGAGAAAAAGTACCAGACGCTGAAAGATGTTTTGACCACTATGAACGGGGCGGACGTGGCCGCCGTGTTCGAGGATATGGACGAGGAGCGCACCCCGCTCCTGTTCCGCCTGCTGCCGAAGGAGCTGGCGGCGGAGGCCTTCGCCGAATTGAGCCCCGAGCTGCAGGAGCACCTGATCACCGGCTTCTCGGATAAGGAGCTGCACGAGCTCGTCAGCGAGCTCTACGTCGACGACGCGGCCGACCTCGTAGAGGAGATGCCGGCGAGCGTCGTCAAGCGCATCCTGGCTCAGGCCGATCCCCAGATGCGCAAGGAGATCAACGAGATCCTGCGCTATCCCGACAACTCCGCCGGGTCCATCATGACCACGGAATATGTCTCCCTGCGCCCGAACATGACCATTGCCGAGGCCCTGCAGCGCATCCGCCGCACCGGCATCGACAAGGAGACTATTTATACCTGCTACGTCACCGAGGAACGGCGCATCCTGGGCACCGTCTCGGCCAAGGATCTGCTCCTTGCCCAGGATCAGAACACCCCCGTCTCGGAAATCATGGACGAGCATGTCATCTGCGTCAACACCCTGACCGACCAGGAGGAAGTGGCGCAGATGCTGTCCAAGTACAACTTCCTCGCCCTGCCTGTGGTGGATGCGGACAACCGCATGGTCGGTATTGTCACCTTCGACGACGCCATGGACGTCCTTGTCGAAGAGACCACAGAGGATATCGAGAAGATGGCCGGTATGCTTCCGTCGGAGAAGACCTATCTGCGCTCCGACGCCTGGGACCTCTTCAAGCACCGTATCCCCTGGCTCATGCTGCTGATGGTCTCGGCCACCTTTACCGGCATGATCATCACCGGCTTTGAAAGCGCCCTTTCCGCCCAGGTGGTGCTCACGGCCTTCATCCCCATGCTCATGGATACGGGCGGCAACTCGGGCTCCCAGGCCTCCGTCACCGTCATCCGCGCCCTGTCCCTCGGCGAGCTGGAGCTGAACGATCTGCCCAAAGTCGTCTGGAAGGAGATCCAGACCGCGGTCCTCTGCGGCGTGGCCCTCGCGACGCTGTGCTTCGGCAAGATCATGGTCTTCGACCGCCTCATCCTCGGCAATACTTCCATCTCCGTGATGACCGCGTTTGTCGTCTGCGCCACGATGGCCGTCACGGTGCTGATCGCGAAGATCGTGGGCTGCACCCTGCCCATGGCCGCGAAGAAGATCGGCTTCGACCCCGCCGTCATGGCGAGTCCCTTCATCACCACCATCGTCGACGCCCTTTCCCTGCTGGTGTATTTCACCATCGCAAACGCGCTGCTTTTCTAATATTCTGACAGGAGGTATTCAACATGTCCAAAAATCCTTACGCCGGAACACAGACAGAAAAGAACCTGGAGGCCGCCTTCGCGGGCGAGTCGCAGGCCAGAAACAAGTATACCTACTTTGCCTCCAAGGCAAAGAAGGAGGGCTTTGAGCAGATCGCGGCCCTCTTCCTCAAGACTGCCGAGAACGAGAAAGAGCACGCCAAGCTCTGGTTCAAGGAATTAAACGGCATCGGCAGCACGGCCGAAAACCTCGCCGCCGCGGCCGACGGGGAGAACTATGAGTGGACCGACATGTATGAGGGCTTCGCCAGAACAGCCGAGGAGGAGGGCTTCCCGGAGCTTGCCGAGAAGTTCCGCGGCGTCGCCGCCATCGAGAAGCACCATGAGGAGCGCTACCGCGCCCTGCTGAAGAACGTCGAGGCGCAGGAAGTCTTCGCCAAAAGCGAGGTCAAGGTCTGGGAATGCCGCAACTGCGGCCACATCGTCGTCGGGACCAGTGCCCCCGAGATCTGCCCTGTCTGCGCCCATCCGCAGGCCTACTTTGAGATCAACGCCGAAAACTACTAAGAGCGTATGAGAGAACTTGAGGTCTTTTATCTGGCGGACTGTCCCTATTGCCGAAATGCGCAGAGGGCCGTCGCGGAGCTGAGGGAAGAAAACCCTGCCTATGAGGATGTCTCCCTTCGCTGGATCGAGGAGAGCGAGGAGCCGGAGCTTGCCGGGACGCGCGACTATTACAGCGTGCCGACGATCTATCTGGATGGGGAAAAACTCTATGAGGCGCATTTTACCCACAGCTACGCCGTGATCAGGGAACATTTCAGGGAGGCCTTCGACCGGGCGCTCGCGCGTTGAAGCGGTCGGACAAGTATAAAATGAAACAGAGCGAAAGCAAAAAGGACAGAAGAGGGACAGACGGATACGCCGCAGTGAGAACACCGGATACGGGCTTTGACCTGCGGATGTTTTGGTCGGCGCTGCGCGGCATGTTCACGGCGCGAGGCATCCACTTCTCCCTCCTGACGCTTTTGCTCTGCGCTTTTGCGGGCGTCCTGCTGCTGTGCGGCGTCTATCTGCTGCCGGCTGAGCCCATGGAGGCGCATATGCCCGCTACGGCGGAGATCTTCGCGCGGGAGGGGACCTATCCGCTTATCTCGCGCCGGTGGGCCACGAGCTATCTCGACAACACGACGGATTCCGTCATGTTCATGGAGGCCTCGGACAAGAGCGCCTTGCCGACGCTGCAGAGGGCGCTGCTGGTGCCGCGCGGGATATTTGCCTCCGCGTCGGAGGACCCGAACGGCAAGGATGACAGCATACTCGACCCGGTCGGCCGCTATGTGCTGGGGCTGTCCTTTTCCGGTGTCACAAGCTATCCGCGCTACTGGCACGGCTACCTGCTCTATGTCAAGCCCCTGCTCGCCCTGACGCATTACGGAAATATGCGCATCCTCAACGGCGTGATCCAGGTGCTTCTGGTCCTGCTCCTGTTTTGGCGCATGGCGAAGAAAAACAGGCGGGAGCTGATCCTGCCCTGGCTTCTGATGTATCTGCTGCTGATGCCGCTGTCACTGGCGAAGAGCTTTCAGTTTTCCTCCTGCTTCTATATCCTGCTTTTATCATCTCACGCCTGCCTGTCCGCCGATCAGGACAGGGACAGGCTCACAGGTCTCTTTCTGTATGCCGGGATCGCGACGGCCTATTTCGATTTTCTCACCTATCCCGCTGCAACCTTCGGCGTGCCCGCCATTCTGGCGCTGTCACTGATGAGAAGGGAGACGGCGGAATGGAAGCTGGCCTTCCTCGTGCGCGCAGGGCTCGGCTGGTGCTTCGGCTATGCCGGGATGTGGGCGCTCAAATGGGGGATCGCGAGTCTCCTGACCGACGAGAACGTGATCCTGGACGCGTGGAACAACATTCGCTTCAGAACCTCTCACGCGATGCCGGGCAACGCGCCCGCCATTTCGACGGCCTCCTGCCTGCGCATGGTCACGGTCGGCTTCTTCCGCTCACCTCTGGCCGTACCGGCCGCTCTTTATGCGGCTGTCATGATATTCCGCCTCGTCAGGCGCAGAAGAACGGGGGAGAAGGAGGGCCTGCGCATCGTTCTGCCCTATCTCCTTGTGGGCCTGCTGCCTTTTGTCTGGTTCTGCCTGACGGTCAACCACAGTTACGTCCATTATTATTTTACATGCAGGGCCCTCTGCGTCAGCATTCTGGCGCTTCTGGTCTGCCTTGCCGAGCTGTGCCGCGCGGCGGACAATGCGCCCGTCACGCAGAAATAAAAGAAGACCGGGGCTGGCGTCCGAGAAAACCTTGACAGGGGCCCGTTGAATCGTTAAAATATATTTTGAATTTTTTGATAAAGGAGGACGGTGGAGATGAAGCGTCAGAATCTGCACTGTCATACGAACTTTGACGACGGGGCCGACAGCCCTGAAACGATGGTCCGCGCGGCTGAAAAGGCAGGCCTTGCGTCTGTCGGCATCAGCCTGCACTGCCCTATTCCCGGGGAGGAAGCCTGGTGCTGTGCCCCCTCGGACGAGGGGACGTTTATCGAGGAAATGCATCGCCTCCGGGAGCTCTACGCCGGGAGGCTTGAGGTCTGGTGCGGTCTGGAATACGATCTGGACGCGGCCCGCCGCTCCGTGCCGCCCTATGACTACATCATCGGCTCCTGCCACATGCTCAGCGAGATCCCCTTTGACTATGATCCGGACACGGCGGCGCACCTGATCGCCTACCATGGGGGCGCGGCTTATACGGCCCGGATGTATTATGAGAAGCTGAGCACCCTGGCGGAGTATCCCGAGGTGGCCATCGTCGGACACTTTGATCTGCCGACCAAGTTCAACGAACGCATGCCGCTCTACGATACCGCGTCCAAAGCCTATCGGGACGCCGCCTTCGCTGCGATGGACAAGCTGAACGCGGCGGGCAAGATCTTTGAGATCAACGCCGGCGCCATGTGCCGCGGGTGGCGTACGTCACCCTATCCGTCGGAGGAGCTGCTGCGTCATCTGAAGAGCGTCGGCGGGCGAATCTGCATCAGCTCGGACGCCCACTGTGCAGCTCACATCGACTATGCCTTTGACCAGTGTGAAAAGCTGGCGCTGTCCTGCGGCTTTACGGAGATCTGGCAGTTTGACGGCAGGGATTTTCAGCCGGCGCCGATCATAGAATAATGCAAAATCCATTTTTTCAAAACGAGGGATAACATATGAACAAGTATCTGACCATGAACAAAGACGAGATGCATGCCGAGCTTGACGCCCTACTGACAAAGTTTGAGTCGGTCAAGGCGCGCGGGCTGAAGCTCGACATGTCCCGTGGCAAGCCCGATCCCACACAGCTCAATCTCAGTATGGATATGCTCAGCCAGAACCCCTATGAGCTGATCTACAGCCGCAAGGGCACCGACGTGCGCAATTATGGCGAGCTTGCGGGCGTGGACGAGGCCAAGGAGCTCTTCGGCGATCTGCTGGGCGTGCCGATGGAAAACGTCATCATGGGTGGTCAGTCCAGCCTCGCGCTGATGTATGACTGTGTGATCAAGGCGCTGCTTCTCGGGGTATACGGCGGCAGCAAGCCCTGGGGACAGCAGGGCCAGCTCCGTTTCCTCTGCCCTGTGCCGGGCTATGACAGGCACTTCCGCATCTGCGAGGAGTTCGGCATCGAGATGATCAACATCCCCATGACGCCCGACGGCCCGGATATGGAGCTTGTGCGTCAGTATGTCGAAACAGATCCCTCCGTCAAGGGCATCTGGTGCGTGCCCAAGTACTCCAACCCACAGGGTTACACCTACTCGGCCGAGACCGTGCGCGCCTTCGCCGCGCTCAAGCCTGCGGCTGATGACTTCCGCATCTTCTGGGACAACGCCTACATCGTCCACGGTTTCCGTGATAAGGACGACGAGCTGCTGAACATCTTCGACGCCTGCAAAGAGTACGGCAGCGAGGATATGGTCTACGAGTTCATGTCCACCAGCAAGATCACCTTCTCCGGCGCGGGCGTGGCTGTTCTCGCCGCAAGCGTGAACAACGTGAAGTTCCTGCTCAAGCAGATCGGCGTGCAGACCATCGGCTACGACAAGATCAATCAGGTCCGTCATGTCCACTATCTCAAGAGCGTCGACGGCATCAAGGCCCACATGAAGAAGCAGGCCGACTATCTGCGGCCCAAGTTCGATTTTGTCCTCTCTGCGCTGGAAAGCGGTCTGAGCGAATACGGCATCGGCACCTGGACCAATCCCAACGGCGGCTACTTTATCAGCTATGACGGTCTGCCCGGCACGGCCAGGCGCTGTGTCGCCCTCTGCGCCGAGGCGGGCGTCAAGCTCACCAACGCGGGCGCGCCCTTCCCCTACGGCAGGGACCCGGAGGACAAAAACATCCGCATCGCCCCGTCCTTCCCGTCCATCAGCGAGCTCTACGGCAGCATGGAGGTCTTCTGCCTCTGCCAGCGCATCGCGGCGCTGGAAAAGCTCCTGGCTGAATAAAGCAGAATAATAAATCATCCTGAACAAAGCGAAGGATCTTTCCCAGGCAGGTTTTGAAGCTCTGGGGAAAGATCCTTCTCTGCGTTCAGAATGAAAGTTTTATCGGTGCTTTTCAGCGTTTCGCACTGAAAAGTACAATCAGGAAACAGTATCATACTGATTTTCATTAAAAAGTAGACAACTGAAAATCGTATGAGACGTCAGTTGCGTCAGCAACTGTATGCCGCCGCAGGTGGCATCTTTTCAATAAAAAGTGTCGACTTTTTATTGAAAAATAGTATCAGAGATATCCGTCGTCGATGCCGCCGCCCGTGTAGTTGTAAGCCGCGTCGGCATACATGTCATAGCCGCCGATGATCGCGTCGTAGTAGGCTTCGGGGTCAACCGGCTGCTGGGGCCTCGCGGGCGCATTGTCGGGTTCCTCAGTCGGCTCGGGGGAGCGGGTCGGCGTATAGATAGGCGTGGGGACGGGAGGCTGCGTCGTGGAGGGCACGGGGATGGAGGTTGCGGCCGGAGTCGGCACAGGCGTGGGCTGAGGCTGCTCGCCCTGATCGAAGCGGTCGACGTCGACGGAATCCTGGTCCGTGATCTTGAAGCCAACGATCAGAACGTGGGTCCAGTCTTCGAGACAGGTATAGCAGGTATAATCCTCGCCCTCGTTGGCGGGCTTGCCGTCGGCGGTGGTGATGCCGTTGAGCGTGTTGGTGCCGTCGGTAACCAGATCACACTCCAGGCTGATGATATGGTCGCCTGCGAGAAGATAGGCCGTATCGCCCAGTGAGACGCCGGAGAGCTTGGAAAACTCCTGGTTGGAATGGTCGGCGATGATGTTGCCGTAGCCGTCGTTATACAGGGAGGCGCTGTCCTCATTGTCCACAATGGCCTGACGCACCTGCAGGAGGATATCATCCGCCCCGCCGTCGGCCGATACCGGCGTGTCGATCCAGGTGAAGAGGGCGACATTGATGTTGGCCGAGGGGATCAGCAGACGGCCTTCCATGCCGTCGCGGCGATGGATCTCCCGCCAGACCTCCTGGTTTTGGTCAAGCAGCACCTGTACGTCGGCCGAAACAGGCTTGGGCGTGGGCGTCGCGACGGGCGTGGGCTCGGCGACGGTTTTGGGCTCCGCCGAGGCGGCGGGCGCGGGTTCGACCGTCGGAGCGGTCGTGGGCTGAGGAGCCTGTTCGGCGCTGCAGCCGCAGACCAAAAGAACGGCGATCAGAAGCAGGGAAAGAATTTGAATCTTTTTCATAACATGTACGCTCTCTTTATCTTGAAATTCAGACATCTGTGAGTTCGAGGCCGGACTGTCTCAGGACGGCGTTTTTTCACCGAGTCTGCCCAGCATCTCCCAGGCGTAGGCGTCCTTTAATCTGTCCTCCTGGCTGAGCTTATCGTACGGCAGCAGGAGGGGATGACGGCGCAGGGCGTTGTCGCGCTGCGGGGCGTATTGCCAGTTGTACATCTGATAAAAGCGCATCCATCGCCTGTGCTCCATCTCCTGCAGGAGATCGGCCCGGGCAGGATAGATTTCCCGGTATCGCGCGTAGGCCCTTGAACAGATTTCCGGACTCAGGTCGCGCAAACTATCGTCGTCCAGCAGACAGCGGGCTTTGACGATCAGGTGATCTGCCGCCGCGATATTCGACTGCTGCAGGAAGGGACTCAGCTCGCGCCAGGGAACGGGATGCGCCGCGCTCTCATTGTAGATGTCGTTCATCAAAATTGCCCGGCGGTTGAGCTCGTCCTTCATGACGTATTCTGGTGTCTCAAATTCGACGCGCCCGCCGAAGCTGATGAGACCGGGGACGGGGTCGCGCAGCTTGACATGCAGCGCGGCGGAACTGACAAACCAGCTCTTGAGCTCCGTGCAGATTCGCAAATTCTCCTGATCCTCGTCGCAGCAGAGAATCACGCGGTCAGCGCTTTGAAGAAGCCCGCGCGCCTCCGGCCAGTTTTCACTGTGGAAAATCAGCCTGTCGCCGGACGGCCGTGAGCCGTCGAGCGCGGCGACGATCTCGGGGTGAAGGGAAGAGAAAGCGCCCGCATCGCCGAAGACATGGTACTCTATACCGCGCTCGGTCTCAAATACATTGGTCAGCAGCGCCCGTTCCAGAAGGGCCATGCCCGCTTCGCCGGAACCCACGAGGATAATGCGCCGTTCCTCTTTTTTCAGGGGATGCTCCGTCCAGTAACGGCGGCTCATGATCTCGGCGGGGTTGAACAGATGCAGACAGGCCGGGAGCTTCTCCTCGCGCACATCCGCCATGCAGTAGGTCTCCACGCCGAGCCCGGCGGAAACGAGGGCGGCGACGTAATTGGCCCAGGGCTCCGCACCCATGCAGAAGCAGGAGAGTCCGGCGGCTGCACCGCGCAGATCAAGAAGACCGGAGACGGTATAGCGCAATCGAACGGCATTTAGATCGCTGCGCGCCTTTGCGCCGTCCGGAAAGATCAGCACACAGTCCGGGTCGTTTCTGCTCAGCGCGGCGGCCAGCGTCACGGAATCTGCGTTTTCCTCGCTGAAGGCGTACCAGACGCGGCCTTTGCCGAGTCTCAGGCGCAGGCGCGGGATCAGCATATCACCGACCAGCCGCAGGACAAGACCGATCAGCGCGGCCAGAACGCCGACGCTGCTCAGAACGAAAATCGAGGCGATCAGCTTGCCGTACATACTGACCGGGGCCTTGTCGCCGTAGCCGATCGTGGTCAGCGTGATCAGCGAGTACCAGAACGCATCGCCCATGGTACGGATCGTCGCGTCCGGGTAATTGCGCTCCGCCGCCACCAACAGGAAGAGCAGAAGCAGATAGAGTGCCGCCGCAGCCAGAATCCAGAGAAGGACCCGGCGGTTTCGTTTGTTCATGTCGTCTGCCTCCTCCCTCCGAAATGATGGAAAAAGCGACATACGCAGAATGTTTTATTTATTATATCCGCAGAAACGCAAACTGTAAAGACTTTCCGTACATATTATATGAAAACTCGTGAAAAAACCGGAACGGCGATCAGGCTTTGCCGCTCCGGTTCCTTGACTGGAGTATCAGGTTTCGGGATAAAACGTGCCGTCTCGGCAAAGATAAATGCGGCAGCCGAGAGCTTTCGCCTCCTCTTCGCTGTGCGTGGCGAGGAGGAGCGCACATTCCCGGCAGGCTTCTGAAATCAGAGCGGAGACCCGTGCTTGAAGCGCGGCGTCGAGCTGCTTTAACGGCTCGTCCAGAACCAGCAGATCGGGTCTGACGCAGAGGGCGCGGGCAATGGCAATGCGCTGCCGCATGCCGCCGGAGAGCTCGCAGGGGTACAGCTCTCCGGCGTCGCCGAGCTCCAGACGTTCCAGCCAGTGCCTGGCTTCGGATATAGTCTCGGCCTTTCCCGACAGCACGAGGTTGATATTTTCCACTGCCGTGAGCCAGGGAAAGAGGCGATCCTCCTGAAAAACGGCGGCTGGGCGGGAAAACGTATTCGTTACGGCGCCGCTGTCCGGGTCCTGCAGCCCGAGAGCTGTGCGCAGCAGCGTGGTCTTCCCGCAGCCGGAGGGCCCCATCAGGGCGATGCGCTCATGGGGAGCGAGGGAGAGCGTGCAGCCGTTCAGCACGCTTTTGACCCCGAAGCAGACGCCCACGTTTTGAAGGTCAAGCATGTTCGTCGTCCCCCTTTCGCCAGAGGCCCGATACCAGGCGCAGCAGCAGCCGCTCGATCAGAAAGCTCACAGCGATGACGGTCACGGTCCAGGCAAAGAGCTCCGGCGTCTCGAGATAGAGCTTGGACTCATAGATCATGCGCCCGACGGAGCGCTGCGGCACGGTCAGCACCTCGGCTGCCACCCCAGCCTTCCAGCCGAGGCCGAGGGCAGAGCACAGGGCCGAGCGGAAATAGGGCAGCACCGTCGGCAGCGTGAGCGAGAAAAACACGCGGCGTCGCGGCAGATGAAAGACGCGCGCGACCTCGAGGAGCTTTTCGTCCTGCGCGCGAAGTCCCTCCGACACATTGGCCCAGACCACGGGCATGACCATCAGGGCCGTGATAAACAGAGGCACCACGCCGCGCCCGAGCCAGATCAGGGCGAGGATGATGAAGGAGGCCACGGGCGTGCTCTTGACAAGACTCATAAAGGGCGCGATGATAGTCCGGCAAACGGCGCTGCCGTGCGTCAAAACGGCCAGTACCACGCCGAGCAGCGTCCCCGCGAGCATCCCGCTTAAAATACGCGCCAGACTGTTCAGCAGTGTGAGCCAGAAGTCCGCACCGGACGCCAGGCTCAGCAGAGTTTTGACGACCAGCAGAGGAGAGGGGAGCAGCAGCTTCTGCCCGACGAGATGCGCCAGCAGTGCCCACAGCAGTATCCAGAAGAGGCCCGCGCCGGTTTTGGCGAGGGCCTTTTTGGCTGCGGGACTCATTTCAGCACGCAGTAGAAATCATCCCCGGGGACGGCACCGCCGACGGACTGGGGAGTCTTCTCGAACATGATTTCCAGGAACGCGCCGAGATCACGCTGCATATCCTCGCCGGTGACGAAGCAGACGTTGCAGTTGGGGATGGCCTTGGCGGCAACGGCGGCATTGGCAAAGATGCCGGAGGCCTCGATCTTCGCGGCGGCAGCCTGCGCGTCGTCGCTCAGCAGCTTGACGGACACCTCATAGTCGGCGAGGAACTGCTTGAGCTCCGCAGGGTGCTTTTCCGCAAATTCCCGACGCACGACAACGCAGCCCTGCACGAGGCTGCCGGGCTCCATGACCTTGTCCCACTCCGCGGTGAGGTCGAGGGCGACAACGAGATCCTGATTCTGGCTCTTCGCCACCGTCACCATCGGTTCGGGCAGAATAGCAAGGCTGACCTTCCCGGCGGCGACGGCGGTATGCCGTACTTGCTGCAGAGCGCGGCAAAAATGAAGCTGGGGTTCTGCGCCGGGGCGTAAACCGTCTTGCCGTTGAGATCGGAGATGCTTTCGATCTTCTCCCTGCCGTCCGTCACGAGATACAGGACGCCCCGGGTGTTGAGGGCCAGCACCTGCACCTGACCCTTGGTCTTGTTGTAGAGGGCCGCGGCGGCGTTGGTCGGCAGGGCGGCGATATCGCAGTCCCCGCTCACCAGGGCGGCGGTGACGACGGAGGGATCGCTCTCAACGGAAAAGCTGTAATTGAGCGCGGCCTTGCCGTCGTTGGCGTCGGCGATCAGACCGGCCATGCCGAAGCCGGTGGTGCCGTTGAGCGTCCAGACGCGCACGGGCAAATCCTTGTCGATGGCCGCGTCCGCGCAGGCGGTCGCCGACAGGCAGACGAGCAGGACAAGGCAGAGGGTCAAAAGGGATGATACGGTTTTCTTCATGGTTCTCATGGGGTATTCTCCTTTCAATTGTTCTGGCCGCGGGAATACACGGCCTTTGCGCTGACGCCCTTGAGCCGGCCGATCTTTCCGGTCAGGGCGTTGATGACATCCACGGGGGCGTCCAGGCTCAGACAGATGATGCTGACGCCCTTCTCCCGATAGGGTATGCCCATACGGCCCAGAATATAGGCCGAATACTCGTGGAGAAGACTGTTGAGCGCCTCCACGGAGCCCGGCTCCTCCACAAGGATGGAGACGGCGGCAATGCGTGAATCCATAGATTTCCTTTCCCGTCAAAACAAAAACCACGCCGGAAGGCGTGGCCGACAGCGAACAGCGAAATGCCGCCCGTTTTGCTTGCCTTCCGCCTCAAGCTTTGTTTCGGCGTCAGTAAATATTGCTTGCCTCACCGCAAGCGCTCCTCACGGTTCGGACAGCGGCAGTATACCCCGGCTTGTCGAATCTGTCAATTGCCTTGCGGGCTTTCGGCACGCTTTCGCGGAAAACTGGAGAAAGCGACAAATCGTCAGAATATTGTCAATTTGCGCTTGATATTTTCGCCGAAAAAGGTATAATCAAAGTGGACTTGTTTGTAAAGAAACAGACAAGAAAACACGATAGAAGGGACGAGATCACTTTGGAAACCCTGGATCTGAAGTTCATAGACTCCATCCTGGAGAAATACGGCAGTGACAAGACCAAGATCATTGCCATCATGCAGGATGTGCAGGAGAGATACCGCTACCTGCCGCAGGACGCGCTGGAGTACATCGCCAGGAAGGTCGGCATGAGTGAGTCAAAGCTCTACGGCGTGGCGACGTTCTACGGCAACTTCTCACTGGACGCCAAGGGCAAGTATGTCGTGAAGGTCTGCCGCGGCACGGCCTGCCATGTCCGCAAGAGCAGCAACGTGCTGCAGGCCCTGTATGACGCCACCGGCACCAACGAACACAAGCCCAATTCGGACGACGGACTGTTCACGCTGGAGATCGTCTCCTGCCTCGGCGCATGCGGTTTGAGTCCCGTCGTCATGGTCAACGACACCGTCCATGCCGCCATGACGCCGGAGAAGGCACGGGCGCTGGTCGAACAGCTCAGAGGGGAGGCCTGAACCGATGCGTGAGAGAATCGAAAATCTGGAAAGCTTCCGCGCCCTGCAGGGCAAATTCATTGAGGCGCGCGGCCATGAGAAGCGCAAGGTGCTGGTCTGCTGCGGCACGGGCTGCGCGGCGGGCGGCAACCTCGCCGTGTATGAGGAGCTGAAAAAGCAGATGGCCGAGCACGGCGCGGCCTTCGAGCTCAGCCTGAATGACAGCTGCGGCAGCGACGCCACCGGCATCAAAAAGTCCGGCTGCCACGGCTTCTGCGAGATGGGCCCCCTGGTCCGTATCGAGCCGGAAGGCTGGCTGTACACCAAAGTCCACGCCGAGGACGTGGCCGAGATCGTGGAGAAGACCGTCATCGGCGGCGAGTTTATCGAGCGCCTGGGCTACCACCAGAACGGCCAGCTCTACAAACGGCAGGAGGACATCCCCTTCTACAAGAAGCAGACCCGCCGTGTGCTCGAGCACTGCGGCCACATCGACGCCGAGAGCATCGAGGAGTACTTCTCCATCGGCGGCTATTCGGCCCTGGCCAAGGCCCTGTTCGAGATGAGCGGGGAAGAGGTCATCCAGGAGGTCAGCGACTCCGGCCTTCGCGGCCGCGGCGGCGCGGGCTTCCCGACCGGCAAGAAGTGGGCCCAGGTCGCGGCGCACACCGAGGAGCCTGTCAAGTTCATCGTCTGCAACGGCGACGAGGGCGACCCCGGCGCGTTCATGGACCGCTCCTGCATGGAGGGCGACCCCCACAAGATCCTTGAGGGCATGATCATTGCGGGCGTTGCCACCGGCTCCACCGAGGGCTACATCTATGTCCGCGCGGAGTACCCGCTGGCCGTCTCCCGCCTGTCCATCGCCATCAAGCAGGCTGAGGAATACGGCATCATCGGCGACAACATCCTCGGCAGCGGCAAGAGCTTCCACATGCACATCAACAAGGGCGCCGGCGCCTTCGTCTGCGGCGAGGGCTCTGCCATGACCGCCTCCATCGAGGGCAACCGCGGCATGCCGCGCACCAAGCCCCCGCGCAGCGTCGACAAGGGCCTGTTCGGCAAGCCGACATGTCTCAACAACGTCGAGACCTTTGCCAACGTCCCCGACATCATCAACAAGGGCGCGGCCTGGTTCCGCTCCGTCGGCACCGACGGCAGCCCCGGTACCAAGGCCTTCGCGCTGACCGGCAATGTGGTCAACACCGGCCTCATCGAGGTCCCCATGGGCACCACCCTGCGTGAGGTCGTCTATGACATCGGCGGCGGCATCAAGAACGGCAAGAAGTTCAAGGCCGTCCAGATCGGCGGCCCCTCCGGCGGATGTCTCACCGAGGAGCACCTCGATCTCCCCATGGACTTTGACTCCCTCAAGAAGGTCGGCGCGATCATCGGCTCCGGCGGTCTCGTCGTCATGGACGAGGACAGCTGCATGGTCAACATCGCCCAGTTCTTTATGAACTTCATCTGCGAGGAATCCTGCGGCAAGTGCACACCCTGCCGTGAGGGCACCACCCGCATGAACGAGATCCTCAAGCGCATCACCGTCGGCAAGGGCAGGATGAGCGATATCGACGAGCTCAGAAGCCTCGCCAAGATGATCCAGGTCTCCTCTCTCTGCGGCCTCGGCAAGACGGCCCCGAATCCCGTCCTGTCCACCCTGCAGAACTTCGAGGAGGAGTATATCGAGCATATCCGCGACAAGCGCTGCCGCTGCGGCGCGTGCAAAGCCCTGGCCCAGTACGTCATCACGGACAAGTGCATCGGCTGCACCCGCTGCGCGCGCAACTGCCCGGTGGACGCGATCACCGGCATGCCGCGCCACAAGCATGAAATCGACGCCACCAAGTGCATCAAGTGCGGCACCTGCAAGGCCAACTGCCCGGTCGGCGCCATCAAGGAGGGTTAAAGCATGGCTGACAAGAAAATGATCATCGACGGCATCGAATGTTCGTTTACCAACGAGCGCAACGTCCTTGAGGTCGCGCGCAACAACGGCATTGATATCCCCTCGCTGTGCTACTGCGAGAACCTCTCCATCTATGGCGGCTGCCGTCTTTGCCTGGTGGAAAACGAGCGCGGCGCACTGGACGCGGCCTGCTCCATGCAGCCGAGAAACGGCCTCGTGGTCTACACCCACTCCAAAAAGGTCCTGGAGAGCCGCCACACCACCCTCCAGCTCCTGATGAACAGCCACCGGGCCGAATGCCTGACCTGTGAGCAGAGCGGCCGCTGCAAGCTTCAGGAGTACGCCCACCGCTACAACGTGGTGGAGCCGCGCTTCAGCGAGAACACCTACTCCCACGAGAGACTGGACGTCTCCTCTCCCTGCATCACGCGCGATCCCTCCAAGTGCATTCTCTGCGGCCTGTGCGTGCGCATGTGCTCCGAGGTGCAGAATATCGGCGCCATCGATTTCACCAAGCGCGGCAAGAAGGCCGTCGTGGCCCCCGGCTTCGGCAAGATGCTCAGCGAGACCGGCTGCGTCGGCTGCGGCCAGTGCGCGGCGGTATGTCCCACCGGCGCCATCGTCATCAACCGCCAGATCCCCGAGATGTGGAAGATGCTCAACGACCCCGGCAAGCGCGTGGTCGTTCAGTACGCGCCCAGCGTCCGCGTCGGCCTTGCCGAGGAGTTCGGCATGCCCGCAAACGTTCCTGTCACCGGCAAGCTGGTCACCGCCCTCAGACGCCTCGGCGTCGACGTGGTGTACGACACCAACCTCACCGCCGACCTCACCATCATGGAGGAGAGCGCGGAGTTCCTCGAGAAGGTCAAGTCCGGCGCGAAGCTCCCCATGTTTACCTCCTGCTGCCCCGGCTGGATCCAGCATGTCGAGAAGGCGCATCCCGAGCTGATGCCCCAGGTCTCCACCTGCGGCAGCCCCATGGAGATGTTCGGCGCGCTCATCCGCCAGCAGTTCAAGGATGAGGACGTCTACTCCGTCGCGATCATGCCCTGCACCGCCAAGAAGTTCGAGGCCCAGCGCCCCGAGCTGGTAAAGGACGGCAAGCGCCTCATCGACCTCGTCCTCACCACGGACGAGCTGGCCCGCCTCATCAAGGCCGCCGGTATCGACTTTAAAAACCTGCCCGACTCCGAGCCGGACAGCCCCCTCGGCGACTACACCGGCGCGGGCGTCATCTTCGGCGTCACCGGCGGCGTGACCGAAGCCGTCATCCGCCGCGTCCTGGACGATGCGTCGCCCGACACCCTCAAGACCATCGCCGAGTGCGGCGTGCGCGGCCTCGAGGGTATTAAGGCCTTTGCTGTCACCGCGGGCGATCTGACCATCAAGATCGCCGTGGCCAACGGCCTCGGCAACGCGGACAAGCTGATCGAGAAGATCGAGAGCGGGGAGGAGTATTTTGACTTTGTCGAGGTCATGGCCTGCCCGAACGGCTGCATCGGCGGCGGCGGACAGCCCCCCGCCTCCAACGCCCGCAAGCGCGAGCGCTTCGAGGCCATCTTCAAGGCGGACGATGCCTGCGAGCTCAAGATCCCGCAGCAGAACCCGGCCCTGGAATACGTTTACGACAGTCTGCTCAAGGGCCGTGCCCATGAGCTGCTGCACATCCACTACCCCCTGCACGGCCATCACGAATAAGCGATCAAACAAAAAAACAGCGCAGATCCTGGCTTTGGGATCTGCGCTGCTGAAACGACCATCTATCTAGTCCCGCCGTTGCCGACGGGATCAAGCCACCTCCTGGGGACGGCCGGGCCGGCCTCTGTGTCCCCGTACCACGGTGTTGCTCCGGATAGAGTTTACAGCGTCCACATGTCTCCATGCGACGGGTGGGCTCTTACCCCACCTTTCCACCTTGACCGGGAGAGTTCCCGGCTGACTATTTCTGTTGCACTTGTCCGAGGGTCACCCCTGGCGGGCGTTACCCGTTATCCTTGCCCTGCGGAGCCCGGACTTTCCTCACGCACGGGCTTTCGCCCTGTGCCCGCGGTCGTTCGGCCGACTCATGCCCTCTATTTTACTCAGCTTGGCCGGACAAGTCAACAATTTTTCTTGTCATAATGCGCAAACAGCGCTATACTAATATAGTTAGAATACAATAGGGAGTGGTCGACATGACGCTTTCCGAATATGCGGAAAGCCTGAAAAATCAAAAAATCGCGGTCGTCGGCATCGGCGTGAGCAATCTGCCGCTCATTGAGCTGCTGCTCAGACACGGCTGCGACGTGACCGCCTGCGATATGCGCACGCGCGAACAGATGGGCGCGGAGGCCGACAGGCTCGAGACTCTGGGTGCAAAGCTCAGGCTGGGAGCGGACTATCTGGAGCACCTGGACCATGACGTTATCTTCCGCACGCCGGGCCTCATGCCCTTTGATCCGCACCTTGAGGCTGCCAGGGCGAGCGGGGCGAAGATCACCTCGGAGATGGAGGCCTTTCTCTCTCTCTGCCCCTGCAAGGTCATCGCAATTACCGGCAGCGACGGGAAGACGACGACCTCCACCATCATCTCGGAGCTCCTGAAGGCGGCGGGCTGGCGTGTCCACCTGGGCGGCAACATCGGAAATCCCTTGCTTTGCGAGATCCCGGACATTGGGAAGGACGATATCGCGGTGCTGGAGCTGAGCTCCTTCCAACTGCACAGCATGGTCTGCCATCCGGATATCGCGGTGGTGACCAACATCACGCCGAACCATCTGGATAAGCACAGGGACTATCAGGACTACATCGACGCCAAGCGCGAAATTCTATTACGGCAGACGGCGGACGACCGCCTGATCCTGAACCTCGACGACGAACATACGCCCTACCTTGAGCGCTTTGCCCACGCGCATGTCACGCACTTCTCCGACCGTCAGCGCCCGGATGAGGGGACTTATCTGCGCGGCGGCGTGCTTACGCGCGTTTACGGCGGCGCGGAGCGGCCGATCCTGCCCGCCACGGAGATCAGAATTCCCGGCGAGCACAACGTGCTCAACTATCTGACGGCCTTTGCCGCGACCGAGGGCCTGGTCCCGGATACGATCTGCGCCGAGGTAGCCCGGAGCTTTGCCGGGGTGGAGCACCGGCTGGAGACCGTGCGCACGGTCCGGGGCGTGACTTATATCAACGACTCCATCGGCTCAAGCCCGACGCGCACCATCGCGGGCCTGCGCGCCATGCGGGTAAAGCCCATTGTGATCGCGGGCGGCTATGACAAGCACATTCCCTTTGACGAGCTGGGCGACGCCCTGTGCCAATACGCAAAGGCCCTCTTCCTCACCGGCGACACGGCGGAGAAGATCCGCGCGGCGGTCACCGCGTCGGCGTTTTACGCGGAAAGCGGCCTGCCTGTTTCGATGGCGGAGGATTTCCGCGCCGCCGTCCTTGCGGCGGCAGGCGCTGCGGAGGCAGGGGATGTGGTTTTGTTTTCCCCGGCCTGCGCGTCCTTTGACCACTTCAAAAACTTTGCCGAGCGCGGCAGATACTTTAAGTCCATCGTCATGGAACTGAAAGAAACGGAGTAAGCATGAAGATTTCAGACATAAAGCCCGAAGTATATGACATGGCCAGACGGGCCGAGGCGAAGCTGAGCGGGCGCTTTCGCGAGATCGACGCGGTGGCCGAGGCCAACACCCGCAAGGTCATGGAAGCCTTTCAGAACCACCGTGTCTCCGACGCCTGCTTTGCCGGGACCACCGGCTACGGCTACGATGATTTGGGCCGCGGGACGCTGGACAAAATCTATGCCGAGGTCTTCGGCACGGAGGCGGCGCTGGTCCGCATCCAGTTTGTCAACGGCACCCACGCGCTGACGGCGGCGATGTTTGCCCTGGCAGGGCCCGGGCAGAAGATCCTCGCCCTCACCGGTACGCCATACGACACCCTGCGCACGGCTATCGGCATTTCCGGCGACGCCTTCGGCTCCCTCAGGTTCTACGGCATCGGGTACGGCCAGGTCGACCTCGCCCCCGACGGCGGCCCGGATTATGCCGCCATCGCCGAGGCGGTGAAGGACGAGAGCGTCGCGGGCGTGATGATCCAGCGCTCCCGCGGTTATGAGGACCGTAAGGCCCTGGGCGTCGGGGAGATCGGCAGAATCGTCGAGACGGTCAAGGCGGTCAACCCCGCCATCCGTGTCATGGTGGACAACTGCTACGGGGAGTTTATCGACACGGTCGAGCCCGGCAATGTCGGCGCGGACCTCGTGGTCGGCTCCCTCATCAAAAACCCCGGCGGCGGTATCGCCCCGACAGGGGCCTATATCGCGGGCAGGGCGGAGCTTGTGGAGCGGGCCGCCGCACGCCTGACCACGCCGGGCATCGGCGGGGAGTGCGGCTCCACCCTCGGCAATAACCGCCTGCTGTTCCAGGGCCTCTTCATGGCCCCGCACATCGTCGCCCAGGCCTTGAAAACCGCCTGCTTCTGCGCGGCCATGATGGATGAGCTCGGGATCGAGAGCTCGCCCGGGGCGCTGGACGAGCGCTCCGACATCATCCAGATGGTCAGGCTCGGAAGCCCCGAGAAAATGAAGCGCTTCTGCCTCGGCATCCAGGCGGGCGCGCCGGTGGATTCCTATGTCACGCCGGAGCCCTGGGCCATGCCCGGCTATGACTGTGAGGTCATCATGGCGGCGGGTGCGTTTATCCAGGGCTCGTCCATCGAGCTGTCCGCCGACGGGCCCATCCGCGAGCCCTACACGGTCTACATGCAGGGCGGATTGACCTATGAGTCCGGCAAGCTCGGCATCATGATGGCGGTCAGCGCCATGTTGGACGGGCAGTGAGCATATACTGGCGTATGGGGGGTGATGCTGCCCATGCGCCGCAGACATTACCGGCGATCCTTTGCCTCCGCCGCCGGACGGGTCGGAACCGGCTTCACGCTTGTGTTGTTCCTGGCGGGCTTCGGCCTCTTTCTCTCCGGCGCGGCGATGTTCCTGAAGGACATCTCCTGCCGCATCGCCGTCTCCGACGCCTGCGATCTGGTGACCGCCCAGGTCAACGCGGTGGTCGCGCAGATCATGGCGGAGAGGGACTACGACGGCGAGAGCTTTGTGAACTTCGAGAAAAACGACGCGGGCGAGATCACGGCCGTCAGCAGCAATATGGCCAGAATCAACGCCCTGTCCGCCGAGATTCTGGACCGCGTGATCGGGGCGACCGGGAACCGGACACTTGAGGTCAGCGTCCCGCTCGGCAATCTCACGGGCGTGAGCCTGCTCATGGGCCGCGGCCCCGGCGTGCCGGTGGAGATCATCATGCTGACTTCCTCGCATGTGGAGTTTCAAAACCGCGTCGTGACCGCCGGGATCAACCAGACCAAGCATCAGATCAACCTTGAAATCGTCGTGGATATCGACACGCTCATCCCCTGGGGGACCGAGAGCGCCCGGGTCGTGACGGAGGTCATGATCGCGGACGTGGTCGTCGTGGGGAAGGTACCGAGCACTTATATGAATATGCAGCAGTGAGGGGATTGCACATGAACGTACAGACCGAGATCGAAAAGCTCCGTCGTGAGATCAATTATCACAGCAGGCTCTACCATGTCGAGGACGCGCCGGTCATTTCGGACTATGAGTTCGACATGCTTATGCAGCGGCTCAAGACCCTGGAGGCGGAGCATCCGGAGCTCATCACGCCCGACTCGCCCACGCAGCGCGTCGGCGGCCAGGCCCTGAGCAAGTTTGAGCAGGTACAGCATCAGGTCCCGCTGGAGAGCCTGACGGACGTCTTCTCCCTCGATGAGCTCTACGCCTTCGGAGAGCGCATGGATGCGCTGATCGCCGCGCCCCATTCGTATACCGTGGAGCCGAAAATTGACGGGCTGTCCATGTCGCTGGAATACGAAAACGGCGTCTTCGTGCGCGGCGCGACCCGCGGCGACGGGCTCATCGGCGAGAACGTCACCGAGAACCTGCGCACGGTGCGCTCGCTCCCGTTGCGGATCGAAAACGCGCCGGAGCGCCTGATCGTCCGCGGCGAGGTCTACATGTCCAAAGCCGTTTTCCGCGAGCTCAACGAGCAGCGCGAAAAAAACGGGGAGCAGCTTCTGGCCAATCCCCGCAACGCGGCGGCGGGCTCCATGCGCCAGCTTGATCCGAAGGTCGCCGCCTCGCGCAAGCTGGACATCGTCTGCTTCAACATGCAGTACAGCTCCGACGACGTCTACACCAGTCACGCCCAGACCCTTGACGCGATGAAGGCCATGGGCTTTCCCGTCGTGCCCTACATGCGCTATGACAGAATCGGCGACTGCGTGGAGCGCATCGAATGGCTGGGCGAGCATCGGGACGAGCTTGCCTACGACATGGACGGGGCCGTCATCAAGATCGACTCCCTCGCCCAGCGCCGGACGCTCGGCAGCACGGCCAAGGCCCCGCGCTGGGCGGTGGCCTTCAAGTACCCGCCGGAGAAGAAGGAGAGCGAGGTGCTGGACGTGGTGGTACAGGTGGGCCGCACCGGCGTGCTGACCCCGAAGGTGATCGTGAAGCCCGTGCGCCTCGCGGGGACCACGGTCTCGGCCGCGACGCTCCACAACCAGGACAATATCGACCGCCTTGACCTGCGTATCGGCGACACGGTGCTTTTGCAGAAAGCGGGGGAGATCATCCCGGAGGTTTTGTCCGTCAACAAGGACAAGCGCCCCGACTGGGCCGTGCCCTTCGTGATGCCGGATATCTGCCCGGAGTGCGGCTCGCCTGTCGTGCGGGACGAGGACGGCGCGGCCCTGCGCTGCACGAGTCCCGAGTGCCCGGCTCAGCGGCTTCGGAACATCGCGCACTTTGCCTCCCGCGAGGCGATGGATATTGAGGGCCTTGGCATCTCGGTCTGCGAGAGTCTGATCGGCAGCGGCCTTGTCGCCTCCGCCGCAGACCTCTATTACCTCGACGCGGAGAGCGTCGCAAGGCTTGACCGCATGGGGGAGAAGTCCGCCGCAAACCTTATGGCCGCCATCGAGAACAGCAAGAGCGCCGGTCTCGCGCGCCTGCTCTGCGCCTTCGGCATCCGCCAGGTGGGGCAGAAGGCGGCGAAGGTCCTGGCCTCCCGCTTTTCCGATCTTGACAGCCTGATCGCGGCGGGGACGGAGGAGCTCACCGCCATCCCCGACATCGGCGGCATCACAGCGGGCTTTATCCGCGAGTGGTTCTCCCTGCCCCAGTCCCAACACCTGATCGGCAGACTGCGCGAGGCGGGCGTGGACTTCACCAGCCATGAGGAGAAGAAGGACGAGCGCTTTGCGGGCAAGACCTTCGTGCTCACCGGCACCCTCTCCCGCTATACAAGGGACGAGGCTTCCGCCATCATCGAGAGCTACGGCGGCAAGGCTTCGGGCTCCGTGTCCAAAAAGACCAGCTATGTCCTCGCGGGCGAGAACGCGGGCAGCAAGCTCACCAAGGCGGAGAGCCTCGGCGTCCGCATCCTCACCGAGGACGAGTTTGAAGAGATGATACGCTGATGGAGATGCATTTCTGCATGCGCTGCGGGGCGGAGCTGACTGTGCGGGAGCACCCCACGGACGGCCCGGTTCCGTACTGCGAGGCCTGCGGCGATTACCGCTTCCCGGTATACAGCACGGCAGTCAGCGCCGTGGTACTGAACCCGGAGCGAACGCATATCCTCCTGATCCGCCAGTACGGAGAGCCGCACAACATTCTGCCCGCGGGCTACGTGGACAAGGGCGAGACCGCCGAGCATGCCGTCCGGCGCGAGCTGATGGAGGAGCTGGGCCTCGAGGCGCGGAGCGTCCGCTACCTCGGCAGCCACTACTATGAGCCCAGCGAGACCCTGATGCTCAACTTCGAGGTCACCGTCGCCGAGACGGAGGCGCACCCTAATTCCGAGGTCGACAGCTGGCGCTGGTACACGATTACCGAGGCGAAAGCCGCTGTCAAACCCGGCGGCCTGGCCGAGAGGCTGCTGAGAGATTTATAGTAATAAAACACGAGCGCACCAGTTGAGATGCTGATGCGCTCGTGCTCTTTGCATTATACAATTCGAGAATCATGAAGAAGGCCAAACAGATAAGCGTAACCTTGAAAACTGTTGTAATCAGTCGTTTTATTGCTTTGTATTCGTGATGCTTCTTCAACTTGCCAACGGGGAATCGTTCGATTCGTATTATTCAAGACAATATAATCGTTGCGAATGTGATAGGCGAAAGGAATTCCAGTCTTTGTATAAAATGTTTCACCGGCATGAATTAAAATGTTTTTCCAGATAGAATCATTCATGCAAAGTCATCCTTTCTATTGCACTGTAATAAAGTACGTCTTAAAACAGTCCGCTGATGACGCCGTTTTCGTCCACGTCGATCTTCTCGGCGGCGGGGATCCTGGGCAGACCGGGCATGGTCATGATGTCGCCGGTCAGGACCACGATGAAGCCCGCACCGGCGGAGACCTTGACGTTCTTCACCGTGACGGTGAAGTCCTCGGGGGCGCCGAGCTTCGTCGGATCGTCGGTGAAGCTGTACTGCGTCTTGGCGATGCAGACGGGGAGCTTGTCATAGCCCAGGGCCGTCAGCTCGTCGATCTGCTTCTGCGCGGCGGGCAGGACGCTGATGCCCTTGCCGCCGTAGACGCGCGTGACCACGGCCCCGATCTTCTCCGTGATGCTGCCGTCGAGCTCATACGAGAAGCGGAAATCGCCCTTCTCCTCCTCGCACAGGCGCACGACCTCGCGTGCAAGCGCCTCGCCGCCCTTGCCGCCCTCGGCCCAGACCGTGGAGAGCACGGTGTTGACGCCGAGCTCGCGGCATTTTTTGATGATGAAGTCGATCTCCGCGTCCGTGTCGGTGGGGAAGCGGTTGACAGCCACCACGCAGGGCAGGCCGTAGACATTGCGGATGTTGGACACATGGCGCAGCAGGTTCGGTACGCCCTTCTCGAGCGCGGCGAGATCCTCCGTGCCGAGGGCGTTCTTGGGCAGACCGCCGTGCATTTTGAGCGCGCGCACGGTGGCGACGATAACCACCGCGTCCGGCGTGAGCCCCGCCATGCGGCACTTGATGTCGAGGAATTTCTCCGCGCCGAGGTCCGCGCCGAAGCCGGCCTCCGTGACCGTGTAGTCGCCGAGCTTGAGCGCCATGCGCGTCGCCATCACGGAGTTGCAGCCGTGGGCGATGTTGGCGAAGGGGCCGCCGTGGACAAAGGCGGGCGTGCCCTCGAGCGTCTGGACGAGATTGGGTTTGAGCGCGTCCTTCAGGAGAGCGGCCATCGCCCCGACAGCCTTGAGATCGGCGGCGGTGACGGGCTTGCCCTCATAGCTGTAGCCCACGATGATGCGGCCGAGATGCTCCTTGAGATCGGTGATGGAGGAGGCGAGGCAGAACACCGCCATGATCTCGCTTGCCACCGTGATGTCAAAGCCGTCCTCACGCGGGGTGCCGTTGGCCTTGCCGCCGAGACCGTCCACCACAAAGCGCAGCTGCCTGTCGTTCATGTCCACGCAGCGCTTCCAGGTGATGCGCCGCGGGTCGATGTGCAGGCTGTTGCCCTGCTGAATGTGGTTGTCCAGCATGGCGGCCAGCAGGTTGTTGGCCGCGCCGATGGCGTGAAAGTCGCCGGTAAAGTGGAGGTTGATGTCCTCCATCGGCACGACCTGGGCATAGCCGCCGCCGGCAGCGCCTCCTTTTATGCCGAAGACGGGTCCGAGGGACGGCTCGCGCAGGGCGACGGTCACGTCCTTGCCGATGCGCCTGAGCCCGTCGGCGAGCCCGATGGTCGTGGTGGTCTTGCCCTCGCCCGCCGGGGTGGGGGTGATGGCCGTCACGAGGACCAGCTTGCCGTTTTCCCTGTCGGTCTCGCGCAGGAGAGCGGGGTCAACCTTCGCTTTCCAGCGCCCGTACTGCTCCAGATACCGCTCGTCAATATGCGCGCGCGCGGCGATCTCCTGAATGGGGCTCAGACTGCACTCCTGGGCGATTTCAATATCCGATTTGTAAGCCATATGATTTCCCTCACTTAAAGTATTTTACTGCCGCTTCGAACATTCTCAGATCGTAGCTGCCGGGGACATTGCGGTAAAGGCCGCTGCCGATGCGCTCGGAGTGGCCCATCTTGCCGAAGACGCGGCCGTCGGGCGAGGTGATGCCCTCGACGCCGAAGATCGAGCCGTTGGGGTTGAAATGCACATCCGCGCTGACCCTTCCCTCCAGATCGACATACTGCGTGGCAATCTGACCGTTTTCCGCGAGGCTGCGCACCAGTTCCTCGCTTGCGAGGAAGCGCCCCTCGCCGTGGGAGATCGGCACACTCACGATGTCCCCGACCTCGGTGAGCGCGAGCCACGGGGACTTGTTGGAGGCCACGCGCGTGCGCACGATGCGTGACTGGTGTCGTCCGATGCGGTTGAAGGTCAGGGTAGGGCTGTTTTCATCCGGCTCGAGGATTTTCCCGTAGGGCACGAGGCCAAGCTTGATCAGCGCCTGGAAGCCGTTGCAGATGCCGCACATCAGTCCGTCGCGCCGCTCCAGCAGCTCGGTGACGCCCTCCCTGACCGCGGCCGCGCGGAAGAAGGCGGTGATGAACTTGCCGGAGCCGTCGGGCTCGTCGCCGCCGGAGAAGCCGCCGGGGATAAACACCATCTGCGCCATGCGCAGGGCGTCGGCAAAGCGCTCGACGCTGCGGGCGATCCCGTCCGCGCTCAGGTTGTTCACGACCAGGATCTCCGCCTCGCCGCCCGCGTCGCGCACGGCCCTCGCGCTGTCGTATTCGCAGTTCGTCCCGGGGAAGGCCGGGATCAGCACCCTGGGCCTTGCATGCTTCACAGCAGGGGCGGCGCGTGTTTCGGCGCGGAATGAGAAGGCCTCCACCGGCGTCACAGCGTCGGGAATGTTGCAGGGATAGACCGATTCGAGACGGTTTTCATAGAGCGCGAGCAGTTCTTCCAGCGCGGCCGCTTCGGCGCCGTGACGGAAGAAGCCGTCGTCCGTGATCGTGCCGAGGCAGACAGCGCCGGGGAGATCCCCGTCCGCCTCAAGCAGAAATGCGCCGTAATCATAGCCGAACAGCGCCTCAGGGGACAAATCCTCCGCAAAGCGGAAGCCGAAGCCGTTGCCGATGCACATCTTGAACACGGCCTCGGCGACGCCGCCCAGGCCCGGGGTATAGCAGGCATAGACGCGGCCGGAGCGCTGCAGGGCCGTGACGGTATGAAAGAGCGCGAGCAGAGAGGCGGCCTCGGGCAGCCCGTCAGCGCCGTAATGCGGGGCAAGACGGAAGAGCCGGTGTCCCGCCCGCTTGCACTCGGGGGAGAGAATGTGCGCGCTTTTGTCGGCCGTGACGGCGAAGGAGACAAGCGTGGGAGGCACGTTGAGCTGTTCAAAGCTGCCGCTCATCGAATCCTTGCCGCCGATGGCGGCGACGCCGAGCTCCTTCTGCGCCCGAAACGCGCCGAGCAGCGCGGCGAGGGGCTTGCCCCAGCGGCACTCGTCCTTCCCGAGACGCTCAAAGTATTCCTGAAAGCTCAGGTACACGTCCTCAAAAGCGGCGCCGGTTGCCACCAGCCTGCACAGCGATTCGACCACCGCGAGATAGGCCCCGTGATAGGGGCTTTTTTCGGTGATAAAGGGGTTGTAGCCCCAGGCCATCAGCGAACAGTCGTCGGTATGCTTCTGCTCCATGGAGATTTTCTGCACCATGGCCTGGATCGGCGTGAGCTGATACTTCCCGCCGAAGGGCATGAGAACCGTCCCCGCGCCGATGGTGGAGTCAAAGCGCTCGGAGAGCCCGCGGTGGGAGCAGCAGTTGAGATCGCGCACGAGGGCGCGCATGTTTTCGGTGAAGCCGCCGGAGACGCGCCTTAAGTAGTCCTGCGGCGCGGCGACCGAGACGCTGATGTGCTTGCTCGCCCCGTTGGTATCGAGAAAGGCACGGCTGAGATCGACGATGGTCGCGCCGTTCCAGCGCATGCGCAGCCGCGGCTCCGCCGTGACGACAGCCACCTGGCAGGCCTGCAGGTTCTCGCTCTGCGCGAGGGCGAGAAAGCGCGGCACGTCTTTGGCCTCCACGACCACGGCCATGCGCTCCTGCGACTCGCTGATCGCAAGCTCCGTGCCGTCCAGTCCCTCATACTTTCGGGGGACGGCGTTGAGGTCGATATCCAGTCCGTCTGCGAGCTCGCCGATGGCGACAGATACGCCGCCGGCGCCGAAGTCGTTGCAGCGCTTGATCATGCGGCAGGCTTCCCCATTGCGGAACAGGCGCTGGAGCTTGCGCTCCTCCGGGGCGTTGCCTTTCTGGACCTCCGCGCCGCAGGTCTCGACCGAATGGGCGTCGTGCGCCTTGGAGGAGCCGGTCGCACCGCCGATGCCGTCGCGGCCGGTGCTGCCGCCGAGCAGGATCACCGCGTCGCCCGGCTCCGGGCGCTCACGACGGACGTTCTCTGCGGGCGCGGCGGCGATGACCGCGCCGATCTCCATGCGCTTGGCGGCGTATCCGGGGTGGTACAGCTCGTCCACAATCCCGGTCGCAAGGCCAATCTGATTGCCGTAGGAGGAATAGCCCGCCGCCGCGGTAGTGACGAGCTTGCGCTGCGGGAGCTTGCCGGGGATGGTCTCGCTTACCGGAACGGTCGGATCGGCCGCGCCGGTGACACGCATCGCGCCGTAGACATAGGCGCGCCCGGAGAGCGGGTCGCGGATGGCTCCGCCGATGCAGGTGGCCGCGCCGCCGAAAGGCTCGATCTCAGTGGGGTGATTGTGCGTCTCGTTTTTGAACAGGAGCAGCCAGGGCTCGCGCCTGCCGTCCGCCTCGACCGTGATCTTCACGGTGCAGGCGTTGATCTCCTCGCTCTCGTCGAGCTTGTCAAGCCTGCCTTCGGCGCGCAGATATTTGACCGCAAGCGTCGCCACGTCCATGAGGCAGATAGGCTTCGTGCGTCCGAGCGCCTCGCGCGTGGCGAGATAGTCCTCATAGCTTCGCTGCAGCAGTTGATCGTCAAAGCGGACGCTGTCGATGACGGTGTTGAAGGTGGTATGGCGGCAGTGGTCCGACCAATAGGTGTCCAGCACCCTCACTTCTGTGATGGTCGGCTCGCGGCCTTCCGCGCGGAAGTATTCCTGGCAGAAGGCA
This sequence comes from Oscillospiraceae bacterium, assembly GCA_902785905.1. GTDB lineage: Bacteria > Bacillota > Clostridia > Oscillospirales > Oscillospiraceae > Limivicinus. Next base: position 32,551 of record CADAAM010000001.1, on the reverse strand, counting down.
ATGTCGTCCGCGTCCATGGCGAGACCATAGCGCCGCACAAAGTCCTCAAGCTCCGCACGGCTGAGTGCGTTGAAGCCCGTCAGCGTCTCCACGCCGGTGGGCATTTCATAGCACAGGGCGAGGGTCTCCGGCTTTTCAAGCGCAGCCTCGCGAGCCTCCACGGGGTTGATGACATAGTTTTTGATAGCCGACAGCTCCTCGGCGGAGAAAGCGCCGTAGAGAGCGTAGACCTTGGCCGAGCGCACAGCGGGCCTCTCGCCTTGGGACAGGATCTGGATGCACTGGGCGGCGGAGTCGGCGCGCTGGTCAAACTGCCCGGGCAGATACTCCACGGCAAAGACCGCCGCGCCGTCAAGCTCGGGCTCCTCCCAGACTCTGTCGAGCTGCGGCTCGGAAAAGACCGCGCGCACCGCGTAGCGAAAGAGCTCTTCGCTCAGACCCTCGGCGTCGTAGCGGTTGAGCAGCCGCACCTTTTCCAGAGAGCGGATGCCGAGCAGCGTGCGCGCGTCACCGAGCAGTGAGCGCGCCTCCTGGTCGAGCCCAGCTTTTTTTTCCACGTAGATTCTATAGACCATGTCAGCCCTCTTTTACAGCCAGTGCCCGTGCGCCGATATCCCGGCGGCAGAAGCGATTGGCAAAATGAACCTGATCGGCGACGGCATAGGCGTCCCGAACAGCGTCTGCAAGCGTATCCGCCACGGCCGTACAGCCGACGACGCGCCCGCCGCTTGTGACGAGCTGCCCGTCCCGCAGCGAGGCGCCGGCCACATAGACCTGCGCGCGTACGGCCTCGGGGATGTCCAGGGCAAAGCCCTTTTCATAGTGTTCCGGATAGCCTTCGGAGGCTAGGATCACGCAGCAGGCATGTCTGCCGCTGAATCTGACCTCAACCTCGGCCAGGCGCTCTTCAGTGACGGCGCGCATGACGGTCAGCAGGTCGCTCTCCAGCAGCGGGAGTACGACCTGGGTCTCCGGGTCGCCGAAGCGGCAGTTGTATTCAATGACTTTCGGCCCGTCTTTGGTCAGCATGAGGCCGAAATACAGACAGCCCTTGAAGGGACGGCCTTCGGCATTCATTGCGCGCACGGTCGGCAGGAAAATCTCCTCCATGCAGCGCGCTTCCATGTCTGCCGTATAGTACGGATTCGGCGCGATCGTGCCCATGCCGCCGGTATTGAGCCCCTGATCCCCGTCGAGAGCGCGCTTGTGGTCCATGGAGGACACCATGGGGACGAGAGACTTTCCGTCGGTGAAGGCCAGCACCGAGACCTCGGGGCCTTCGAGATACTCCTCGATGACCACGCGCTCGCCGCTTCGGCCGAACTTGCCGTCCCGCATCATCTCCGTGACGGCCTCCACGGCCTCTTCCCGCGTCTGCGCGATGATCACGCCCTTGCCGAGGGCAAGTCCGTCGGCCTTGATGACCGTCGGCAGAGGCGCGGTTTCGAGATACGCAAGCGCGTCCCCGAGCGCGTCAAAGCTCTCAAATCGGGCGGTGGGGATGCCGTACCGGGACATCAGCGCCTTGGAGAATACCTTACTGCCCTCGATGATCGCGGCGTCGGCGCGCGGGCCGAAGCAGGGGATGCCCGCCTCCTCCAGCGCGTCCACGCAGCCGAGGACCAGCGGATCGTCCGGCGTGACCACGGCGTAGTCGACAGCATTTTCCACCGCAAAGTCCCGGATCGCCGGGATGTCCTTTGCGCCGATCGGGACGCACACGGCGTCCGCCGCGATGCCGCCGTTGCCGGGCAGGGCAAAGATCTCTGTCACCGACGGATTTTCCCTGAGCTTTCGGATGACGGTATGCTCACGCCCGCCGCCTCCTACAACCAGAATCTTCATGTCTGACCTCCGCTTTTAATGGTGGAAAAGCCGCATGCCCGTAAAGGCCATGACCATATTGTACTTGTTCGCGGTGTCGATCACATGGTCGTCCCGGATAGAGCCGCCCGGTTCGGCAATATACTGCACGCCGGATTTGCGGGCGCGCTCCACATTGTCGCCGAAGGGGAAGAACGCGTCGGAGCCGCAGGTGACGCCGCTCTGCGTGGCGATCCAGGCTTTTTTCTCCTCGGCGGTCAGCACATCGGGCCTGACCTTGAACACGCGCTGCCACTCGCCCTCGCGCAGCACGTCCTCATACTCGTCGGAGGTATAGATGTCGATGGCGTTGTCGCGGTCGGGTCTGCGAATGCCGTCCACAAACTGCAGGCCCAGCACCTTCGGATGCTGGCGCAGATACCAGTTGTCGGCCTTCTGCCCGGCAAGACGGGTGCAGTGGATGCGGCTCTGCTGGCCCGCGCCGACGCCGATGGCCTGTCCGTCCTTGACATAGCAGACGGAATTGGACTGGGTGTATTTGAGGGTGATGAGCGCCACGATCATGTCGATCTTCGCCTGCTCGGGCAGTTCCTTGTTCTCGGTGACGAGATTCTGCAGCAGGCTCTCGTCGATTCTGAAGTTATTGTGTCCCTGCTCAAAGGTGACGCCGAAGACGTCCTTGCACTCCTGGGCGGCGGGGACGTAGTCGGGGTCGATCTGTACGACGTTGTAATTGCCCTTTTTCTTGGTCTTGAGGATGGCGAGCGCTTCCTCGGTGTAGCCCGGGGCGATCACGCCGTCGGATACCTCATCCTTGAGATAGGCGGCAGTCGCGGCGTCACAGGTCTCGCTCAGCGCGGCCCAGTCGCCGTAGGAGCAGAGGCGGTCGGCTCCGCGGGCACGGATATAGGCGCAGGCGATGGGGGAGAGCTCCGCTCCCTCAGCCACAAAATAGATGTGCCTGTCCGTCTCGCTCAGCGGCAGACCGACGGCGGCGCCGGCAGGGGAGACATGCTTGAAGGAGGCGGCGGAGGGCAGACCGGTGGCCTCCTTGAGCTCCTTGACAAGCTGCCAGGAGTTGAGCGCGTCGAGAAAGTTGATGTAGCCGGGGCGGCCGTTGAGCACGGTCACGGGCAGCTCGGAGCCGTCCTTCATATAGATGCGCGCGGGCTTCTGATTCGGATTGCAGCCGTATTTGAGTTCAAATTCCTTCATGGTTCAGTCCCCCAGATGTTTGTTGAAAAGTCTGACCTCGCCGTTTACGTTCGTGTAGAGCGAGACCTTGTTGTCGGCGTTGAGCGCCTGCCAGACCTGCTCGGGCTCGGGCATGGTGATGGCCATCGGCTCGCCGGTGAAGCTCGGCAGCGGGGCACCGTCGCCCTGATAGGTGCTGATGAAGTAGCCCCGGCCCTCGTCGCAGCCCTCGTAATCATAGGTGCAGCGCAGGCAGCGTCCGTCCACACGCTTGAGAATGGAGAGGGAGAAGCTGCCGTCGGCGTTGAGGATGGCAGAGATGCGCGGCGTCCAGTTCGGCTCGTCGGGCTCATACTCGCGCGTCGCGAGCGCCTTGCGGAAGTCGCCCGTCTCACAGATAGTGTCGGTCTGGTTGCCGTTGGTGACGACGAGACTGCCGCCCATCTGACGCACCGGGTGATAGATGATGAGACTCGGGTCTGTCAGCTTCGCCGCGTCATAGGCCTCGGTGCGGATGCCGTCCTCCGTCAGGGAGAAAATGCGGTTGCGGCTGTTCTCGCTGCGGCCCATGATGAAGTAGTAGACCCGGTTATTGCCGACGGCGATGCCCCGTCCGGGATAGGAAGTGCTACGCAGAAAGTCCAGAAAATCGGTCATTTTACTGTCTCCTTGTTCTTTTGTAATTGCGCGGATACCAGTTCGGCAGCCTCGGGGAGGATGCGCCATTCCGCCTGCTCCATGACACGCCGCTGCAGTGTCTCGGGCGTGTCGCCTGGCAGGACCCGGACGGGCTCCTGCAGAATGATTTTTCCTCCGTCGGGGATTTCATTGACATAGTGGACGGTCGCGCCGGTGACCTTGACACCGTACTGCAGCGCGGCCTCATGTACTTTTAGACCATAATAGCCTTTGCCGCAGAAGGAGGGGATCAGCGAGGGGTGAATGTTGATGATGCGCCCGTCATAGCGGGAGGTGAAGTCCGCGGAGAGTATGCTCATGAAGCCCGCGAGGATGATGAGGTCGATCCCGCGCGCGTCGAGCGCCTCCGTCAGCGCTGCCTCGAAGCCCGCCTGCCCGCCGCAGGCGGCCCGGGTGAGCGTCAGCGCCTCGATCCCGGCGCGCCTGGCGCGCTCAAGCGCGAAGGCATCGGCCTTGTTCGACACGACGAGCCGCAGCTCGCCGCTGTGCAGTGTGCCTGCGGCCTGCGCGTCGATCAGCGCCTGGAGATTGGTGCCGCCGCCGGAGACCAGCACGGCGATTTTTGCCTTGTTCATGCGCCGTCCTCTCCTTTCAGGGCCTGGACAGCCGGAATGAACAGACCGCCGAGACTGTTGCCGAGAATGACGAGCAGGAGAAATACAAAGCTACGCCATGAAAACAGCCCCGCGGCAGCAAAATAATACATATCGGCGATGGAGTGCTCAAAGCCCGCGAAGATAAACGCCGGGACGCAGAACACAATACCGGCAATGCTCTTCTTCTCACGGTAGATCCAGACCGCGACATACATCAGCACGCCGCAGAAGAAGCCGCGCGCCAGGGTCTGGAGGGGCAGCTGCGTCAGCCGCTTCTCGCAGGCAAGCAAAGCCGTCTCGCGCAGCGCGGGGAGCGCCGCGGCGAGCATCAGCCCCGCGGCGAGCGTGCCGAGAAAATTGCCGAGCAGGCCGAGATAAGCCGCGGACAGCTCTTTTTTCGAGTGAGCGCGGAGCAGGAAGCCGACCTTGCCCGTGTAGAGATTGAAGCCGAAACAGCAGATCGCGAGAAGCGCCACACAGAACAGCACGGCTCCGGCAACACGGTCTTCACAGGAGAGCAGCACTGTACCTCCTATAGAGACCATCAGCCCGGCCAGCACGCCGTCGAGCAGAGGCGCCTTTACGCCAGACATAGCTTGTCCCTCCCTTCACGGATTTCACCGATCACATAGGCATCCGCACCCTCGGCGCGCAGGGCCTCAAGGGCGGCGTCGGCGCTCCCGCGGGAGACAATCAGACTCATGCCGACGCCCATGTTGAAGGTGTTGAACATGTCGCGCTCGGGGATATTGCCGAGACGACGGATCAGATCAAAGATCGGCGGCGTGCGCACGGCGGCCTTTTCGACGACGGCGCAGAGCCCCTCCGGGATCGAGCGGGGGATGTTCTCATAGAAGCCGCCGCCGGTGATATGACTGACGCCGTGCACCTCGGCCGCGCGAATCGCGGCGAGGACGGGCTTGACATAGATGCAGGTGGGGGTGAGCAGAGCCTCCCCGAGACTCGTCCCGAGCTCCGGAACGGTACGGCCGAGGTCTGCATGCTCCACATCAAAGACCTTGCGGACCAGGGAGTAGCCGTTGGAGTGGACGCCGCTCGAGGGCAGGGCGAGCAGCACGTCGCCCGTGCGGACGCCGGCCTTGTCGAGGATGTTCGGCCTGTCCACAAGCCCGACGGAGAAGCCGGCGAGATCGTAATCGTCCGGCTGCATGGTGCCGGGGTGCTCGGCGGTCTCGCCGCCGATGAGCGCGCAGCCCGCGCGAACGCAGCCCTCAGCCACACCGGAGACCAGGGAAGCGACCTTCTCCGGGTCGTTTTTGCCGATGGCGATGTAGTCAAGGAAGAAGAGCGGCTTCGCCCCGCAGCAGACGATGTCGTTGACGCACATCGCCACACAGTCGATGCCGACCGTGTCATGGCGGTCCATCAGCTGGGCGATCCGCTGCTTGGTGCCGACGCCGTCCGTGCCGGAGACCAGCACTGGCTCACGCATCCCAGCGAAGGACGGGGCGAAGAGCCCGCCGAAGCCGCCGATATCGGACACGACGCCGGGGATGAAGGTGCGCTCCACATGCTTTTTCATGAGCCTCACGCCCTCGTAACCGGCCTCGATGTTTACGCCTGCCGCGGCGTAGGAGGCGGAGTGAGAATGATCCATGGTTTATTCCTTTCCGTTCCAGCAGTAGGTGCAGACCTTTTCGCGCTCAATCCCGATGGCCTCCAGCAGCCCGTCGAGGGACTGATAGCCGAGGGAGTCGAAGCCGAGCTTTTCGCAGATCGCGTGCAGCAGGCACTGTCCGCGCTCGCTGGCGGCGTCGGCGTACTCCTCAAGGTGATTTTCGCCTTCGTCGCCCTCCAACTCGCGGATGACGCGGCGGGCGAGCAGGTCCATGTCGGAATTGTTTCGGGAGAAATTGAGATATTTGCAGGCATACATGATCGGCGGGCAGGCCGAGCGCATGTGGACCTCGGCCGCGCCGGACTCATAGAGAAACTCCACCGTGCTCTTGAGCTGAGTGCCGCGGACAATGGAGTCGTCCACAAACAAGAGCTTCTTTCCCTCAATCAGCTCCGGCACGGGGATCTGCTTCATCTTGGCAACCTGGTCGCGCATGGACTGGCGGGAGGGCATGAAGGAGCGGGGCCAGGTCGGCGTATATTTGACGAAGGGGCGGGCAAAGGGTTTGCCGCTACGGTTGGCATAGCCGATGGCGTGGGGAACGCCCGAGTCGGGCACGCCGGCCACATAGTCCACCTTTGGCAGACTGCCGTGCGCCACCTCGTCGCGTGCCATGATCTCGCCGTTGCGCATGCGCATGATTTCAACGTTTACGCCCTCATAGTTGGAGTTGGGGTAGCCGTAGTAGGTCCAGAGGAAGGCGCAGATCTTCATCTCCTTCCCCGCCGGAGAGAGGACCTCATAGCCGTCGGCGGTGATGCGCAGGATCTCGGACGGACCCAGCTCATAGGTCGTCTGATAGCCGAGCTTCTGGTAGGCGAAGGACTCAAAGGACACGCAGTAGCCGTCGGCGTCCTTGCCGAGCAGAATCGGGAGGCGTCCGTAGCGGTCGCGCCCGGCGATGATCGCGCCGTCGGCGGTCATAAGCAGGACGGAAAGCGAGCCGTCGACCAGCGTCTGCGCGTGGAGTATGCCCTCGTGCAGGCTCTCGCGCTCATTGATGAGCGCCGCGACAAGCTCAGTCGCGTTGACGCGCCCCGTGCCCAGGGCCATAAACTGGTGGCCGTGGTCGGAAAAATAGGTGTTCACCAGCTCCTCGGCATTGTTGATCTGACCGACGATCGTGATCGCGTACAGGCCGAGATGGGAGCGCACAAGCAGCGGCTGGGGATCGCTGTCGCTGATGCAGCCGATGCCGACGTTTCCGGCAAAATCGGCCAGGTCCTTCTCAAAGCGGGTGCGGAAGGGGGTGTTGGCGATGGAGTGGATTTCCCGCGCGCAGGTACCGTCCGGGCCCCAGACCGCCATGCCCGCGCTGCGGGTGCCGAGGTGACTGTGATAATCGGTGCCGAAAAAAACGTCCAAAACGATGTCGCGGTGCGAAACCGCGCCGAAGAAGCCGCCCATTATGCGAAGAAGAGGGCGGAGAGGGTCATAGGATCGACGTACTTCCCATCCTTGTAAACGCGCATGTTGCCGGAGGCGATCTCATCGATCAGCATGACCTTGCCGTCGGCGTCGTAGCCGTACTCAAACTTGATGTCGTAGAGAACAAGGCCGCGCTTTGCCATCTCATCGGCGACGATTCCGGTGATCTCCTGCGTCATGCGCTTGATCTCGTCGTACTGCTCGGCACTCATGACGCCGAGGACGATCAGGCCGTCCTTCGTGACAAGGGGATCTCCCTTTTCGTCGTTTTTGAAGGTCATCTCAACATAGGCCGGCAGGTCCGCGCCCTCCTCAATATAGTCGCCGTAACGGCGCAGGAAGGAGCCGACGGCCTTGTAACGGCAGATGACCTCGAGACCCCTGCCGAAGACCCTGGCGGGCAGGACCTCCATGGTGGTGTCGCTGAGATCGGCGCTGACAAAGTGGGTGCGGATACCGGCGGCGTTGATCTTCTCAAAGAAGTAGACGGACATGCGCAGGTTCACATCGCCCACGCCCTCGATGGTGAGACCGACGGAGTTCTCGCCGGGATCGAACACGCCGTCCTTGCCGGTGCAGTCGTCTTTGAACTTGAGCAGATAATGGCCGTTGTCGAGAGCGTAGACGTTCTTGGTCTTGCCGGTATATACGAGTTTCTTTTCCATGATGATATCTCCTTTTCTGAGTATAGGATTGACTGAATTACAGCCTTGCCGCGATGCCCGCGTCCTTTTCGAGCACGGCGGCGGTGTCGCGGCGGCGCTTGTCCGCCAGACGCCCGGCGAGCGCCGCGTCCTCCACGGCGAGGATCTCGGCGGCAAGCAGCGCGGCGTTGGCGCCGTTGTTGACGCCGACGGTCGCCACGGGGATGCCCGAGGGCATCTGTACCGTGGACAGCAGCGCGTCCAGGCCGTCCAGCGCAGGGCCTTTGCAGGGGATGCCGATAACCGGCAGGGTGGTATTCGCGGCGGCGGCGCCCGCGAGGTGCGCGGCCATGCCGGCGGCGGCGAGGATCACGCCGAAGCCCTCTTCACGGGCGTGAAGCGCAAAGTCCCGCGCCTGCTCGGGCGTGCGGTGCGCGGAATAGACGTGCGCCTCGAAGGGGATCTCCAGCTCGCGCAGGAGCTTGACAGCCTTTTCGATGACGGGCAGGTCGCTGTCGCTGCCCATGAGGATGCCGACCTTTTTCATGCTGCCGCCCCGCTCACTTGATCACGGACGAGGTGTCCTTCTGGATGACGTCGTGCGCGCCGCCTTCGACGATGGAGGTCGGGGACACAAGCGTCAGCACGGCCTTCTCCTGGAGCTCCTGGATGCTCATGGCGCCGCAGTTGCACATGGCGTGGCGCACCTTGCTGAGGGTGAGAGCCACGTTATCCTTGAGAGAGCCCGCATAGGGAACGTAGGAGTCCACGCCCTCCTCAAAGCTGAGCTTCTTGTCGCCGCCCATGTCGTAGCGCTGCCAGTTGCGCGCGCGGGCCGAGCCCTCGCCCCAGTATTCCTTGTAGTAGGTGCCGCCGATATTGACCTTGTTGGTGGGGCTCTCGTCGAAGCGGGCGAAGTAGCGGCCCAGCATCACAAAGTCCGCGCCCATGGCGAGGGCCAGCGTGATGTGGTGATCGAAGACGATGCCGCCGTCGGAGCAGACCGGGACGTAGACGCCCGTCTCCTCAAAATACTTGTCTCTCTCGGCGCATACCTCTATGAGGGCGGTGGCCTGTCCGCGGCCGATGCCCTTGGTTTCGCGCGTGATGCAGATGGAGCCGCCCCCGATGCCGACCTTCACAAAGTCAGCCCCGCAGTCGGCGAGGAAGCGGAAGCCCGCCGCGTCCACGACGTTGCCCGCGCCGACCTTGACGGTGTCGCCGTAGTGCTCGCGGATCCAGGCGAGGGTGAAGCGCTGCCAGTCGGTGTGTCCCTCGGAGGAGTCGATGCACAGCACGTCGGCCCCGGCCTCGAGCAGGGCGGGGACGCGGGTCTCATAGTCGCGGGTGTTGATGCCCGCGCCGACCACATAGCGCTTGTGGGCGTCCAGCAGCTCGTTCGGGTTCTGCTTGTGGCTCTCGTAGTCCTTGCGGAAGACGAAGTAGCACAGGCGGCCTTCATCGTCGATGATGGGCAGGGAGTTGAGCTTGTGCTCCCAGATGATGTCATTGGCCTCCTTGAGCGTGGTGCCCTCCTTGGCCCAGACCAGCTTTTCAAAGGGGGTCATAAAGCTCACGACCGGCGTGCTCGGGTCCATGCGGCTGACGCGGTAGTCGCGGCTCGTCACTACGCCGACGAGCTTGCCCTCGGCGGTGCCGTCCTGGGTGACGGCGATGGTGGAGTGTCCGGTCTTCTCCTTGAGCGCCAGCACGTCCCGCAGGCAGCTGCCGGGGCCGAGATTGGAGTCGCTGCGCACAAAGCCCGCCTTGTAGGTCTTGGCGCGCCTGACCATGGCGGCCTCGTCCTCCACGCTCTGGGAGCCGTAGATGAAGCTGACGCCGCCCTCGGTGGCGAGGGCCACAGCCATGCGGTCGCCGGAGACGGACTGCATGATGGCGGAGACCATGGGGATGTTCATGGTGATCGGGGACGCCTCCAGCCCCTTGCGGAACTTCACCAGAGGCGTTTTGAGGGAGACCTTCTCGGAGCGGCAGGTGATGGGCGTATAGCCGGGGATCAGCAGGTATTCGTTAAAGGTATGGCAGGGTTCATTGATGATTCTGGCCACGGTTAATATCCTCCGTTATCCGTTAATTTGCTTTTGTTTCACAGTAGAGACAGCGATAGACCTTGTTCTTTCGGTCGGTGAGCTTGAAAACATGCTTCAGCTCCTGCTCGGTGGAGCAGATGCAGCGCGGATTTTTGCAGAAAATCACGTTGGTCAGGGTCTCGGGCATGTCGATGGTCTTTTTTTCGACCAGCACGCCGTCGCGGATGAGGTTTACGCTCACGCCGGGATCGACGTAGCCGATCACATCGAGGTTTACGGGGATGTCCGCGTCGATTTTGATGATGTCCTTTTTGCCGAGCTTTTCGCTGTGGGCGTTCTTGATGATCGCCACCGAGCAGTCGAGCGTCTCAAGCCCGAGCAGCTCATACAGGCGGAGGCTCTTTCCGGCGCTGATGTGGTCGATGACAATGCCGTTCTGAATCGCGTCGATGTTCACAGTCTTCCACACTCCTTCAGCAGTTTCAGGATCAGCGCCATGCGCATGTACTTGCCGTACAGCACCTGCTTGAAGTAGCAGGCGCGGGGATCGTCGTCGATGGCGACGCTGATTTCGTTGACGCGGGGGAGCGGATGCATGATGCACAGGTCGGCCCGGGCGTTTGTGAGCTTGTCGGGCGTAAGGATGTAGCTGTCCTTGAGGCGGAGGTAATCCTCCTCGTTGAAGAAGCGCTCACGCTGCACGCGGGTCATATACAGGATATCCAGCTCCGGCATGACGGCCTCAAGGTCGGTGGTCTGGGTATAGGGGATGCCGTGCTCGCGCAGCTGCTCCTTCTTGACATAGCTCGGCAGCTTCAGCTCCTCCGGGGAGATGAGGACGAAGCGCACGCCCTCATAGCGGCTGAGCGCCGCAATCAGCGAGTGCACCGTGCGGCCGAACTTCAGGTCTCCGCAGACGCCTACCGTAAGGTGGTCCAGCCGCCCCTTCTCCCGATAGATCGTCAGCAGGTCGGCAAGGGTCTGCGTGGGGTGGTTGTGTCCGCCGTCGCCCGCGTTGATGACGGGGATGGTGGCATTCATCGCCGCGACGAGCGGCGCGCCCTCCTTGGGATGGCGCATGGCGATGATGTCCGCGTAGCAGGAGATGACCTTGGCCGTGTCGGCCACGCTCTCGCCCTTGGCGGCGGAGGAGCTCTGCGCCGCGGCAAAGCCGATCACGCTGCCGCCCAGCTCGTACATCGCGGCCTCGAAGCTCAGGCGCGTGCGGGTCGAGGGTTCAAAGAACAGCGTCGCGAGCTTTTTCCCGCGGCAGCGCTCGCTGTAAGCCTCGGGGTGTTCGATGATATCGTTTGCCGTATCCATGAGCTCCTGCAGCTCTTCAACAGAAAATTCCTGTATGTCAATGAGACTTCTCGGCATCTGTCAACCTCCGATCCAGCTCTCGTCCGCCGGATTGTCGCGAAAGCGCAGCAGCCGCTCGACATCCTCCGGGCGGATGTAGCCCTCTTCCGCGGCGACGCGGGCGATGCAGTCAAAATCGGTGAGCGAGTGGTTCTCCACCCCGGCGGCCGCCAGCCGCTCCAGGCCCTTTTTCATGCCGTAGGTGAAGATGCTGACAATGCCGAGAACCTCCGCTCCCGCCTCGCGCAGCGCGTCCACAACCTCGAGGACGCTGCCGGCGGTGGAGATCAGGTCTTCCACGACCACGACTTTTTGACCGGGCTCGAGGCGGCCTTCAATGCGGTTCTGCCGCCCGTGATCCTTATTGCCGGAGCGGACATAGCCCATCGGAAGGCCCAGCAGATGCCCCGTGATGGCGGCATGGGCAATCCCGGCGGTGGAGGTGCCCATCAGCACTTCAACGTCCGGATAGTGCCGACGGATAAGCGAAGCGAGACCGTTTTCCACCTTGTCTCTGACCTCCGGGGCGGTGAGAGTCAGACGGTTGTCGCAGTAGACGGGGCTCTTGATGCCGCTTGCCCATGTGAAGGGCTGGTCCGGACGGAAAAAGACCGCCCCGATTTGCAGCAGACCTCGTGCGATCTGTTCTTTCATCCCAAAAACTCCTTTACACACTGTCTGTAGGCGGCGACTGGATCGGCAGCGCCGGTGATCGCCCGACCGACGACGATATAGTCCGAGCCCAATTCGCGGGCCCGCGCGGGGGTTGTGACGCGCTTCTGGTCACCGGCGTCCCCGCCGGCGAAGCGCACGCCCGGCGTCACGGTGACGAAGCCCTCGCCGCAGCGCGCGTGCACCTTGCCCGCTTCCAGCGGGGAGCAGACGACGCCGTCGAGCCCCGCGGCCGCGGCGTTTGCCGCGTAGGACATCACGACCTCATCAAGGGGTCTCTCAATCAGCAGCTCCTCTTCCATGAGCTGCTGGTCCGTACTGGTGAGCTGGGTCACGGCGATCAGGAGAGGACGGCTGCCGTCGGGACGGGTCAGCCCCGCAAGGGCGGCCTTCATCATATTTGAGCCTCCTGCCGCGTGGAGATTCACGATATCCGCGTCGAGTCCGGAGAGAACCTTCATGGCCTTCTGCACCGTGTTCGGGATATCGTGCAGCTTGAGATCGAGGAAAATCCTGTGGCCCCGCCGCTTGATCTCGCGCACAATGGCGGGACCCTCGGCGTAAAACAGTTCCATACCGATCTTTACAAACGGTTTTTCTTCGGCGAAGCGGTCGAGAAACGCGAAGCACTCCTCTGCGCCCGCAAAGTCGCAGGCAATGATGACGTCTTTAGCCATGGCTACCTCCTATAATGTCGCGCAGATTATGGATATGCAGCCGATCCATCACGCCGGGGAGGGCGTCGACGATGTCTCGGCAGGCGTAGGGATTGACAAGATTGGCCGCGCCGACCTGCACGGCGGCTGCCCCTGCCAGGAGCATTTCGATCACATCCTCGGCATTCTGAATACCGCCGAGCCCGATCACGGGGATCGAAACTGCCTGTGAGACCTGCCAGACCATACGCAGGGCGACGGGAAAGACCGCGGGGCCGGAGAGACCCCCGGTGGTGTTCGCGAGGATGGGGCGGCGCATTTTCAGATCAATGCGCATCCCCATCAGCGTGTTGATGAGACTCAGTGCATCAGCCCCCGCGTCCTCGCAGGCGCGGGCGATGGCGACGATATCGGTGACGTTCGGCGAGAGCTTGAGGATGACGGGCTTGGTCGTCACGGCCTTGACCGCCCTTGTGACCTCCGCCGCGGCCTTCGGCTCGGTGCCGAAGCTCATGCCGCCGCCGTGTACGTTCGGGCAGCTCACGTTGACCTCCAGCCAGCCGACCTGAGGCTGGGCGTCGAGACGCCGACAGACCTCGGCATACTCCTCAACGGAAAAGCCGCTGACATTGGCGATGACCGGCTTGCGAAAGCACGCGGCGAGCTTCGGCAGCTCCTCGCAGATGACGCGATCCACGCCGGGGTTTTGCAGCCCCACGGCGTTGAGCATCCCGGCGCTCGTCTCCGCAATGCGCGGCAGGGGATTGCCGAGCCGCTCATGAAGCGTCGTGCCCTTGAAGGAGAGACTGCCGAGACAGTTGATGTCGTAGAGTTCTGCAAACTCATGGCCGTAGCCGAAGGTGCCGGAGGCGGGGATCACGGGATTGTCAAGCTCGATCCCGCACAGAGAAACGCTCAGTCTGCCCATAGCACATCCTCCCGATCCAGCACAGGCCCGTCCCTGCAGATGCGCCGCGGGCCGCTTACAGTCAGCACGGTACAGCCCATGCAGGCGCCGAAGCCGCAGCCCATGCGTCTGTCAAAGCTCAGCTGACCCGGCCTGTCGCTCGTCTCACAGACCGCGCGGAGCATGGCCTCCGGGCCGCAGGCGTAGAAGCCCGTGTGGTCCCGGTCCATCGCAGCGGTCACAAAGCCGGGAACACCCCGGCTGCCGTCGGCGGTGCAGACAAGGGTCTCCACGCCGAGCGCGGCAAACTCCTCGGCATAAAAGACCTCATTGGCGGTGTTGAAGCCCAGCAGCGCCGTCGGCTGCGCGCCGCGCCGCAAAAGCGTCTTTGCCAGACCGTAGAGCGGGGAGAGCCCCGTTCCGCCGCCGATAAGCAGCGGTCTTTCGCCGCCGCGCACGGGGTCGAAGCCGTTGCCGAGCCCGGTCAGTACGTCGAGACTCTGCCCGACGGGGAGAGCGGCTAGCAGCTCTGTCCCGCGGCCGACGCGCTCATAAAGAACGGTAAAGCTCTCCTCATCCTGGTCGCATACCGAGAAGGGGCGGCGGAGAAAGCAGCCCTCCAGCCGCAGATCGGCAAACTGTCCCGGCCTCTCGACAGCCGACACGTCGCCGCCGAGCCGCAGACGCGAAACCTTTTCTGTCAGCGGCGTATTCTCCAAAATGGTAAAGAAACCCTGTTTCATCTCAGGAGTCGATCGTGGAGACCGTGATCGTGGTCTCCTCCAGCACATCCAGCAGCACGCGCACGGTGTCGAGCGAGGTGAAGATGGTCACGTTGTTCTCGGTCGCGCTGCGGCGTATGGCCACGCCGTCCCTGTAGTGGGCGTCGCGCGAGAGGGCGCGGGTGTTGATGATATAGGACACATAGCCCGCGCGGATGGAGTCGAGGATCTCCTCGCTGCCCTCGCTGATTTTTCGGCGCACGCGGGTGCGGATGCCGTGCCGCTTGAGAAAGTTCGCCGTGCCGATCGTGGCCTCAATGTTGAAGCCCATGTCGTAGAAGCGCCGGACGAGGGGCAGCGCCTCCTCCTTGTCCTCGTCCGCGAGGGTGACAAAGACGGTGCCGTAGTTCTGCAGCTTCATGCCGGAGGCCTGCAGGGCCTTGTACATGGCACGCGGCATCTTGTCGTCATAGCCGATGGCCTCGCCGGTGGATTTCATCTCGGGGGACAGATAGGCGTCAAGCCCCTTGATTTTGTTCCAGGAGAAGACCGGCACCTTGACGTAATGGCGTTTTTTCTCCTCCGGATAGAGGTCGAAGATGCCCTGCTCCTTGAGGCTCTTGCCCAGGATGACCTCGGTGGCGATATCGGCCAGCGACCAGCCCGTGGCCTTGGAGAGGAAGGGCACCGTGCGGGACGAGCGGGGGTTGACCTCAATGATGTAGACGCGCTCGTCCTTGTCCACAATGAACTGAATGTTGTAGAGCCCGACGATCCCGATTCCGAGGCCGAGCTTTTTGGCGTATTGCAGGATCACGCCCTTGACCTTGTTGGAGATGGAGACCGTGGGATAGACGCTGATCGAGTCGCCCGAGTGGACGCCCGTGCGCTCCACCAGCTCCATAATGCCGGGTACAAACACGTCCCGTCCGTCGCAGATCGCGTCGATTTCGACCTCCTTGCCGAGAATGTACTTGTCGACCAGTACAGGCTTGTCGGCGTCGATTTCCACGGCGGTCTTGAGATAGTGGCGGAGCATGTCCTCGTTGGCGACGATCTCCATCGCCCGTCCGCCGAGGACGAAGCTCGGCCGCACAAGGACGGGGTAGCCGATGTCGGCGGCGGCTTTTACGCCGTCCTCGATGCTCGTGACGGCGGCTCCGGGCGGCTGGGGGATGTCCAGCTCCAGCAGCAGCTTTTCAAAGCTGTCGCGGTTTTCGGCGCGCTCGATGGCGGCGCAGTCTGTGCCGATGAGCTTGACCCCGCGCTCCATCAGCGGCTGGGCGAGGTTGATGGCGGTCTGCCCGCCCAGAGAGGCGATCACGCCCTCGGGCTTTTCAAAGTCGATGATCGCCATCACGTCCTCCACGGTCAGAGGCTCAAAGTAGAGCTTGTCGCCGGTGGTGTAGTCGGTGGAGACGGTCTCGGGGTTATTGTTTACGATGATGGCCTCGTATCCGCTGCGCTTGATGGTCTGCACCGCATGAACGGTGGAGTAGTCAAATTCCACGCCCTGGCCGATGCGGATCGGTCCCGCGCCAAGGACCAGCACTTTTTTCTTGTCCGTGAGCCGGGATTCGTTGACCCCGCTGTAGGAGGAGTAGAGATAGGCAATGTATTTTCCGGTGTGCAGCGTGTCCACCATGCGGAAGACGGGTACGATCCCGCGCTTTTTGCGCTTTTCGTATACTTCCTGCTCGCTGAGATTCCAGAGCGCGGCGACCGCGCGGTCGGAAAAGCCCATGACCTTTGCCTCGCGGAGAGTCGTCACGTCGTTTACATGAGCGGACAGGCGGCGCTCCATCTCCACAATGCGGCCGAGCGACTCGAGAAAGAGCGGCGTGATCATCGTGATCTCATGCAGCCGTTGGATCGTCGCGCCGCGGCGAAGCAGCTCCGTGACAGCAAAGATGCCGTCGTCGCGGTATTCGCCGAGATAGCTCACAAGCTGCTCGTCGGAGAAGCTGTCAAACTTGCGGCTGTGGAGGTGGCACACGCCGGTCTCGAGCGAGCGGACGGACTTGAGGAAGCACTCCTCAAGCGTCGAGCCTATCCCCATGACCTCGCCCGTGGCCTTCATCTGGGTGCCGAGCGTATTCGGCGCGTCGGGGAACTTGTCAAAGGGAAAGCGCGGGAACTTGGCAACATAGTAGTCCAGGCGCGGCTCCATCGCAGCATTGCCGCCGGCGACGGGGATCTCCTCCAGCGACAGGCCGAGGGCGATCTTGGCCGTCACGCGGGCGATCGGATAGCCGCTGGCCTTGGAGGCGAGCGCCGAGGAGCGGGAGACGCGGGGGTTGACCTCAATAAGAAAGTATTCGCTGCTCTCGGGATTGAGCGCAAACTGTACGTTGCAGCCGCCCTCGATCTTCAGCTCGCGGATGATCTTCAGCGCGCTGTCGTTGAGCATCTTCAGATCATGCTCATTGAGGGAGAGAATGGGCGCAACAACGATGGAGTCGCCGGTGTGAACGCCGACGGGGTCGACGTTCTCCATGCCGCAGATCGTGATGGCACGGTCGTTGGAGTCGCGCATGACCTCAAATTCGATCTCCTTGTAGCCGCGGACGCTTTTTTCAATCAGCACCTGGGAGACGGGGGAGAGGCGGAAAGCGTTGGTGCCGATCTCCACAAGTTCCTCCTCGTTGTTGGCAAAGCCGCCCCCGGTGCCGCCGAGCGTGAAGGCAGGGCGCAGAACCACAGGATAGCCGATCTCGGCGGCGGCGCATTTGGCCTGCTCAAGATCGTAGGTGATCTTGGAAGGGATGACCGGCTCACCGATGGCCTGACACATCTCCTTAAAGAGCTCCCGGTCCTCGGCGCGCTCGATGCTCCGGCTGCTGGTGCCCAGCAGTTCGACGCCGCACTCGCGCAGGATGCCCTTGCGCTCAAGCTGCATGGCGAGGTTCAGGCCCGTCTGTCCGCCGATTCCGGGGACGATCGCGTCTGGCCGCTCGTAGCGGAGAATCTTCGCCACATAATCGAGAGTCAGCGGTTCCATGTAGACCTTGTCGGCGATAGCGGTGTCGGTCATGATCGTCGCGGGATTGGAGTTGACGAGAACGACCTCGTAGCCCTCCTCCTTGAGCGCAAGACAGGCCTGCGTGCCGGCGTAATCAAACTCTGCCGCCTGGCCGATGACGATGGGCCCGGAGCCGATAATGAGTACCTTTTTGATATCAGTGCGTTTTGCCATATCAGTTGATCTCCTCCCGATAAACGATTTTGCCCTCAAAGACGGTCAGCATGCACCGTCCGTAAACCTTACGCCCTGCAAAGGGCGTGGCGTGCCCGCGCGAGAGAAACGCGCCGGGGTCTATACGATAGTTTGTCCCGAAGTCCCAAATGGAAAACGAGTTGCCGGGCGGAAGCCCGAAACGCGCCCGCGGCCTGTCACAGAGCAGATCGACAAGCGTACCGAGAGACAGCAGGCCCGGTCTTACCAGAGCGGTATAGAGCAGGGGAAAGGCCGTCTCCAGTCCGACAACGCCGAAGGCACTCCCGGCCAGACCTCCGGCCTTCTCCTCTGCGCTGTGCGGCGCGTGGTCGGTGGCGATCATGTCCACCGTCCCGTCAAACAATCCTTCCAGCAGCGCTTCGCGGTCCTCCCGCGCGCGCAGCGGCGGATTCATCTTAAAGCGCCCGTCCTCCTGAAGATCGTCCTCGTCGAGCAGAAGATAGTGGGGCGCGGTCTCGCATGTCACATCCACGCCCGAGCGCTTGGCCTCCCGGATGAGAGCGACGCTCTCCTTTGTGGAAATATGACAGACGTGGTACGCACAGCCGGTTTCATCCGCCAGACGCAGGTCGCGCTCGATCTGCCGCCACTCGCTCTCCGAGCAGATGCCGAGGTGTCCGTGCGCGGCCGCGTAGTGCCCGTCGTGGATATAGCCGCCGCGGAGCAGGCTGTTGTCCTCACAGTGGGCGGCGATCAGCTTGCCGAGTGCCTTCGCGCGAACCATGGCCTCCCGCATGAGGCTTTCGGACTGCACGCCGTGCCCGTCGTCCGAAAAGGCGACGACATGAGGCGCGAGCGCTTCAAGGTCGCTGAGCGCCTCGCCCTTCTGCCCGAGCGAGATCGCCGCATAGGGTCTCACCTCGATCAGCGCCTCGCGTGCGATCAGCTCCTCCTGCATGGCCAGATGATCAAGACTGTCGCAGACGGGTTTGAGGTTCGGCATTGTGCACACACTCGTATAGCCTCCGTGCGCGGCGGCGAGGCTGCCCGTGGAGATCGTCTCTTTATAAGAAAAACCCGGCTCGCGAAAGTGCACATGCACGTCGCAGAAACCGGGCAGAAGGGTATATTCAGGATCGTTCAGGCGGTCCAATGCCGCGCAGTAATCCCCAATGAAAGGCGTTTTCTCCTCATCGGTACGGATTCTTTTGGCCTTGTCAAAAAACAGCATTCACAAGTCCTCCTAAAGAATTGTGCGTATTATAATGTCATCACACGCGCCTTGTCAATCGGCGAAATAGACAGAAAAAGAACGTCTGAACCTAGGCCTGCTGGTGTTCTTTGGAAAAAACGATACACGCTCATTCCGTGCTCTTTCGGAGACCGGGGATGCGAAAGAGCGCGAGAGGTACTTCTGTCTTGCTTTCTCCGGCAGCCTTTGGTACAATATTCTCATAAATCAAACCGGCGCGAAAGGTTGTGCGGCCAAGGGCCATGGAGCTTCGTGCGGGGGGCAGGAGGACAAGTTCAAAATGGGAAACGCTTTCTCTTTTGCCTGGGAAGACACGCTGATCATCTGGCTGCAGGCGCATATGGGCGCGGCGGGGACCGCGCTGGCGTCGTTCTTTTCCATGTTCGGAGAGGAGCTGCTGCTGATCCTGGTGCTGGGCTTCTTCTACTGGTGCTATGACAAAGAGCTCGGAAAGCTTCTCGGCCGGAATATCTGCGTGGAGATTGTCTGCAACCCGATGTTCAAAAACATCGCGCTGCGCCTGCGGCCTTACATGGCCGATCCCCAAATCCGATGTCTCAAGCCCGTTGACGCCTCCGCGGACATTATGGATCTCGCGGCCCAGGGCTACTCTTTTCCGAGCGGCCACTCCTCCAACGCGGCCGCGGCCTACGGCACGGTCGGGCGCTGGTATCGAAAAACATGGGTGCGGGTCCTGGCGGTCGTGATCCCGCTTCTGGTCGGATTCAGCCGCTTCTGCCTCGGTGTGCACTACCCGACGGATGTGCTGGCCGGCTGGCTGCTGGGCGTCGTGATCATCTTCTTCACGCCGTGGTTCATCAGAAAATTCAAGAGCCGCTGGGTTCCCTATCTGATCCTGCTGGCCGCCATGCTCCCAGGCTGGTTTTACTGCAAAAGCAATGATTTTTATACCGGATACGGAATGACGTTCGGCTTTTTCCTCGCCGATCTGTTTGAGGAGAACTATGTGCGTTTCCAAAATACGCGGGTTTGGTGGAAGATCATTCTCCGTCTTGCGGGAGGTGCCGCCATCTATTTTGCGCTGAACAAGCTCCTGAAGCTGCCGTTTTCCCCGGAATTTCTCGACTCCGGGGTCTTCGCCGCCTGTCTCGTGCGCGCGCTGCGCTACGCCGTCATCCTCTTTGCTGACATCGCGCTCTATCCTCTGCTGTTCGACCGGTTCGGAGGGAAGGGCGGTCAGGCGGCGTGACGCCCTGTCCCGGGGACGTCATGACATGATTACGCAAACTATGCCTGCCGATATGCCCTCAAAAGCTGCCCAAGACACAGCAAGCTGCTGTTCAAAGCTTGTCTCGGCGTATGTTCTGCGATAAAATGACAAACGAATTGATATTCGGAAGATGGAAAGTCGAAAAACCTGTGATCTGTTTCATGAATGAAACAACAAAAAAGGAGGCTGAAATCATGAAAAAAATCCTTGCCGCTGCACTCGTTATTCTTATGGCCTTTTCCTTCGGCGTCCCTGCCTTCGCCGAGGGCACAAAGGAGACCTGGGACAAAATGGGCTTTACGCTCCTTTATCCCGAAGAATTCAGCAATACCAAAGGCATCTTCATGCCGAATCCTTTCCCCGCGGTGAAGGACGGCATCTATACCATGATGTTCGACTACTATGCTTTCCCGAAAGAAGAGTCGGACGCCCTTAACGAGAAGACTAAAAACGGGGAACTGACGGCGGAAGATACGGCAAAAGTCCTGGACGCGATGGGCACGCTGCTCATTGTGTTCGGAATTGACAAAGATCGCGGCGCCGCGGATCTGATTCATGAAATCGGTCTTGAAGGTACGGAAGAAGACGCCTTTACCCAGGTCGGGAAGAACGGCGATATCACCTATTTTGCCATCACTGACCCGGGTACTTACGAAGATTTTGCAGAGAAACTCTCTCCCGAATATGCGCAGGAGTATCGCGCTCTGCAGAGCTCTCTCGTCGACGTGCTGAAAAACGCCGAGTACTTTGAGCCCCATTCTGGAAGCGCGGATCTCTTTGGCACGGTCCTGCAGTTTGAGACCACCGATCTCGACGGCAATGTTGTGAAGAGCGAGGAGCTTTTTGCCGCCCATGGACTCACGATGGTCAACATCTGGGCTACCTGGTGCGGCCCCTGCAAGGCGGAGATGCCGGAGCTCGGCGAGCTCGCCCGCAGCCTTGAGGCTGAAGGCAGGGACGCCGCCATCATCGGGATCTGCGTTGATGCGGATGAAGAGCCCGACACCTGCAGGGAAATCCTGGCCGAGAGAGACGCGGAGTATCTCAATCTTCTGCCTTTTGAAGGGATGGAAGAAAAGCTGTTTCTCACCGTGCTGCCCACGACGCTCTTTGTGAACCGGGACGGACTGATCCTGCTGCCCCCGATTGAGGGTGTTCCGGAAGACCTGTCCCGATATGCACAGCTGATCGACGCATTCGTCGGGACCGGTACATCGGCGGAGCAGAGCGCCGCAGCGGTTCCCGACAAAAAGGCATAAGCTGAGATAACAGCTTTTTCACGGAAAGCAGGGGACAGAATCTGCATCGAGAAAGAGACCTTGCTCAAATATAAACGCGGGCATCGTCACCCTGCAGGAGGCCATGGATTCCGCCAGCGCGCAAAGAAGCACGGCTGACACAGGGGAACAGGTATCCCGGCTTATGAACACAGAAGGGGAGTGCAGATTCCGGATGGCGAGAAATATACGGCTGCCGGAGTGGAGCGAGTGATGAAGACACAGGAGACGGAACGGGCAATCTGCGCGCTCATTTGCCAGAGCGACGGCTTGAAAGCCCGGGAGATCGCGCGGGAGCTCGGCCTCGAGCATCAAACTGTCAATCATGTGCTCTACAGCTCGCCGCTGATGAAGGAGCTGTGCTGGCAGGATCGGGAATACCGCTGGCACGGGCTCGTCAGACAGGCGAGACCGCATATCGGTCTGCAGGTATTTGCCGGGTATTACGGCAGCGTGGGCGAGTTCATGGATCTATCCGAGGTGGAATGGCTGGAAAGGCTGACCGAGGGCTGTACAGACATCGGGAGAAATCTCAACGACACGCGCGGCCTGTTCCACTCCTTCCGGGACTGTCGGGAGCAGATGCGAAGGCTCTTTGACGATCTTCTGGAGATGGCAGGCGAGGCGTGTCTGAATTGGGAGATCGCTTTCGAGCTGCGGCTCAAGCGCTCCCGAACTGTCAGAATCTATGCGGATGTGCTGGTCATCACCGAAAATCGGGTCTTCGCGCTGGAGTTTAAGATGAAGGACAGGATCGACCCGAAGGAGATTCTGCAGTCCGCCAAGTATGTACCGTATCTGGAAATCGTGTTCGGCCCCGCGTATGAGGTGATTCCGGTGCTCGTGCTGACGTGCGCGGCGGACTTCTTCGATTTTTGCCCGGTAGGGGAGACAGACATGGTGCTGCCGGTCTGCTCCGGGGACATGCTTTTCAACGCCTTTGACGAGTATCTCGGATTTTTGAACAGAGAATGATCATACGCTTCGCTTCTCTCAAACGACGCTTTACGCCGAATCATCGAGCGGCGGGCCGACTTGACACAAATAAAGAAAAAGGTCTGCGACTTTTTGCCGCGGACCTTTTTCTTCCGATCATGACGTGGGGCATGTCGGGGAAGAGCATATGAAATTCTTAACCGATGTCAAAACGCCTGGCAATCTGTCTTACGCCGCGTTCAGAATCTGCATGAATTCTTCGCCGGTGATTGTTTCGTGCTCATAGAGATAATTCGCAAGCTCATCAAGCTTTGCGCGGTTTTCGGTCAAAATGCTTAAGGCTTTCTCATGCTGCTTGCGCACCAGAGCGACAACCTGCTCGTCGATCCTGCTCTGCGTTTCCGCTGAGCAGGCAAGGGAGGTATCGCCGCCGAGATATTGATTCGTGACGGTCTCCATGGCCACCATGTCAAAGTCCTCGCTCATGCCATAGCGGGTGATCATGGAGCGGGCAAGCTTGGTAGCCTGCTCGATATCGTTGGCGGCACCTGTGGTGACGGAGCCGAATACCAGCTCTTCCGCGGCGCGGCCGCCGGTGTATGTTGCGATCTTGTTCTCCAATTCCTGCTTGTTCATCAGGTAGTGATCATTATTATCCACCTGCAGCGTATAACCCAGGGCACCGGAGGTACGGGGAATAATGGTGATCTTCTGGACCGGTGCGGAGTTCGTCTGCTTTGCGGCGACGAGCGCGTGGCCGATCTCATGGTAGGCGACGATCTTCTTTTCGTGGTCTGTAAGGATCGCGTTTTTCTTCTGATAGCCCGCGATGACGACCTCGATGCTCTCCTCCAGATCTGCCTGCGTGGCAAAGCCGCGCCCGTCACGCACCGCGCGCAGAGCGGCTTCGTTCACAATATTGGCAAGCTCCGCGCCCGAGGCGCCGGAGGCCATGCGGGCAACCTGCAGAAAGTCCACATCGTCGGCGACCTTGATCTTCTTGGCGTGAACCTTCAGGATCGCCTCACGTCCCTTGAGGTCGGGCAGATCCACCGGCACGCGGCGGTCAAAACGACCGGGGCGTGTAAGCGCCGGATCAAGGGACTCGGGCCGGTTGGTGGCGGCAAGGATGATGACGCCGCTGCTGCCGTCAAAGCCGTCCATCTCGGTGAGCAGCTGGTTGAGGGTCTGCTCACGCTCGTCGTTGCCGCCGTACTGCCCGCCGCTGCGCTTCTGGCCGATGGCGTCGATTTCATCAATGAAGACAATGCAGGGGGCCTTCTCCTTGGCCTGGCGGAACAGATCGCGCACCTTGGAGGCACCCATGCCGACGAACATCTCCACAAATTCCGAGCCGGACATGGAGAAGAAGGGGACGTTGGCCTCGCCAGCGACCGCCTTGGCGAGCATGGTCTTGCCGGTGCCCGGAGGGCCGACAAGCAAAACACCCTTCGGCATAGAGGCACCGATCTCCCGGTATTTCTCCGGGTTTTCAAGGTAATCCACGATCTCCTGCAGATTCTCCTCCGCCTCGTCAACACCCTCGACATCGCTGAAACGGATGCCGTCGGAGGATTTGACATAGACCTTGGCGTTGGATTTGCCCATGTTGAACATCATGGAGCCAGCACCGCCGCCGGCCTTGTCCATCAGCTTTTTGGACATGAATTGCCCGAGCACAACGAAAATAGCGAGCGGCAGCAGCCACGACAGAAGCAGAGACGCAAGGGGAGAGGTCTCCTCTACGATCTCGCTTGTGAAGACCACGCCGGATGCATGGAGGCGGTCTA
This sequence comes from Oscillospiraceae bacterium, assembly GCA_902785905.1. GTDB lineage: Bacteria > Bacillota > Clostridia > Oscillospirales > Oscillospiraceae > Limivicinus. The sequence goes on along the minus strand of CADAAM010000001.1, from coordinate 8,493 downwards.
CCAGACCGGGATCATCCATCACGCCGGTACGGTAGATTTTGGATTCGTCTTTAGCCGTAAAAATGATCTGGTTGCGCTGCAGCTGTACCTTGCCGATCTCTCCGTTTTCGGTCATCGTCATAAAGGTGCCATAGTCTACATCGCTGATCGCTTTCCCAGCAAAATACGGGGCAATAATGCAGTTAAACAGCAGAATGACAAGGATCATGACAACATAGTAAAAGATCAAGGGCTGCTTGGGGCGTTTGACTTCCTGCATAATGGATTCCTCCTGAAATATGATGATCTGATATACGGCTGTTCAAGAGCAGCCGTAAAGGAAAAGCGCCCCGCCAACATCCGGCGGGACGCTTCTTCAAAAACGAATCAGCCTTCGATGGCGATATACTTCTTTTCAGGCAGCTGCGGTTTTGCTTCCTTCTTCGGAATCTGCAGCGTCAGTACACCGTGTTCCAGCTTCGCCTTGATGTCCTCTTCGGTGAGATCCTCACCGACATAGAAGCTGCGGCTCATGCTGCCGGCGCAGCGTTCCTGACGGATGATCTTCCCGGACTTCTTGTCCTGTTCATCCTTATCCAGACTCTTCACCGCTGTGATGTTCAGGTACCCGTTTTCAAGGCTGAGCAGAACTTCATCCTTGTGGAAGCCGGGCAGCTCAATATCAAGCTCAAAGCCATCGTCGTGCTCCCGCACGTCTGTTTTCATCAGGTTCCTGGCGTCGTGACCATAGAGAGGCTTCTCCATCCGGGAAAACTCCCGATCCATGTCACTCGACCAACGATCCATTAAATCCTCACCAAAAATACCAGGCATGAACAACATAAGTCAAACCTCCTTCAATTTTTGGTTCTGGATTCTGTTCAGGGCTTTTGCTGTAGTATATGCCGCAAGGGGAGATGAGGACAATCGGAACCCCAGTTCCGAAGCTCTTTCCCGCTTGCGAGTATGTTATAGCACAGGCTTTAGCACTCGTCAAGAGTGAGTGCTAAAAATTCTGTGAAGAAATTGTTAATTGTAATATATAAAATTCAATACAAGATATACATCCGAGCTCTGAGTAAGAAAGGCAGCAAGAGAGCAGATTTACTGATGATCTTTCCCTCAGCTATAAAAGAGAGCCGGTACCGCAGTCTGCGCGGTACCGACTCATGGTCGTGACAGTATTGTGCGCGCGGAGGCTGCTATCGAAGGAATCGGCTATGGCAGTCTCATCTCGGCCAGCAGTTCATAGATGAAATCATCATCGGCGGGCAGTTGGCCTTGCGTTTCTGCGGCTCCGGCAGAATTCATCGGATTTTCACTCTCCCCGTGATCATCAAATACGTCATTGACGCAAACCACAAGACGAAAGGATAGCACAGATCTGTCGTTAGGGCAAGCCCGGAAATTATTAAAGTCACAGAAAGCGTGCAATTCATCAGAGTATAGAAGTTGACGAAAAAAGCTGCTTCGGGTACAATAACAAATCGGCAGACAAACAGGTACAAAGGAGAACATGTTGGATAAAGCCATCATTATAACCGAAAAGCCATCCGTTGCCAGACAATTTGCCTCTGCGCTCGGGGTAAGCGGCAGCCGGGATGGTTATATAGAAAACGACAGATGGGTCATTACCTGGTGCGTCGGGCACCTGGTCAGTCTCAGTTATCCCGAAGCCTACGACCCGGCGCTCAAAAAGTGGAGCATGGACACGCTGCCGTTTCTGCCAGCGCGTTATCGCTATGAGGTCCTGAAGAAAACAGCGAAGCAGTATAAGATCGTAAAGGAATTGCTGAATCGCCGGGACATCTCGGTCATTTATAACGCCGGAGACTCCGGACGGGAAGGCGAGTACATCCAGCGTCTTGTATATCGCATGGCCGGTGTTGAGGGCAAAAAGCCGATCCGCCGTGTCTGGATCGACTCTCAGACGGACAGTGAAATCAAACGGGGGATGCGGGACGCCAAACCGTCTTCAGCGTATGATGCCCTCGCGGATGCAGCCTATGAGCGCGCAATCGCGGACTTTGCTGTGGGCATCAATCTCTCGAGAGCCCTGTCATGCAAATACGGCAGTGCGTTTAACAAGCGGATCGACTCGTCCAAATATATCCCGCTTGCGGTGGGGCGCGTCATGACCTGCGTTCTGGGCATGGTCGTGGACCGTGAACGGGAGATCCGGGATTTCAGACCGGAGGATTTCTATAAGATCAATGCCCTGCACGGAGACTGGGCGAGCCACTGGAAGGCAGTCAAAGGCACCCGTTATTTTGAAGAAAGCGGAGAGCTCTACGGCGAAAACGGCCTGAGAAAGAGAGAAACAGCTGATGCCCTGGCCGCCGAGCTTCAGCGTGACCCCGAATTGACCATCACGAAGCTCGAACGAAAAACCGAGAAGCAGCAGGCTCCCGCTCTGTTCAACCTGGCAGAGCTGCAGGCGGAGTGTACAAAGCGCTTTAAGATTTCTCCGTCACAGACATTGGAGCTTGCGCAGAGCCTCTATGAGAAAAAGCTCACGACCTATCCCAGAACCGATGCCAGAGTCCTTTCCGCTGCCGTCTGTAAGGAAATCGAGAATAATATCCTCGGCCTCGGAAAAATCACCGGCTGGCAGAATGAGACGGACACCGTGCTTTCAAACGGCTGGCACAGGACCATTGCGAAGGACAGAAAGTATGTGGACGACAGCAAGATCACAGACCACTACGCCATCATCCCGACAGGAGAAGGCGCAAAGGAGTACAGCCGTCTCAGCGATTTCGAAAAGAAGGTTTATGAATTGATTGCCCGCCGCTTTCTGGCAATTTTCTATCCGCCGGCCGTCTTCAGCAAAGTAAACGTTGAGCTCAGGCACCGAAACGGTGAGATGTTCTTTGCTTCAGAGAAGACACTTATTGAGCCGGGATACAGGGCTATCTGCAGCCAGCCGAAGAAGGAGGACGGAGATGATGAGGATCAGTCCAAAGAAGGCCTCCGAAATCTCAGAGAAGGCGAGACTGTAAAAGCTGAATTCAAGGTCGAGAACTCCACTACCCAGCCGCCGAAACGATATAGCTCCGGCTCCATCATCCTGGCCATGGAAGGCGCAGGCAAGCTGATCGACGACGCAGAGCTTCGGGAACAGATCAAGGGCAGCGGGATCGGAACCTCCGCAACCAGAGCGGAAATTATTTCAAAGCTCGAACAGGACAAGTACATTTCCCTGAACCGGAAAACCCAGATCATCACGCCGACGGCGATCGGGGAGGCTCTTTGCAAACTCGTCTCCGAGACCGTCCCGCAGATGCTGAGCCCGAAGATGACGGCCTCCTGGGAGAAAGGACTGTCCCAGGTCGAGCGCGGAGAAATATCCGCTTCCCGGTATCGCATGATCATGGAGGACTTTGTCCGAAAGTCGGTGGACAGGATCAAAGCGTCGGCCTCGGTCAGCTTGCCTGACAAGGTCGAGGCAGCGCCGATCGGAAAATGCCCGCGCTGCGGCCGCAATGTGATTGAGGGACGAAAGGGCTTTGGCTGTGTCGGGTACAGGGATCAAGAGAATCCCTGCTCGTTCACGATCTGGAAAAGCAATGCCATTCTGGCAACCGGGCACAAGACGATCAGCGCAGCCATGGCGAGAAAGCTCCTGAAAGGGGAGAGCATCACTGTCAGCGGGCTTGTATCCAAGGCCGGAAAGCCGTATGCGGCAGCCTTCACGCTCAAGGATGACGGTCAAAATGCCAGCCTGGAGATGAGCTTTGATCATGCTAAGACAAGACGCTCATACAGAGAGACGAAAACGTCAAAATAAGCAGCGGAGAGTTAAATGAACTATCTGACACGAGGGCTGACGGACTTCAGCCAGGTTGAGAGTCTGTATAAGAGCAGACTTGTAAAGGACTTTGCGGAGGATGAACGCAAGCCTCTTTCGTCTATGAAAGAATCCTGGGAGAAAGGAACATATGATTGTTATGGATTGTTTGACGGTGAAAAAATCGTTGGCTATGCGTTCTTTGTCAGAAATGGAAAGTACTTTCTTCTGGACTATTTTGCCATAAAAGAAGATCGGCGAAACGAGGGCCTCGGATCGATCTTCCTGAAGCAACTGTCAGTCGGTATGGAAAAAGAGAGATGCGTTATCGTCGAGGTGGAGGACCCGGAACAGGCAAACAGCTTTGATGACAAGACTCTTCGCAATCGCAGATTGCAGTTTTATCTGAGAAACGGCTATTCGGAGACAACGCTTTATTCCTCTGTTTTTGGGGTAGCTTACCGATTATTGGAAGCTTCCAACGGCGTTCCGCATGCGGCCGGGGATATATGCGCCGCTTACACAGATATTTACCGAAGTACTCTTCCTGACAGGTCTTTTCAGACACAGTTTGCGGTATCAGAGAAAAAAACAAAAACGAAGGAGACAGAATATGAGAATCGCAGTAACCTATGAGAACGGACAGGTATTCCAGCATTTTGGCCACACCGAGGAGTTCAAAATCTATGAGGTCGAAGATGGAAAAGTAACAGGCACGGAAATCATCGGTTCAAACGGCAGCGGCCACAGCGCTCTTGCGGCGCTTTTGGATGAGCGAAAAATCGATGTCCTGATCTGCGGCGGTATCGGCGGCGGTGCGCAGGCGGCGCTTGCCGAAAGAGGGATCGAGCTCTGCGCCGGAGCCGAAGGGGATGCGGATCAGGCGGTGGAAGCCTATCTGCGCGGTGAGCTCGTCAATACCGGGGCAAACTGCGATCACCATGGGGAAGGACACGACTGCCATGAAAACGGCTGCGGCGAGCATGACTGCGGACACGGAGACTGCCGCGCAGAGCCGAAGGGAAAGAATGTCGGCAAGACCTGCAGGACGCACTATCGCGGCACCTTCAACGACGGCACACAGTTTGACTCCTCTTATGATCGCGGAGAGCCGCTGGAATTCGTGTGCGGCGCCGGTATGATGATCAAGGGTTTTGACGCGGCCGTTGCGGATATGGATGTCGGTCAGGCCGTGGATATCCACCTGACGCCGGATGAGGCATACGGAGAGGTCGATCCCGCTGCTATCTTTACCGTGGAGACTGCCCGTCTTCCCGGGGCCGAGGGGCTCACGGCCGGACAACGCGTTTACCTGCAGGATCAATACGGTCGGCCTTTCCCGGTGACTGTTGCGGCGAAGGATGAGAACACGATCACCTTTGACGCAAACCATGAGATGGCGGGAAAAGAATTGAATTTCCGCATTGAACTTGTTGAAGTAAAGTAACGTCCGTCTATGGCAAAATGAGAATTGAATTTGCCTGCCCGTCGCCAGAACCGCTCCGGCCGCGTGAATGCGCAGCATGGGCGATTGCTGCAGCGGGTTCGGAATATCGGAGCGAACAGAGATACATACGAAAGGGCATGATACGGCAGAATGATTAAAATGGGGTTGACAGAGTTGCCAAAGCTCGCTACACTCAAATAAACCTGCGTCCCGGGGTGAGGGACACCCGCCCCTCCCGGACGACACAATTGAAAATCATTTGTTAAAGGAGAATACACCATGAAGTACAAAATTCAGGGCGATAATATGCCTGTGGCGATCTGCGCGCTGGAAGACGGCGAGTCCATGATCTGTGAATCCGGCGCCATGAGCTGGATGACCCCCAACATGGAGATGCAGACCTCGGCCGGCGGTCTCGGCAAGATGTTCGGCCGCATGTTCTCGGGCGAGAACCTGTTCCAGAACACCTACACCGCAAAAGGCGGCAGCGGGCTGATTGCCTTCACCTCCTGCTTCCCCGGCAATATCATCGCGGTGGAGATCACCCCGGACAAGCCCATCATCATCCAGAAGAAGGCCTTCCTCGCCATGACCACCGGCATCAATATGGAAGTCTTCTTCCAGAAAAAGATCGGGACCGCGCTCTTCGGCGGCGAGGGCTTTATCATGCAGAAGCTCTCCGGCCAAGGCACCGTGCTGCTGGAGATCGACGGCTCCGCCATCAACTACAGCCTCAAGGCCGGTGAAAAGATGCTCATCTCCACGGGCCATCTCGCCATGATGGAGCAGTCCGTGAGCATGGATATCCAGTCGATCAAGGGCGTGAAGAACGCGCTCTTCGGCGGAGAGGATCTCTTCAACACCGTCGTCACCGGCCCGGGCGTCGTGACCGTGCAGACCATGCCGATGTCCAACTTCGCCGCGGCTGTCGCCAAGCTCATCCCCATCCCCTCCGGCAACAAGTAATTCACCGCAAAACATATAAAGAATTAAGAGCTTCAATACCTTCGCCGACGGAGATCTGCTTATTATACCGCTCTCTATGGAAGATCGGTATGAAATAATTTTCAGGAGAATTGTAGATGAAAATCACGAGCTTTAACCCGCTGATCGTCACGAAGAACGCGGCTCCCGCTATCGAGCTATTCGAGGCCCTTGGCTTTGAGAGACGCCACAACAATACAGACATTGACAACAGAAACATCTCCAACGTCACCTTGAAGGATGCAAACGGCTTTCATGTGGATGTGGCGCAGGCCAACGTGCCGCACGACATGACGATCATCCGCATGAATGTGGACAATTTTGAAGAGGCATACGAATTTCTTCTTGCGAAGGGCTTCACCTGCCCCTCCGGACGCGTCATTGAACAGGAGAGCTCCAGGTCCGCCATGCTGGTCTCTCCCTCCGGCTTTGCCTTTGATCTCTGCTACCATATCAAAAAGTAAAGCGGGAGACGCATTTAAGACAGACACAAGATAAGAACAGGCGCTGTGAAGGACAACATCCCCACAGCGCCTGTTCTGCGGCTGCTCTGAACGGCATGAAATGAAACAGCTTGGCTGAAAGGCGGCTTGTCGTGTTTTAGAAAACCGAAAGCACTTTTATGCTAAAATGGATTTGCGGGCAGGATTGTGTATGACCATAGCCGGTCAAGAAGCACGGCACAAGTATGACCGCAGAGCTTGGTATGTTTCTATGAGAGATTCGTATTAATCCCGCGTGACAAGTGATTTGACTGTCAGCGGCCATCCGATGGAAAGCAGCACCCCGCCTGCGGCCCAGTAAAACGCGGTGAGGGGACTGCTTGTCCCGTAAATCTGCAGCACGCCCTGCAGGATGCTGCCGACAGTCCATGCTGCAACGCCGGCATGGATAAGGTCTGCGCCTTTTCCGGGAAAGTGCTTTTCGTGTTTCAGCATCAGGAAAAAGGGGACTGCGCCGAGCAGGAGCGGGAACGCAAAGGCGTAGATCATGAAGCAGGAATAGACCTCGTGGCTGAAAAGCTCGTAGACCGCGCCGAAGAGGGCACAGCACACCGCCGCCAGCAGATAGGCCTCAATGACGGCGAGATACCTTTTCGCTTCAACGGGATTATCCGATGTAGACAATGTCACTCACGCTCCTCTCCTTGATGCTTCGCCCGGATGTGGGATTGTTGACGACCTCGCCGTTGAATACCATGGTAGAAGAGCCGCCGCCGTCAAGATTATAGGCCGTCTGCGCGCCCCTGCTCTGCAGATACGCAGCCAGCTCATACAGACTCAGCCCCTCGCTTTCACTCGTCCTTCCGTCCGAAACGACGAACAGATAATGCAGCTCGTCGATTACAGCGATCGCGGTGCGAGGATTGCTGGCCCTGGCACGGCCCACCTCGTCATTCACCGAGACGGAGATCTCGCCGTTTTCGACCAGCGCGGGGCCGAAGCTGAGAACATCCTGCGCTCCGCTGTCCAAAAGCTCCTGTGCTGTGATGTCTGATTCCCGGATGATGCCGAAGCTGCCGTCAGAATAGATCACCAGATCCTCTGGGCCTTTTTTCGCGGTACTCCGGTAGAGGACTCCGCCGCGGATCACAAAGCCTTTCTGCTGTGTGCCGTAGAAATCTCCGTTGATCGCCAGCACGGCGTCGACCGCTCCGGCAATGTTTGATGTCGTGTCTGTGACGTTCCGTCCGTAAGTGTTTTCAGCCAAGGCAGTCTTGAGATACTCTGCCGAGGAGAGACGCACGTCGGCGACATATACGGTGGTGTCTGCGATTCGATCCTCGGTGATCTCAATGGAGATATTCCCGTCATGGTAGGAGCTGTCGGTCAGAACAGGCTCCGACACACCGCTTGCCTTCGGCGAGATGCTTAACTGCATGGGCTCCGATGAGAATACGGCGGTCTCGCTCACACCTTGAGGCACAGCCCCCTTGAGTCTGCGCACGATGACAAATGTGTCGAGCAGCACGTATACCGTGAAAAGAAACAGCGCGCACAGAAAAACCGGCAGAAACGATGACTTCCGCTTTGACATATTTGAAAGACTCCTTTTCTGTTTTCTGTGTCCATCATAGCTGCCGAACCCTAAAGCAACTTAAAACAAAACTGATGATTTTTCTGATGGCCTGTGGTATGCTTAAATATATGATGATTGAATGCGGCAAAGGCGTATTCATCAGCGTTTATAAAATATGAGGTGAAGCCCGATGAGACTTCTGTATGCCGAAGATGAAAAATCCCTGGCCCGAGCCGTTTCGACGATCCTGGTCAAGAACAACTATTCCGTCGAC